>JAKEHU010000029.1 GCA_022614855.1 Chlamydiota bacterium
GCCATTGTTCCATTAAATGAAAATCAAATCGTTTCATTAAAACGGATAGGAAAACATTGGCAATATCTTCTTCCTAAATATTCTGAAGAGGATATCCTCTTGCTTAAAACAGTTGTTTGGGATTGGCTATTTGAAATTGGCGCTGTTGCGATTGGCTGGCATGAAGATAAAGAGTGTTTTCGCGTTACTAATTTTGGCCAAACTCTTTTTCAATGAAAAATCAATCCAATAGTGAACTTGCTTCCAATCGAAAAGCTTGGCACAATTATGAAATTTTAGAGACGTTTGAAGCAGGGATTATTTTGGTTGGAACCGAAGTCAAGTCTTTGCGCGCGCATCAGGTGAGTCTTCAAGAGGCCTACGTTCTTGTTACAGATAGAAATGATATCATTTTAAAAAATGCATCCATTGCTCCCTATAAATTTGGAACCATCTTTAATCATGAAGAGAGAAGAGAACGAAAACTGCTTTTACACAAAAGAGAGATTGCCGACCTTCGCCGCTTTTCACAGGAAAAAGGGCTGACCATCATTCCCCTATCTATTTATTTGAAAAAAGGGTTGATTAAGGTAAAAATTGGCGTAGCGCGCGGGAAAAAAGCCTTTGACAAAAGAAGAGCGATAAAAGAGCGCGAAGAAAAGCGAAAAATTCAACAAATTCTACGACATAAAACTTAGGTTCATCCTGCTCATCTTGTTCTCTGTGTCCTCTGTGATCTCTGTGGTGATTATTATCCGATCTTCGAATATACAGATTTTAACCACAGAGATCACAGAGAAACCAGATTTTGATCTTTTCTTTTCTATAAGCTCTTGAGGTAATAGAGAATAGCAGGAAAATTAATGCTAGCAAACAGGATACGTGAACCTATCCCGAAATTAAGAAAATTTGATTTTTGATAAATTTTTCCACAGATTTTAAAATCATTGCGTAGGACATACTTGAATAAGTAGGCCAAACAATGATTTTAAAATATGGGGAAAAAGGGACAAAAAGCAGGTTTTTTGAATTTCGGGATAGGTTCGTAAGATCGATGCATAGTGTGCAGGATAAAAAGAGGGCTGTTGACGAATGAAAAAAGATTCGTTATGTTTAACCTACACAAAAAGGATGTTCCTATGAAATTGGTAGTGCATCGCAATGAGTTTGTTGCGCTGATCGGAAAAATACAAAGCGTTGTATCGCAAAAACCAACGATTCCAATTTTAGCAAATATTCTCATTGAAGCAACAAATAATCAGCTGATCATGAGTGGTACTGATTTGACAGTGAGCATGCGGGTCTTCATCGAAGCAAAAGTAGAAGAAGAAGGGGCCATTACCCTTCCAGCTAGACGCCTCTTTCAATTGGTGCGAGAATTTACCTCTCCTCAAGTAAAAATCCAAACCATCTCTCCTGAAATTGCAATGATCTATTCTGGTGCCTCTCTTTTTAAAATCCAGGGAATGCATAAAAATGAATTTCCTGCGTTTCCAGATCTTGGAGAAGCCATTGAATTTACAATAGAAACGGTTAAGCTAAAGGAGATGTTTGTAAAAGTTGCTTTTGCAGCAGCTCGCGAAGACAGCCGTCAAGTTTTAAATGGGATTCTTGTGCAAAAGACAAATCATCTGGCTACCTTTATTGGAACTGATGGAAAAAGGCTTGCTAAGATCGATACAGCGATTGAATCCTCTCCTAAAACAGCAGGCTCCTACATACTCCCTCTTAAAGCTGTGGAAGAAATCGTTAAAATTTTAGAAGAAAAGGAAAAAGAGGTAAAAATCAATTTTTTATCGGACAAGATAGGATTAGAAATTGGAAATATCGTTATCATTACAAAGCTGCTCAGTGGGCAATATCCCGATGTTTCTAAAGTGATTCCACAAAAAAAAGAACAAACGATTGCACTCCACCGAGAAGAGTTAATCTCTCTTTTAAGACAAGTTGCCCTCTTTACTTCTGAAATGAGCAGCTCGGTTCGATTTTCCTTTTCTCCTGGCACTCTCCATCTATCAGCTACAAGTGGAGACATTGGTGAAGGAAAAGGGTCTATGCCGGTCAATTATAGCGGCCCAAAATTTGATATTGCCTTCAACCCCCACTTTTTTTTAGATATTTTGCGACATAGTGAGGATGAAACGGTTAATTTTTCTGCGACTGATGCCTATAATCCTGGATTGATCACCGACTCTTCTTCGGCGCAATTTGTCATCATGCCGATGCGACTTGCTACAGATGCACATTAAAAAGCTTTTTCTCTGTAATTTTAGAAATCATAAAAAAGCTGAATTTTCCTTTTCTCCACATATCAACTGGATTTGGGGAGAAAATGGCTCAGGGAAGACAAATCTTTTAGAGGCAATATCCCTTCTCACTACTGGAAAATCTTTCCGCACCAGATATTTGGAAAACCTGATCCACCATGAGGCCAATTTTTTTCTCATTGAGGCAGAAATTTTCAAAGATGGAATCGATCAAACAATACAGGTTTTTTTCACGAAAGAGAGAAAAGAGGTTAAATACAACCAGACAACTTCTTCTCAGCTTTGCTCCCTCCTTGGACTTTTACCTTCCGTTCTATTTGTTCCAGAAGATCATGATTTGATTGCGGGAGAGCCAAACCAGAGAAGAACCCTATTCAATCTCCATTTAAGCCAAATTGACCCCAGCTATGTCCACCATCTTTTTCGCTACCACAGAGCGATGAAACAGCGAAATTTTTTGCTGAGAAAAAAAACGGAAAAAGCAATAGATTCATGGGAAAACATCATGGCCCACTCAGCGGAATATCTGATCCAAAAAAGAATGGAAGCCATTTCTGCACTTCATCCCAAACTATCACACTTTTTGGAAAAAATTTCTTCAAGAGCAGATCAAGTAGAATTAAAATATATCCACTCATTCCAGGTAAAAAAAGAAAAAGCGATTTCTGCAATTCTTCTAGAACAGTATCAAAAAAATAGGCGTAAAGAAATCCAAATGGGAAGAACCCTTTTTGGCCCTCACGTAGAGGATTTTCAAATCACTCTCAATAAAAAACTGGCAAAAACCTATGGAAGCGAAGGGCAAAAAAGATCGATCATTGCTGCTCTTAAGCTATCTCAGTGGCACCACTTTTCTGAAACCTTTGGAGAGATGCCCCTTCTCTGTTTCGATGATTTTGCCATCCATTTTGACTCTTTTCGCCAAGATGCACTCCACCAAGAAATTGCAAATCTAGGACAGGTATTCCTCACCTCACCTCATGCTCCATCAAAGCAATTTGCAGATCAGACCGACCATTTACTTGGGGTTGGGGAAAAAACCCACCTTTGCATTTTGCAGAGTTGAACAGGTTTTACAGAGGATGCAGTTGTAAATTGCATGAGTAGACATTGCTGCTAGTAGCCCTTTTTTGCAAAAGACAACCCCAACAATATTTCCCAGTATAGTAGTAACGAACACCTGTTTTAATTTTACATTCAAGGGAAAATCGTTAAATAAATGATATAATCCAAATAATATTGAACTTATTGCAATTGAGACTACCTCTAAGTCAGAAAAGGAGTCCTTTTCTAGTTTCAACCAGGTTCTCTCTTTGAAAACCTTGGATAAACTAGCCTGTATGGCATATTGTACAAGACATCTCATCGACTCTTCAGCACTAGACCCAAGAATAATTGAGCCATACCCAGCTGAATATGCCCTATTTAAAAATTCTTGTTCTTTTTTACTTGGTTGTTGATTAAACCATTTAACATAAATTATTGTTACAATGGAACCAGACATCCCAGCAATAGACCCAATAAATAATCCAGAAATAACTGGATGTTGTCTCCAAAAGAATGTGAAAATGCGTGAAACACTTTTAATCTGAAATGCAATAAGTAAGGGAAGATTACTTGAAATTTTGTTTATCATGCTTATCGAGAGAAAAAACCGATCTTCTCATTTCGGTAGATTGAAAGGATTTTATACTTTACTAATTGTGAGATTACGCTAGCGATGACTGCAGCCGAAAGCCCATTTTTACAAAAGAATAATACATCTATCATCTCTAAATGATAATTTACTATTTTTACCAAAGTATTGTTTGCGTATCTATCGAAAAATTCCACGATGGATGCAAAAAAAAGTGCGGTGACTATTTCTATATTAGAAAAAGATACTTTTCCTAATTTAAAAATAACTTGCTCTTTTAAGACTTTTGAAATAAGAGGAACAAAAATTCTTTCTTGAAAAACCCAACGAAACACCACCATTATGATAGTGATGCTAGCAGCAATAGAGACATATCCTAATTTAAATACATGCTTTTGTTCTTCAAGATTTTTTTTGTCATTTTCAGGAGAAGAGACCTTCGAGTAAATTATTTCCAAACAAGTAGTTGTAATCCCCATTGCAAGACCATATCCAATTCCCCAAATAGCTGGATTTTGTTTAGAGAAAAAGGATGAGGAGATTTTCGAGGCAGAGTTGGAAAGATGCGAAAAAGAGGGAATTGTTATGTATGAGGAGATTTTTTCTGAAATTCCACTTATCATGCAGAATATTTTAAAGAATTTTGCTTAAAATATTCTATGAAAAAATTTTCTTTAAAAAGGCTGCTCCAAGAGGAAATGCCCTTTCATCGATGGTCTTTTGCTTCTTCTTCTGGATAAATTGATCGATCATTTTAGAAGCCAATGTTTTACCAAGCTGTACCCCCTCTTGGTCAAAAGAGTTGATATTCCAGATAAATCCTTGAAAGGCGACTTTATGTTCATAGTATGACAAGATGAGGCCTAAACTATAAGGAGTCAGCTTTTCAGCAAAAAGGATATGGTTGGGGCGGTTGCCTGCGCAAACTTTGTTTGGATTGGGATTTTTTTCTCCAAGGGCAAAGGCAATCGACTGCGCGATCAGATTGGATAAGAGTTTTTCTTGGGAACTAGTTCCTTGCACCTCGAGATCTTTTCCATATTGACTTTCTTTAAAGCCGACCATTTCAATGGGAGCAATATCGGTTCCTTGATGAAGGGATTGGTAAAAAGAATGTTGTCCATTTGTTCCAGGTTCTCCCCAAATGATGGGCCCTGTGGAAAAATTGACAGGATTTCCCTCTTTGTCGATTCTCTTTCCGTTGGATTCCATATCTAGCTGTTGTAGATGGGCGGGAAAGCGGTGGAGAGCTTGTGAATAGGGAATCACAGCACAAGTAGGATGGAGTAAGAAGTTGCGATTCCAAATCCCTAAAAGGGCTGACAAAAGGGGCAAATTTCTTTTTGGATCGGGAATTTTTGCAAGCTTATCCATTTTGCTCGCTCCACGCAAGAAATCGAGAAACTGGTCCATGCCAAGGGCAAAGGCAAGAGTGACTGCACCTACCATGGACGCGGTAGAGTAGCGCCCTCCTACATAATCCCAGATGTAAAAAGAAGCTAAATACTTACTTGGGTCATCCATGGGACTCCCCTGTCCTGTCACAGCGATGATCTGATTTTTAGGATCGAGATTTTTTGCCTTCAATTTTTGAATGACAAATTCCTCATTTGTTTGCGTCTCAAGAGTCCTTCCCGATTTGGAGACTACCACAAATAGAGTATTTTCTAATTCCACTTCTGACAAAACTTGGGCCCCATCGTCGGGGTCAACATTGGAGATAAAGGAAACTTTTCTCATCGGACGTTTGTAGGCTTCTAGTGCGTAGTAGACGGCTCTGGGCCCTAGGTCAGATCCTCCAATTCCAATTTGAACAAGATGGGTAAATCGCTTTTTGGTCTCTATTTTCTGAAGAAAATTTTTTAATTTTTCCAACTCTTTATAGGCTAAAGAAGCAGCCTCTTTTGCCCGCTGTGTTTCTTCTTTTTCCTCAAAAAAATCTCGCATGGCAGTATGAAGAGCTGGTCTTTTTTCACTTTCATATCTCTCAATAACATTGACGATTTCACCTGCTTGCATCGATCGCATTTTATGGACAGCTTCTGTCTCTTTTGCAAGTTCAAAAAGTGCAGAAAGAGTTTGCTCATCCATCCTTTCTGTCGCATAAAAAAACTTCAGTCCAACCTCTTCAGAAAACATCTCCTCAATTCGCTGCGGAGTGAGAATCCCCTTTTTTGTTAAATCGATAGGATTTTCAGCTAGCTTTTTGAGTTTATAAAAGGAGGAAAGTGCTGAAAACTTTTTCATATTTTTTAGACTATTCAAGATTTGTTTATCTATCAATCAATGATTGATCCAAAGAAAGAGTGTTGATAAAATGTTATTCAAAATCGGAGCATAGCGCAGTTTGGCTAGCGCAACTGCTTTGGGAGCAGTGGGTCGGGGGTTCAAATCCCTCTGCTCCGATTTCTTTTAAAAATCTTTCAAAGGTTGTTTCTCCTTCC
Source organism: Chlamydiota bacterium (assembly GCA_022614855.1). Taxonomy (GTDB): domain Bacteria; phylum Chlamydiota; class Chlamydiia; order Chlamydiales; family Rhabdochlamydiaceae; genus JAKEHU01. The sequence goes on from JAKEHU010000029.1 coordinate 6,327, forward strand.
AATCCAAGCGGTTCTCCGAAATAGATAGGAATTCCTCCTGCCGCTGCAAAACCCAAAAGGCCTCTTCTACCAAGAGAGGATAAGTTTTTTGTATGCACAATAATAGCCTCTAATTCCTCCCAATTTTCATTCAAACTCTCTTCAGGAATTACCCTCACTATAATCTTTTCTTTTTGTAATCGAAGAAACATTTGATTGATCTCCTCTAAAAGCCCTGTATTGCAATATTCATCTAAGGGAACAGCAAATCCAATGGAAGTTTTCTTTTCAAAACAGATGGGAAGAAAATCATCAGATTGAAGAATGATTTTAAGATGTTCAAATCGCCTTTTGCAGATAAGGTGGGCTACTTTTGCCAAAGGAGTTTCTTGCACATCCAAATGGATAAAAAGTGAAATAGAATCGGGCAAACTGGTTGCAAGTCTTTGGAGATATTCTGAAAAGACAGATGTGCAAAATAGCTCTTCTAACTCATCTTTTTGAAAATGGTTTAAATCATAATCTTTAAGAAAATCAGCAAAATTTTTTTCATAATTTTCGGAAGGAACCATCTTTGATTTAAAATAAAGATCTCCTTGATAAAGAGAGACGCCAATGGTGGGATATTTAAGACACTGTTTAGAGAATTCTTCTAGCCCACATAAAAAAGATTGAAAGTAAAAAGAGTCATAAAAATCCATAGGGCTCTTATCACAGCCAAAATCGAGTTTCCAAAGAATTTTTTCCTCTTTAATTGAAGACAACTCTTCTTTCCAATCAAAGTCATGAGAAATATGAATGGGAATGGAAATTTCACTTCTCATTTTGAAACTTTAAATAGTGGATGGTTTTTCCCTTAGATCTCCAGAGGGTATCAAAATAAGAAGATCCATAGTTTTCCTGTGATGTGCGAAAATGGGGATATTCATATCTACACGCCCAATTTTCATTTTTCCCCATTTTTTCTAAGATCTCTTCAACATAATTTGCATCATCTGTAACCACCATGAGCATTCCTTTAGGCTTTATGATTCGAGAAAGCTCCTCTATAAACTCCAATTGCATTAATCGATGTTTTGCATGTTTGCTTTTAGGCCAGGGGTCAGGAAAATTGATGTAGGCCTCATCAATCAAATCACCAGAGAGGTAAAAATGGGTAAAGATTTTTGCTTCCCCGCAAACAACAAGGAGATTCTTTAATCCTAAGTTGTGCACTTTTGCATAAATTTTCTGAACTCGCTCAAATTGTCTTTCCACAGCAATCCAGCTGCTTTCTGGATTTTCTAAAGCTTTTTGGGTGACCCAAGACCCATTTCCACTGCAGTATTCAATCATTATTTTTGTATTTTGATTAAAACTTGGCAGATCGATTTTTTGCTCACCATGCAAGGCATAATGGTCAGGAATGAAAAAAATTTGATTTAAAAGAAGGGGTTTGCGATCTTCCCATGGAAAGGGATATTTTAAATCTTTGGGTTTCATAGACAAAAAGAATAAAGGCAAAAGGCTAAAAGCTAAAGGCAAAAAAAGAAGAGAGAGCGCAAACCCTTGATTTAGCTTTTAGCCTTTTGCCTTTATATTATAGTTTGCTAAAGTTAAAGTTTGATGCAGGGTTCTACCGATGAAGTATAAGAATCTGATTTATAGCTTCCTCTTTTTTCCTCTGTTTCTCTTTGCAGACGGGCAAGAAGAAGAACTTTTCTTTCCCTCCCAAACGGATCTTTTTTCTCTAGAAGAAGAAATCGAGTCACAAAATATTGTAGAATTAGAAACAGAAAAGTTGAATCTTGAAACACAAATTGCAAGCGAACCAAAATTCTCAATTGAAGAAGACGAAAAAGAGATCGATTTCATCATAGAAAATTTATCAAAAGCAGCTCCTTCAGGAGCCATTTGGAAAGAAGAATCTAGTGAAACCGAAGTGGAAGAAGAAATTGCTCCAGTTTTAGAAATAAAAAAAATAAATCCAGAAAAAGAAAAGCTGGTTGAATTGGAAATGCCAATAATACAGAAAGAAATCGAAGAGTCTAAGCCTTTATTTACTCAAGTTGAAACGAAAGAAATCTCTGTAGCTCCTTCCGCAGTGGAAATAAGTTCAGAAAAACCCCCTCTCAACCACGATGGCCAGATACAAATCAATTTAAAACAGGTATTTTTAGGAGCGCCCATCATCTATTCAGTACTTGCTATCCTGTCTATCATTTCTTTTGGCCTTTGGTCTTATAGCATGTTGACCATTCGCTCTTCTGAATTTTTACCAGACCATTTAATCAAAGAGATGCGAACAAAGTTAATGAGTAACCAATTCGCTGAAGTGTTGAATCTTTGCAATAGAGAAAACCATTTTTTATGCAAGATTTTAGCTTCGGGAATTACTTCGAGAAAACATGGTGTCAGTTTGATGTTCGAAGCGATGAAAAATGAGGGGAAAAGAGCAACTGTTGCATTTTGGCAAAAAATTAATTTCCTCAATGACATTGCCATCATCGCCCCTATGCTTGGCCTTTTGGGGACCGTAATTGGAATGTTTTATGCTTTTTATGATTTAAACCGTTCGATTGAAAGCGTCTCTGTCTTGTTTGATGGGCTTGGAATTTCTGTCGGAACTACCGTTGCAGGATTAATTGTAGCCATTTTTGCAATGACCCTCCATTCCATTGCTAAATACCGATTGATTCGCCTGCTTGCAAAAGTTGAAAATGAGGCCAAAGAATTTGCGAGTCTCATCGATGCTTATCCACTTGGAACATAAAAATTCTTATGCAAATCATTCCCCAAGAAGAACTAGAAAAGCAAAAAACCTTGAACCTGACACCCATGGTCGATTTCCTCTTCCTTGTTTTGGCAATTTTTGCAGTTCTTGCCATTACCCGTACAGCTTTGTACGATAGCGAAGTCAGTCTTGTAAAAATGACGCCTGGAAATATCCCTGGAGCTACTTCTCTCAGTGAACCCTCTTCGAATTACACGATCATACTCACGATGAATGATGCAGGCAAATGCAAACTCATTACGGAAATCAATGAATTTGTCTTTGATTCGGTTGCGTCTGTGAAAGCTGAACTTTTGAAACAAGAACAAATGGGAATTTTTCCTGAGGAAAAAGAAAAAATAAAAGTTTTGCTTCATATTGATCGAAATGCAAAATGGCAATCCATTGCAGAAGTGATCTTAGCAATAAAAGAGTTGGGCTTGCAAATCAGTCCCGTCTATGAACCCAACCCCTAATCCTTATGATTTATTTTTAAACCTATAACTGTTGATCAGATTTCGATAGTTGGGAAGATGGTTCGAAAAAATATTTCCTAGTCCCTCAACGTCATTTCTCCAATCACGATGTAGTTCAGAAGCGACGCTAAACCAGCTCATCGTTTGTGCACCTGCATGGACAATGCGCATAAGAGCAGCATCGCGAACATCTTTATTTAAAGTACCCGAAGCATCGACGACAACAAAAACATCATATCCCTTTTCCAAGGCTGAAAGAGTTGGAAAAGCCACGCAAACATCAGTGACTACACCTGCGATGATCAACTGTTTTTTACCAGTGGATTTAACAGCCCTGACGAAATCTTCATTATCCCATGCATTGATTTGTCCAGGTCGTGGAATGTAAATTGCATCAGGAAGAATTTTTTTGAGCTCTGGAACTATAGGACCGTTTGGACCATCTTCAAAACTCGTAGTCAAAATTGTTGGCAGATTAAAGTATTTAGCTATATCAGCTAATGCTAATACCGCATTTTTAAATTCATTGGGTGAATAGTCCTGCACTAAATTAATCAAACCCGTTTGGTGATCAACCAATAAAACTGCTGCATCGTTTTTATTAAGTCGTTTGTATTTGAATTTTTCAGCCATCATCATCTCCTCCTGTTAAGTTTAAAAAAGATCACCATTGAAATTTATCGCTTGCGAAAAGAGAATTTTAGCTCCCTTCTTGTTCATGGTTTCAACTGCTTGCTTTACGTCTTTTGGATAGATTCCTCTACAGCCGTCGATAATCAAATGAACCTTATATCCCAAATCTAGCCCATCTAAAATAGAAAAAAAAACACAATATTCTGTTGCAACTCCAGCAACATAGATTTCCTTGATTTTTCTAGACATCAGATATTGATGAAGTCCTGTCGATCGCACTTTGGCATTATCAAAAAAGGCGCTATAGCTATCCACATCGGTATCCACTCCCTTTTTGAAAAGGGCTGCGATGGGCTGTTTATTTAGTTCTAAGACAAGTTCTGCCCCCTTTGTCCCTTGCACACAATGAACAGGCCAAAGAGTTTGTTTTTTTCCTTTTATTTGAATGATATCCCCTGCTTTTTTTTTTGGATGATTTTTTGCAAAGCTCACATGATTTAAAGGATGCCAATCCTGCGTGGCAACTATGAGAGAAAATTTTGGCATCAACTGGTTGATCAAAGAGATGATCTGATCTCCCTCAGGGACGGGCAATGTTCCTGACGACATAAAATCATTTTGCATGTCTACAATTAGTAAACATCTCATGAAATTCCTTTGTTGAGTTCATCGATCATAGCAAGCTTGAGATCATAAAGACCTTTTTCAATTCCAACAAAATGAGGAGATGGATTTAAAAATCTGCGCATAGCAACCGGCAACGTAGAAAGTTCTAAATAGGTTTTTTTTCTCATTGCTTCAAGAGAGGGCTGGCTGTATATTTTCTTTCCTTTTTTCATCATCGGGACGAGAAGATCTCGGTGGCTCCAAGCTGGATGAATTTTTTTCTTCACAGAAGAATCCGCCAGTTGAAACATTTGGACTGGCTTACCAATTTTCATTGCTACATCATAAATCATATCTGCAACCGCCCCTTTTTCATTAAAATATCTGCGCACTTGCGGAATCCCAGGAAGAGTTACCTTTGACATTTGTTCAGAAATTTTTAACCGATATTGCCATTTTCCTCGTCTATCTTTGATTGCACTCAGTTTATATACGCCATCAAGTGCGCTTTGTCCTTTAGCCGTTACTAAATTGGTTCCTACACCCCAAATGGTCACTTTCGACCCCTGATGTTTCAAATCAAAAATGAGATATTCATCCAATTCATTGCTTGCCATGATCTTCGCTTTAGGAAATCCCCCTTCATCTAAAATTTTTCTCACCTCTATACTAAGATGTGTAAGATCACCCGAATCGAGTCTTACTCCCACCATTTCCTTTCCCTCTTTGCGCATTTCTTTGGCAACTTTTACTGCCCGCTTAGCTCCCTCTACACTGTCATAGGTATCGATCAAAAAAATGCATTCTCTTGGCAAAGCCCTAGCAAAAGCGCGAAACGAATCGATCTCATGGTCAAACGCCATCACCCAGCTATGTGCATGTGTTCCCTTCACCGGAATTCCAAAGAGTTTTCCAGCTATTACATTGGAAGTAGAATGGCATCCTCCGATGAAGGCAGATCTACTTGCTGCAATTGCCCCATCAATCCCTTGTGCCCTTCTTAACCCAAACTCGACAATCACATCTGGGTTTGCCGCAAAGCAGATGCGAGCCGCTTTTGTTGCAATGAGTGTTTGGAAATTGATGATATTGAGAAGAGCCGATTCCATAATCTGTGCGTGTAAAATTGGACCTTGGACGCGAATGAGGGGCTCATAGGGAAAAACCGGTGAACCCTCTTCCATTGCATCTACGCTTAAGCGAAGCCTTAAATCTTTTAAATAATCTAAGAACCCTACTTCAAATAGCGGTTTTCCAAGGCTATCTTTCAGCGATCGCAAATATTCTAAATCACTTTTTTCAAAACGGAATCTTTCTATGAATTCTAATGCCGTTTCCATTCCGGCTACAACAGCGAAACTGCCATCAAAGGGTTTTTTGCGAAAAAAGAGGTGAAAAACAGCCTCTCTATCTTCCATTTTTTCCTTCCAATAACCATAGGCCATGGTCAACTCATAGAGATCTGTGAGGAGGCCAAAAGATTCGCAGTAAACTTTTGAAAGATAGCTCCCCTTCATGAATGTTTCCTTATGATTTCAGCGCGCTTTTTTTCTCGCTCTGTGATTTGTTCTTCCAACTCTTTTACTTTAGCGCGATCTCGCTCTGCGCGATCCCAAGCATCTCGTGCATCTTTGTAAGTTTCATTTCGAAATTGCCAACGAAGCGCATTATTTTCATTGCGCTCTGCACTTGACTCATATTTTTCTTTCAGCTCTTTCAACTCCTGGATTTCCCTATCGATTTGATGAAGTTCTGTTTGCCAAGCCTCTTCTGATAAGGAAGGGATCGTAGCAAATATTAAGAAAAAAAACAGGACCAATCGGATTATGATAAAAATTTTATTACTACCTTTTTCCATTTGACATTGATCCGATCTAATCATTAAAGATACAATTAATACCTATGAAGTATTTATATCAATTTTTTCTCTTTTTAATTTTCTTTTATTTCAATTCTGCAAATTGCAATACACCTTTTCTAAAAGAAAGAATTTCTAAAGCTTCAATTGGAGACTACATCGTTGCTTCCATTGCAAAAAACAACTCTGTTTTATTCATTCGAGCCAAATCAGATTCCCATGTAACTCTAGAAGAAATCACCACACCATTCATTCCAAAACTTTCTTGGAAGGAATGGAAAAAACAGGGTGCGCCTGGCCATAGCTCATGGACCGCCTTCCAAATCGATTTAAATACAGCAGAGGTTGTCTCTTGCTTTTCTTTAACGCAAAATCAATTTCTTGTTAATGACAAAGAAGAACAACTTTTGCCTAAACTTTTTGCAATTCCTTTCACCAAAGCAAAGGAAAAGGATTTTAAAAAGATCGGGCTCCCTCCAAAAGATGGAGAAGAAGATCGACGCAAAATTTGGCTTCCTTCTTTGGTTATTGAGGGAAAAAAAATAGATAATCCTAGCTTCGAGCTTTGGAAAGCAAAATGGCCAAAAGATCAAAGCCTCATATCAGAAGCTGAAATATCTCTTTATTTAGATAGCAAAAGAGTTGAATTTCCTTTTCCCTATTTTATTGAAATTCAAAGTTCTCATTATTCTTTTAAAATCAGAGTGATTGATTCCGGAAAAAATTTTAATTAAAAACCCATGAATCTATCCCTGTTATAAACAATTTTAAATTGTCTCTTTAATTGATCATAAAAACCATTGTTATTCATTCTGTTGCTCACTATGAAAGTGCAAAGGAACTCTTTAATTATGAATTATTTATAAGTATCTTTATCAAATTTTTAAAAAGACCACTTCATTTCTTTAAAATTGGGAAAAGAGATCAATTAAGGGCAAGTTATGAACAAACTTCCCACATGTGCAAACTTTAACTGACTTTACTTTCGACTTTTATTAGAGAAATAGTCGTTGGCTCTCCATTTAAATCCCATTCAACTCCTTCACAGGGTTCAAATGCGACATTTAGAGCCAAAACTTCATGACAGATATATTCTTTATATTCTTGAAAGACCTCTTTTACCCTATCAGTAGTAGAAATCTGCACATCAATTCTATCAGTTACGGCAAAGCCATTATCTCGCCTCATCGTATTGATTTTATTGATAAGCTCTCTTGCAATTCCCTCTTTTATGAGCTCTTCACTCAGCTTTGTATTGAGAACAATGGTAACACCAAAATTTGTTGCAGCAATGGTTCCTTCTAATACCTTCCTCTCAATGAGGAGATCTTCAGAAGTAAGGAGAATTTTTTTCCCTTGAACTTGTAATTCAAAATCCTTTCCTTCAAAAATTGCTTTAATCTTATTCACAGTTAAAAGAGAAATGGCCTTTTGTAATTCTCCCATTAAACCGCCTACTTTTTTTCCAAGAATCCTAAAATTTGGCTTTGCACTCCAACTGACAAATTGGGTCTCATCCGTCGAAAAATGAATCATTTTTACATTGAGTTCATCGCAAATGAGTTTGCTTTGCTTTTGAAGGATTTGGATCTCTTCTTCACTCGCAACAATAATTTTTGCATCTGAAAGAGGCTGCCTGACTTTTAAATGGTGCTCTTTTCTTAAAGCATGGCCAAGACTCACCACATTTTGCACGAGGGCCATCTCTTTTTCCAAAACCTTATCGCGCAGCTGCTCTTGAAATTCAGGATAATCGGTCAAATGGACCGATTCAGGATCCCCTTTTTTTCTAAGACCAACGTATATTGCCTCGCTTAAAAAGGGAATGAAAGGAGCACAGATTTTAACTAAGACAAATAAGACATGGTAAAGCGTTTCAAAAGCCTGCCTTCGATCTGGAGAATCCTCATCTGCCCAAAATCGGTTTCTTGTGCGGCGTATATACCAATTAGTGAGCTGATCAATGAAACCGACAAGAGGTTCTGTGGCAAGATTTAGCTCATATCTATCCATCGCTTGCGTGACATCTAAAATGAGTTTATTCACGCGCGACAAAATCCATCTGTCAATGTCATTTTCCACATTTTTAGAAAACTTTTTCGGGGGTTGCCATTCATAAATTTTGGCATAAGTCGCTAAAAAGAGATAACTATTCCAAAGAGGGATGAGAACTTGCCTCAATATGAGTTCAACGCCCCTTTCCGAAAATTTCAAATCATCTGCAACCACTGCAGGACTATTTAAGAAAAAAAGGCGAATTGCATCTGCTCCATATTCTTGGACCACTCTTCCAGGATCAGGATAATTTTTGAGCCTTTTTGACATCTTGTTCCCATCTTCCGCCAGTACAATCCCATTTACAATGACATTTTTAAAAGCAGGCGCATGAAAAAGAGCAACTGAAAGAACATGCAACGTGTAAAACCATCCTCTAGTTTGGTCTAGTCCTTCTCCAATGAAATCTGCTGGAAATCCCTTTAATGTCTCCTCGCGATTTTCAAAGGGATAATGATTTTGTGCATAGGGCATCGAGCCTGATTCAAACCAACAATCAAAAACATCAGGAATACGCTTAAATGTTTTTCCACCCTCTTTAAAAATTAGATCATCAATAAAGTGGCGATGGAGATCTTTAATATTTTTTCCCACTCTTTTTTCCAACTCCTGAATACTTCCAATGACAATGATCTCTCCATCACTACTTCTCCAAATTGGAATTGGCGTCCCCCAATAGCGATTTCGCGAAATCGCCCAATCCCTGGCATTTTCCAGCCAATTGCCAAAGCGGCCATTTTTAATGTGCCCTGGAACCCAATGGATCGTTGCATTGGCAGTTAAAAGCGCTTCTTTTACTTTTTCCACAGCGACAAACCAGGTTTGCACAGCTCGATACAAAAGAGGAGTATCTGACCGCCAGCAAAAAGGATACCTGTGTCGGATTTGCCCATGGTGAAACACCAGTTGATTTTGTTTTAACTTTCGAATGATTTCTTTATCCGCATCTTTTACAAAAATGCCTTCAAATTCTGGAATCTCTTTTGTAAACTTTCCATTGTGATCGATAGGACAAACAAGCTCAATTCCCTCTCGCAAACAAGCAAAAAAGTCGAGCTCTCCAAAAGCTGGAGCAAAATGGACAATCCCCGTCCCTTCCTCACTTGAAATGAGCTTTTCCTCTACAACGCGAAAAGCGTTTTTTCTCTCTTGTTGAAAATAGGGAAAAACCGGTTTATATCTCTGACCTACCAGTTTTTTCCCAGGAAATTCACTCACAATAGAAATCCCAGACGGATCCTTGAAATAATGAGATAATCTTCCCTTTGCTAAAATGAACTTTTTTCCCGATGCCTTTTCCAAAACTTTGACATATTCTGTCTCTGGAGAAACAGCTAAGGCCAAATTCGAAGGAAGGGTCCATGGAGTGGTTGTCCAAACGAGAAAATAGCTTTTTTCTTCACTCTCCAATGGAAAAGAGACCACGAGCGATGGATCATCCACCTCTTTGTAATTGAGATTTGCTTCAAAGTTAGAAAGAGGTGTTCCCAACTTTGCAGAAAAAGGCATGACCTTAAATCCCTCATAGACCAACCCTTTTGCATACAACTGAGCAAAAACCCACCAGACCGATTCCATAAAGGAAAGATCCATAGTTCGATAAGTCTGTTCAAAATCCACCCATCTGCCCATTCTCTGAACCGTCGTTTTCCATTCTTCCGTATAGCGCAATACGATCGCTCGACACTCTTCATTGAATTTTCCAATTCCAAAGGCTTCAATCGCTGGCGCCCCAGATAGATCCTTTGCCTTTTCAATCTCATTTTCCACAGGAAGACCATGACAATCCCAGCCAAATCTCCTTGGAACATAATACCCCTTCATCGTCTTATATCTAGGAATGACATCTTTAATCGTGCCCGCTAAAAGATGGCCATAGTGAGGCAGTCCCGTTGCAAAGGGCGGGCCATCATAGAAAGTAAAGAGATCCCCTTTTTCTCGGATCTTCAAAGAGGTTTGAAAGACATTTCTCGCGTTCCAAAACTCTAAAATTCTCTCCTCTCTTTGTGGAAAGCTCTCTTTTTGTTCAAATTCAAACATTAGACTTCTTCCGGAACTCCATTTTCTCGCTAAAAATTTCCTTTTTAGCATCTCTAAAATCAGCTTTTTCGCCCATGTGTTCTACACATTGTTGCTCAAAAACCGCTTTTAGATCTGCTGAAAAAACATTATTTTTTTCGAAAAAAGCGAGTTTCGGAAAAAGTCTATTCGCTAAAATCTAATGGAATTGACGCAAAATTGCGAGCTTTTTTATAATTAATCCATAAAAACCTCAATTTTAAGTCTTTCTTAATCAAAGACTTGTTTAAAGTATCAAAAAATGATAAAAATTTGTATACTATTTATGGGGGTGTAATGGCTTCGACTTGGGAGCGAAGCATTCATGGCATGCAGAGGACGCCGGTTGGCCTCTTTAAAAAACTGGCAAAACAATAAATGGTGAAATTAACACCGCTGGCAATTTCGATTTCGAAAAAGCTGGTTTACAAGTAGCTTAAGGCCTAACAGCTTTAACTGCTCGGTGGCCCAAAACTACACCGAGAGTTTTGGAACCGCCGTCATTGACCTCGGTTGGAATTTCTGTCTGCGTCTTTAAGGCAGATATTCGAGACTAAATAAGACAAGTTGATTTCAAGTGTGGCACCTTTCAGCAGAATCAACTTCCACCCGCCAAAGGTGCTAAGCATGTAGTCGTGGATGTAGAGTTTGCTAAGGACGAGAGTTCGATTCTCTCCACCTCCAAAACACGAGGCCGGGAAATTCTCCCGGTCTTTTTTATTCTATTCTTTGAATCTTCCAGTTGTAACAGGGCTTGGTAACCCTTTCCTTGATTCGCCATCCTTTAGATGTCCGAACGAATTTGTCGTCATACCAAAGTCCCCATAACATTACCTCAAGAAGAGTTCCTTGCTGAGGAGGCAGCTCTAATGGATTGTGGCAGAGGCAGCGCACATCGGCTCGATCTCCCTGAATTCGAATTCTGTGATTCGAAATCATATGCTGGCGCGGCAAATCACCCAGATTCTCTTTTAAGAATTTTTTAATTGTTTTGAGGTCAGCCTTTGGCCCACCAGCTTTGGAATAGTCTATGCGAGCATCGCTAGTAAAAATGAGATCGAAAGCATCAATATCGTGGCTGTCAACTGCGGAGCAGTAATCAACTAGCAAATCCATTATTTCAAAACGATCTGACATTTCTTGTATTGTCATTGTCATATTAAATCCCTTTTTGTCCTTGATAGGACGAGATTAGGAGGAATCTGCAATTTTTCCCAGTCAAAAGTTCTGAAATAGCGTCTCCCCACCTCCAAAATTTAGGGCCTGGAAATCCCGAGCTATTTCTTTTCACTAAGAAGCAGAAAGCTTCGTTGTTGCATCACTAGTTGTTTGTGAAAGGCGGAGATGAATGCTCCTATATCGGATTGAAAAAAAATAATAACGTCATTAGACTATGGCTAGTCTGACTAGAGGGGTTTTGTGATGTCAAGAAAAGGACGAACAATTAGGTATAGCCATGGTAGACATGAAACCTGGCAATTGCAAGAAGCCAAAGCTCGTTTTTCCGAATTAGTGGATGAAGTAATTGAAGGTGGATATCATACAATTACTAAAAATGGTCGCCCTGTTGTTGTTATCATTTCTCATGAGGAATTTGAAAAAATCTATACCCCTAAGAACACCTTAGGAGAATTTTTATCAGAGTCACCATTTTCTACTTTCGACCTTGATATCGAGCGTAATAACGACTTGGGAAGAGAAATTGATTTATGTACTCTTTTTTGTACATCATCATCGGGTTAGCAATTCTTGGAATTTTGATCGGTATTTTGTGGCGATTTTCCTCGCGTCGATGGAAACTTCCTTGCCCAACTTGGTTAAGCTGGCTAGTAGAACTCGATAACCCCTTCACTAAGAATAATCGTGCTAACACTATTATTGAATACTTGGACCTTAAATCAGGTATGAATGTATTAGATGTAGGTTGTGGACCAGGTCGGCTTACACTTCCCATTTCAAAGAAGATTGATCCAAAAGGAAAAGTTACAGCTTTAGATATGCAACAAGGAATGTTGAATCGTGTCCAAGAAAAAGCAGAGGCCACAGGTTTACAAAACATTCACTATCTTCATGCTAAAATAGGAGATGGTAAATTAGAACATAGTCAATATGACCGAGCATTATTAGTCACCGTTTTGGGAGAGATACCCGACCAAGAAAGCGGTTTAAAAGAAATATATAACTCTCTTAAGCCTGGCGGCATACTAGCTATAACAGAGGTCATTTTCGACCCCCATTTTCAGCGCAAAAGTAGGGTTCTTCAATTATGCAAGAAGGTTGGCTTTCAAGTAAAAAAGAATATCGGAAACGTTTTTTCATTTACTCTGCTATTAGAGAAACCATTATAATTTCCCCTAGTTGTAGAGTTGCTAAGAACGAGAGTTCGATTCTCGAAAGCCTCCAGGTCTCAACTAATATCTGACTTAATCCACCACTTCATCAGTTTTAACAAATGAGGCAAAATTTGGGTGGAGTAAAGGAAGAAGAATTTACAAAATTTCGACGACAGACTCTAATATCTTATTATGATTTTACCGCCATTTGCAGCACCCATAGGCTTTAAAGACTCTCTATTACCACCAGCTAGTGGAGAAACACTATGGTTTATTTTTTCAAAAGATCAATTACTTATTGCTGAAGATAGAAAAACTCTGCCTTTCCACCATAATTTTTCTTTGCAAAGGACCCTCTATCTAGGAACATTGAGAAATAAACATCTTTTTACAGGCGAGGTTGACTCCCAAGATAAAGCTCCTTCCGGATGGCTTTGGACTAGTTTAAGACTTCTTCATACTCTTCTTGATGAAGAGAATTATGCTGTAGCAGGAAGAGCCCTGCAACTTATTCATTGGGATCGCACCAACCAATTTTGTGGGTTCTGTGGAAATATTACCTTTTCTCGCCAAAATGAACGGTGCCGTGAATGTAAATCATGTGGGCAACTTGCTTACCCAAAATTAATGCCAGCAATCATGGCTTTAGTGAAAAAGGATGAAAAAATTCTTTTAGCTCGAAGTCCCCATTTTCCCCAAAACGTATACAGCGTTCTAGCAGGTTTTGTTGATCCAGGAGAAACTCTTGAACAATGTGTTGCTCGTGAAGTTTTAGAAGAAGTGGGAATTAAAGTAAAAAATGTGCGTTATTTCGGCAGTCAACCATGGCCTTTTTCATACTCGCTAATGGTTGGATTCACGTGCGAATGGTTAGCAGGAGAGATTAAAATCGATTCTTGTGAAATTGAAGATGCAGCCTGGTTCGATTCTTTTCATCTACCCCAGTTGCCTCAACCATTAAGCCTTGCTTATATCCTCATAGACGCGCAATTAAATCGTAAAAATTAATCCTAGCTTTCAACCAAAAAAAATAGTCTCAAAAATAAATTCTTAACAAACCTAAGATGATAGTAAGATAGGTTTATAACTTCATTCAATTAGATGATGAATTATCAAGAAAGACGTTTTGTATAGGATCGCAAGATCGTTAAGGCTTTTTCTATTATTTGAGAAGTTGCTATTTGGTCATTTACTCCTAAATGATTGGCATACACTTTTTGAATTTTTTTAATGCAACTTGTAACTTTATTAGAGGAAATCTTTTTTTGGATCTTTTTTGGCAGCTGGATTTCCTCGCGCAAAGTTTCTAAAGTCTCCAAAATATTATTTACAGCTTTTTCTAAACCCACCTTTGATTCCCCTTTGAAACGGGCCCACATAGCAAAAAGTTCTAGGAAATTGATGACATCTTGCACCTTTGCAGTGGACATCTTTAAACTGAAGCCTCTTTTTGGCAATTTTTTACTTAAAATTTGAAGATCTAGTTCTAATGTGTTAACGACCTGTTGTTGGGTAAAAGTGGTGTTGAAGAATTTCCCTTCTTTATCAAAAAGAATATCTAGGTGAAATTCTTTTAATCGTTTGGCTCTCTGCTCTGGGCTCCAATTTATCGATTGAGGAAAAAATGAACTAAAATCAATCATCTCGTAAATAAAGCTTTTAATCCTGATAAATAATGCAGGCGATTTTTAAAGTCATCCTTAATTTTTAGATTGAAGTAGTATTGCAGGAGAGGTACTTCACAGGCAATTTTAAGAAGTTAAAAAGGGAATTAAAATGAGAATCCAACTGCGAACCAAGCTTTTTTTATGGTTTCACCAATTGGATTGAGCTCTTTATATCCAATCTCAATAGTTTTTTTTGCAAAGCCTTTGAAGTCTTTGTCTTTCTCTTCAAGCTCGTTGAAAGATTCCCACCAAATTTTTAGCAATAGTTTATTTCCTGGATCACCATTTGATTTCGCAAGATCTTTTGAGGCGAGATAAAAACCATGACTTAAGAGGCAGCTATTGTGATGCACGTTGCCATTATCATTAGTGGTTTTTCCTTGTCGATCACACTTTGGGTTAGTTTCTTTTAAGTCTTTTATTGTAAATTGATTGCTTAAATCACGATTGACAATATTCCAATCCTTTTTCCCATATACATTGTTTCTAAATACAATACCGACTACATCAGCAATCGATTCATTGATTGCTCCTGCTTCCCCTCGATTTCCAAGAGGATTTACATTCTCTATAACTGCATGAGTAAACTCATGACACACGATCTCAGGATGATCTAAAACGTAATTATCATTAAAATTGAAAATTTCTGGATGTTCTGGAGTTTTCGGATGATAATATGCGTTATCTCTTTCCAAATGAATAAAAAATGGTGGAATTTTTCCTTGATCATCTGCGCCAACTAATTTGTAATTCGTCCAAAAAAACGTTTTTATCGTCTCTACTGTTTGCATTAGATGGCCACATAGAGCAGATTCTTTGTAAGATTGTGGTGAAATCTTTACATATCCTTGCTGTAGAAGTTGATTTTTATCCCAAACCTGCGTGTCTTGATAGGGAGATATGCTTGCCCATGCCATTTTAGTCCTATGGTTAAAGAGAAAATAATTTAATCTTTCAATAAAAATTTGTAAAAGGATTTTTTTGGTGAGCTATTGAAGCTTAAGACATTACTAAAGAAATTTAATTTGCAAAGCCCTTCAGCTTTTTCTCTTTTGCTCGACAGAAATATTCGATTTTGAACCTATTCCGAAATTCAAAAAACCGCTTTTTACACCTTTTTTTACAGATTTTAGATTCATTTCTTGGCCTACTTAACTTAAGTATGTCCCACGAAATGGATCTAAAAAAGGGTTAAGCGACAATTTTTTCTAAGATATAAATTACATAAGGAGCTACTTTTATCTCTGAAATCCAGTTTGGATTTTCATCTAGTCTCCCTAGTGGAAAATGCTTTTTAAGAATTCTGAATCCAGCTTTTATAAATAGGTCGCAAAGAATCTCATCTGGCCAAAAATAGTTTATATATTCAATTCCCAGATCTTTTAAAAAAATTTTAGCTTCACCTCCATGCGTAAGGTTTTTATTTTGCGGAAAATCTACATCATATGAAAGCCAATCATGTGAGTATAATTGCTCGCTTCCAGTAACTACTAAAAAAATCCCCCGATTATTCAAAACTCGATGAGCTTCACAACATATTTCGAAAATCGATTTTTGGCTTGAAATGGTAAAAAAAACAAAGGAAGAGAAGAATAAGTCGTATGTTTCTTCTAAAACTGGAATTTTGCTACTCTCAATCAAAAAATAGTGAGACTCCTTATCAATAGCAATCGCTTGTTTTAGCATATTCTTACTTATATCAACCCCAATTGGCTCAAATCCCAAAGATTTTAAAAAGGTTGTTGATCGCCCAGTTCCACACCCATAATCTATAGCTTTATTACCATCTGGCGGATATTTCTTTAAGAAAGCTTTTATATCTCTAAATCCTAGATAATAAGTATTCTGAAAAGTCGAACTAGAGTATTTTTTTGCCTTTTCAGGGGTATCATTAAATAGCGGTGCTCGGTTCATTTCAAAATTTCCTCTCATCTCTCACATTGCCTATTTTTTGAATTGTGCTATGCTCACTGAGGATATTACTTTTAAGAATCGAAAAATCAATGTTGAAGCAATATAATGAATTTGCAGAAAAGTATTCCAAATTAGTAGTTTCTCATAACCAAGATAGCATTAAAGCTTACTTTCGATACTTTGATTTCTCTTTAAAAGGAAAGAAAATACTCGATTTAGGTTGCGGCAATGGTTACGATCTCATTTACATGCAGTCAAAGGGAGCAGATGTCTTTGGAATCGATGCCTCAGAAGAAATGGTTTGTATGGCAAAAAAGAATATTCCCAACGGAGATATTAAAATTGGTTACTTTGAAAATATTCCTTTTTCTGACTATTTTTTTGATATTATTAGTAGTAAATGGGCATTGCAAAGTTCACCTAATATAGGTCCTATCTATATGGAAATTGCACGAGTTCTTAAACCGAGTGGACTGCTGATATACCTTTCAAGCCACCCTATTCGACAGTTTATTGAAAAAAAGTGTAAAAGGAAAAGCTATTTTCAAAAGGAAATTGTAGAATCTATTTTTTTTGATGGACAAGTAAGTGTAAGAGAACCATCTCATACTTTGAACGAATATTTGAGTCCCGTTTTTTTTGAAAATTTCTCCCTATTAGCATATGAAGAGGGGGTTGACTCAGCAGCAGAAAAAGTTGATGGAGATATCTACCCAAGTTATTTCATCATTAAAGCTTGTCGCAAGAACAAACAAACCAAATGAAACTAAAATTTATCATTGACGCGTTTACTTTAAAAAGCTGATAATCTCTTAGCGATGAAAAAAAAGTGAAAAATACTCTCATGCAACCCTTACAATTTTCAAAATCTTCTTATTTATTATACTCGGATTCTGTTTCATCGATAAAAGCATCTTTTTCATTTAGAATAATTCGTGCAACCTCCTCTTTACGCATGAATGCAACTTTTTTGTGTTTTTTCGCATATTTTATAAATTGATCTATGATTTGCACAATAGCTGGGGTGCCTCCAATTCGATCATGTAAGCTGACAGACATCATCCGCCGTCGTTTTTTTCCTTCTAAATAAAGTCGATCAAACTCAAATTTTAATTGATTGAGAAATTGTTCTGCTGAAAAATCTCTACCTTCTATTACAACAATATCATTATTTCTAAGGGTATAGGGAACCACAGCAAATTTTTTTCCTCGAACTAAAGTTACAAACGGCTCATCTCTACAAAGATCATCGATATGGTAAAGAAATTCCAGGTCTTGAAGAATTTTAAGTGTATTTTTGCTTCTTCTTAGCCAGTTACAGTTATAGCCAATGGAGCGTTTACCAGTAATGTTTTCAACTGTTTCCACACCTTCAAGAATAAATCGCTTCTCATTTTCATAAGACATATCATATTGATTATCCCAGCGCATGCCATGTGCAGCAATTTCATGACCTCGATCAGCTATTGCTCTAGCAAGATCGGGATATTTACGTGCAGCTTCTCCAACAATATGAGAAGTGACTTTTATTCCATATCTGTCCCAAAGCTCTAACATTCGCCAAATTCCCTCATTCACTCCATAAGCAAACCATGTTCGTGCAGGCAAATCTGGATATTGCTTTGGCAAAGGAGCTCCTGAAAAAGGGCTATCTGCTCCTTCCGGTTGTCCTCCTGCTTCAAATTGCATAGAAAAAGAGATCACGAGTTGCATCCCATTCGGCCAATGGGATTTGGTAAGGTAGGGTGATTTGAAAAATATCATAAAATTGCAATGTTTATCATAAAAAACCAATACTATTGGAAAGATGAACTTTTGGCAAAATCTATTACTTTGCACAGGGTCTATGCCTTTCTACTTTTGCCACAGAAGGTCCAGCTAACGAACGATAATTCTCTATTTCAAAAACTGCCAAGGTAGTAGTATTATTGGCTTCAATTTAAAAAGAGGTCTCATGGCTAATAAAATAATGAATTTTTCAGCAAATGAGCAAGATGTGGTTAGTTTTTGTGAAAAGCAGCTAAATCCTACTGAAGCAGATAAAATTATCAAAGAAGGAAAAGGATTATCGAATAGTGCGGAAATTGAAAAAAATTTGAAGGAAAGCAGATATATTCCTGTTTTAAAGGCCCTTTGGAGTGAAAAAGATAAAGAAAAACGATTAGAGTGGCTTAAGTCTCATTCTAAACTACATGCACCTTTAATGTTTGAACAAGCGATTGCAGAGTTTGTTAATTATCCAACTGTTGAGGCAATTCATTCTATTTCAATGCCTCTTATAAAAGCGGCGACTTTTCGAGTACTCCAAGACAGTAAATGCTCAAGAGATCCCTCTGTATTTAATGGAGATGCACCTGGGCGTGTGGCAGAAACGTATATGAAAATCTTAGAAAACCAAGTTCAAAAACATCTCAAAAAAAGTCTAGCTGATATAGGAAATGAAAAGAAAGAGATGCTAGCATCTTTTATACGGTCAAAACTTATTGAAATAATAAAACAAAGCAAAGAGAAAGAATTACCAGATCCTAGTTGGATTGGATGGCACGGAATGAGCGTATTTATAGATGGAAAAATTGAGATGCATCCAGCATCTGATTATAAAAAAATTAGAGATCAAGCAGCTGATGAAATGCTCGGCAAGTTGAAAGCATAGAGCGTTTTGGTAGAAACAGATTTGTTTGCATAAAATTTTCTATTTCTCCATTTTAAAAAAATGGACTTTTGGCAAAATCTTTTTATTCTCATTAGCCGCTTATGCATCGCTTCATTGTACATATGGGCAGCGTCAGCAAAGTTGGCAAATTGGAGAGGAACGATTGCTTACATGCAATCTAAGAATTTTCCACTGATAGTCCTATCTCTTCCCATAGCGATAATCCTGCAAATTGGCGGAGGGGTTCTAGTAGCTTTGGGATTTTATACACGAGTTGGGGCGCTCATTCTCATTCTATTTACCATCCCTGCTACAATTAAGATGCACGACTTCTGGAATCTTTCAGGTGAGATGCGAACGATAGAAAAGACCTTTTTCATGAAAGATGTAGCGATCATTGGGGGCCTTCTTTTGCTTTTGATTTTTGGGCCGGGCAACTTGTCGATAAATGGGTAGGAATTAGACTTGATGCAGAGGGTTGTTTTTAAACACACTATCCAACCATTCTGAGTTTTTTGTTATATTTAACAATTTGATTTCTTTTTTTATTATAAAATCAGATTGCTGAGTACGAATAACGTCTGCTCCATCGATGAGCAACCGGTCTGTTTCAATATGAAGGTGATTTTTTGGAATCAATGTTGTACGTACAGGTAAATCTGTTTTATCAAATATCTCAATAACTGGAGCATTAAGTGCAATATCTCCTACTAATACTGATCCAGGCCCAATTTTAATCCCTTTGGATGCGATTAAACTTATTTTTTTAAGAACATGAATAACAGTGTTTTCATAGATGATTACTTCATCTATACGTGTAAATGCAGGTTTAACAACGGCTGTAAAAGCGCGATCCTGTGTCTTGTGCGGATAAGGATAGCTTTCTTGCCCATCTAAACAGGCTTGAAAAAAATTATCAACAGGTATCCAAGGAACTCTCCCATCAGGAATTCCAAATCGAACCCTTCCGATAGTAGAAGCCATATATATCCTATATTAAAAAAGCAGTAATTTTATCAGGGAAAAGCTTACATTCCAAGAAAATGTATTTCTTAAAATTATTTATTTTGTCTATTCTTTATTTTTCTTAACATAAGGGACCCATATAGAAATCTATGCAAAAAACATTCCTAATAACTTTTTTACTCTTTTCTTTTTTTGCTAGTACAATAGTTTTTTCAGAAGAACAATCCTCATGCCCTCCCTGCCGAAAAAAATCTTTACCTTCTTGTGAATGTTTGACAGTCCCCTTTTATAATCTCGAATGTGACTTCGGACAGCAGATTTCGATAGACTTTTTATATTGGTTTGCGAAAGAAAATGGACTATCTTATGCGACACGTATTATAGCCGCGCCGCGTATTGTTGGCGGAGGGACAAGGCCTGTCTCCGATAAAGATTTCTATTTTGATGCTGACTTTGATCCTGGATTTCGCTTAGGAATGGGCTACCATACTCCGAATGACCACTGGGATATCGATGCAACATGGACCTATTTTCACAATAAGGTCAAAGCTTCTAAGAGGGTCTCTCCTCATTTTGGTGAAGGACTGCCAACTGTAGAGGGTCAGGAAACTCTTGTTAATTATTGGAATGATGGATCACTTCTTACAACGACAATGTACGATTCGATAAAAACTCGTTGGGATTTAAATTTTAATCTGATCGATTTAAGCTTAGGAAGAAAATTTTGGGTCTCAAAAAAAACTACTCTGACTCCCTTTGTTGCTTTAAGGGGTTCGTGGACTAGGATTCGTTTTTTCTTAAAAGGTCTTCGCGATGTCGTAGATCCAGAGGAAGGTCTTATTTTTTCCATCAATAACAAGACCAATTTATTCAACCACTATTGGGGCGTTGGATTTGTAGCTGGAGCAAATTCAAGCTGGCATTTTGTACGCAATTTCAGCATATTTGGTTCAGCTGATTTTTCTCTTCTTTGGGGAAAATTTTCATTTACGAGAAAAAATCGGTTCAGTGATACTTCACCCCTACTTTCAACCTTTGATATCTCTAACCATACTTTTGGCATGCAGCCAATTCTTGATTTAGCGTTGGGATTTAGATGGGAAAGTAATCTAGGCCGCCGCTGCCACATTGCATTAGATACAGGATGGGAATACCACTTCTGGATTAACCATGTGAAAAGAAAAACTTTTCATCGATTTGGGGTTGAGTCAGCTGGAGTGGTTCTTGTGGATGTACCCATTCTTGATTTCATACAAAATGATTTAGTGCTTTCAGGGCTTGTTGCGCGCCTTCGGCTGGATTTTTAGTGGTCGATTACAAAGCTGATTTTAGCATTCACTCTATACTTGACAATCCTGTCATTTTGCACATTGGCGTGAATCCATTTGACGTCAATCTGCTTAATATTTTTGACCGTTTTACTCGCTTCTCGTATTCCTGATTCTAAAGCATCTTCAATACTTTTCCCCTCACAAAGCACTTCGATCACTTTTGCAATGGACATACCATTCTCCCCCCAGACTTCCCTTGCCCTTCTTGTAGATCTTCTCGTTGTTAGTTGTAAATAAAATTTTTTAAAAGTAGAAATTCACAAAATGGGGAGCTATAATACTTCTGATGAAAAGCTTATTATTTGACATTGGGGTTTCAACTTTTTCAGCCATTTCCTATGTTAAAAAATTACCTGTAACACCTGGTCATGATGCGGGGTTCTTTGTAGGCATGCAGCTTTTTTCTATCGCCACTTGCTTTGATGGCGCACTCCAGTTTCTTTTAATAAAAGAAATAAAGGAAGAAGTAACAAAAGCAGACCATTCCTTTATAAATGGTATTACAAGCGCCATTTTAGAAGAGGCCACCTATTCAGGAATATTACTTACAAGAAGCAAAACAGCGATGATCTTTCGTTTTGCTGCTGTCCTATCAATTGCCATGCCAGCTGCTGGAACCCTTGTCGGAAGAGCTGCAACAACTTCACACCTTACTCTAGATACAAAATTAGCATTTGTCTGGGCCATAGTGCGGGAGCTCCTTTTGCAGACCCTACCAGAATCCTATTCCGCCCGCCTCTTTATTTTTACCGATAGCCTAGTTTGTGGCCTTGCTGATGTTTCTCCCTCACCTTCTGCCATTGTTATTCCCAAATTTAGCAATCTTTGGTGGTATAAATTCATTTCTGCAATGTTTTTTCGAATCATTGCAAACAAAGGAGCGCTAAGAGCTGGAATAGCAGCACCTATTACTCAGCACCTTTTCTTCAATATTTCTCGTAGTTTTTCTGAATAATCTATTTTTTTAAGACAAATTGTAGTAAGCTTTTTGGCTTCAAATCAGGGGGCAATATGGGCAATGCATTTAGCGGTAGTGTTAATCATACAACAGCTCACTCCACGTCTATTCCCATACCAAAACCTGCTGTTGCGTACCCTTCATGGCAAAATACAGTTTCATGGCACCTCTTTTCCCTTGCATCGCATTTGACAAGTCCCATTTGTTTGACGAGAGAGTATTTGGTTGATTGCTACGTTGCAGATATCCTCTATCCAGACAAAAATCGAGTGGTCTTGTTTGCTATTCGCTTTTTCTACTTTGCAGGAGCACTTTATTGCTTTACTGCCTCTCTTTTTACAACTCTACCGGGAGTTGCTCTTCGCTACTTTGCTATTTTAATCCGACAGAATAATTTTCTTTATGCAAAAGGCGAAGCTAAAGAAATAAATATGCTCGATGAAACCTTTACTCTCTTATCATGGAATATTGCTGGAGTTCCTGCTGGCTATTCTCTGTCAGACGGAGGAGTTAGCCATTGGAGAGAGAGAATAGATAGAATCATCGAGACCATTCTAAAAAAAGATCCAAAAGTCATTTGTCTTTATGAAGTTTTTGACCAGCTTTTATGCGATGTGCTCATACAAAGATTAAAAGAAAAATATGCACATTTCTATTTTACTATTGGGAATAGCAGTATAGGGACTAATTCAGGTATTTTTATTGCAAGTAAATTTGCATTAAAAGATGCAGAGTTTGAACCATTCCCTGAATCAATGCTTGTTGGACGAACAAAGTATTGTCGAAAAGGGGTGTTTTCTTTTGGTACCGGCCCTTATCGAACTTTTGCAACGCACCTTCAACATTCGGAAGCAGTGGGGTTTACTACAGAAAAAGAGGTGCAAGCTCGCAGCGATCAACTGGATCTCATCATTGAAAAAATGAAAAAATGCCAAAAATCTATCCTTGTAGGGGATCTCAATTTTGACGAAATCGAGTATAGAAAATCACAAGAAAAATATGGTCTATATAGCCCTTTAGATAACGCAACTTGGGGAGGAGACTCCTTATTGGCTAAGCGATGGGGAAAACTCCCTTCAGGTCCAACTATTCTTGATTATGCCATTGTTTTGAAAGCGCATAATATACTCTTAGATACTTCTCGAATAGAAAATAATTTTGATTGTAAGAAATTTAACTGGAAGTCTCTTTCGGATCATAGCGGACTCTATATTACTATAGAAAAAACATAAGCTCATGAACCTAGGCTCTAGAAAAAAAACTCATAACTATACCGAAATGAACTCAAAAACTGGATTTTCGGCTGCGCCAAAGCACCGCAATTCGTCGATCTTAAATGACCTCATATTATTAATATTAGGTCATTTAAGATCGACGAATTTCGAAAGCTTTCACGTTGCCCAAAACCAATTTTTGAATTCATTTCGGTATAAAGTAGAAAAATAGGAATGACAACTGTAAAAACCATAGATCCAGAGCTACTACAATATGTTGAGGATCTTCTAGTTAAATCAGAAGATTCAAAAGAGCACGCTATATTATCAGGAGGAGAGTATGATCTTATTATTGGAAAAAATGTAAATAAATTTTTCTCAGTTGATAATGATCGTGGTCTTAAGATAAAAAATATTTTTGTTTTCGGTCGTTTAGCATTTAATCCGAAATTCCCTATCGGAAATGGATGTCCTAGTCCAAAAGTTGTGGTTCGAAACATTTATGTTATTGGAAATGGTAAATTAGATGTTTTTTACGTGACCCTTGAGTGTTTAAATCGACAAACTTTTGATAATAAAGAAGCATTCCGCAATGCTTTGCTCTCATCACCGAAGGAAAAAATTTTCTAGAAGATAATGAACCTATCCCATTATTCAATCAAATGGAGTAAATGATGCCAAAATCTATACACGGTACTACTTTAGCAGGGCTTCCACTTGAAAGATGGCAAACTTTTTCTAATATTTCCGATGATGTAACTCAAGATCTGGAAAAAATTGCTAGATCTAGCTTTAATAAGAATGAGGTTACCGACTTTTTCATAAGTGAAAAGAAGACAATAACCTTGGATTTTTCTGATGGAAAAAATCGATATTTTAACGATATTGTCGTTTTAGGTAAATTGACCATTCAATCTTCAATAGAAGATGAAAAACTCCGGCCAACTCTTCATGCCCGTCACATTTTCACCATCAATCAATCTACTTCCACAAAAAATGTATTCGTTCAACCAAAAAGTTGGAATATTTATTCTAAAGTAGATGACTTTAAGAGTGAACTAACCACTCTTTTGAAAGAGAATAGAGTATCGAATAAAAAATCGAAGCAAAAATCTTAGTCTATTGCAGGAAACTTATTATTGAAATTATCCATTCAGGACGATACACTTTTTCCTTATAAAAAAGGAGGAGAGTTATGACGACTATATCGTCTGTGGATCCCGATGTACAATACTATGTCAATTATCTTTTCGACAGGCTGGATGATTCAAAAGATTATGATATGTACTCATCAGGACCAGACGTTGACCTTATTGTAAGTAAAAATGATCAAAAAGACTTTTCTGTCCATATAAGCCTTGAATTTAAAAATATCATTATTTTAGGCAAATTATCCTTTAATCCACTAGATTCCGGTTATGGTGCAAAAGAACCTAAAGTTGTTGCTCGAAATATCTATTTTATTGGGAATGGTCAGTTGACTACTTCTCATGTAACTCTTCAATGTTTAAGCCGCAAAGCATTTGCAACTAAAGAAGAGCTCCGCAAGTTCCTGCTTTCTTCACCGAAAAATACAATTTTATAGGAAGGTTGAATCAAAATGCATAGCCATAAGAGATATTAATCGATGGAGCAAATCGAAATTTCTTATGGGTATAGGCAGTTGGAGAGACAGCAACCTGAAAAAATCTCTTATCATTTTTAGGATTTAGGTAACTCTTTCCCAAAATGATCCCAGGAGCGATATATCCTGCGCCTCTTCTCCACTTATTTCCCATACAGTTTGCATAACCACCGCGAACTCCTAAACCAAAATAGAATTGAGAATCAAGCGAAGGCTTGGGGTAATATAAATAACTTGTGTAAGCATGTAACTCATAAATAAAGACAAGAGGAACGACCCCTCCGCCAATTTCAAATCCATTGTGGTTGTGTTGGCTTCGATATCCAATATTTAATCCAAAGAGGGCTGGAAACCCGAAGCTAAAGCTAAAATACCCATATTGATCATCAATGTCTTTACACTCATTTGAAGCTGGAGTTTCCTTTTCATTTCCACGCAGAGCGGATAAGAAACAAAAAGAGAAAAGGATTGGAATAATCCATTTTTTCATGATTTACCTCATTAATTGGCAGGGTATTATCTATGAATTTGCATTAAATGCGTAGATATAGGAATATTTTCAAAAAAATGCGGTAAATATTTTGGAAAAGATTGAGAAAAAAGATTTTGAATTTGGAGGCCCCATCGGGGCGTTTTTCATCATTATTTTTTCCCATCTTCTCGTCTATTATTTCTGGATTTCTCTAACCTATTATCAAGGCGACCTGATCTATCCGTCGTCTTTGGCTGATTTTCCCTCTTTTTTTCAGAGAATGGGTAAACACATTGCCGAGGGGGCTGCCCCAACTGGTGCATCGATAGCGATATATCTTGGCTTTATTGTCTTTCAGTTCGGACTTGCTCGGTTTCTTCCAGGTATTAAAGTAAAAGGGCTAGCAATCCCCTCAGAGGGCAATCGACAATTGACCTATATCTGTAATGGGATTTCATGTTGGTATGCAACTCTTTTCACCGCATTTATTTTGCATTTCACAGGTCTATTTTCTTTAACGTTATTTACTGATCACATGGGAGGATTGATTACCATTGGTATCATTTCTGCAAATCTTCTATCTCTCATTCTCTATGCTAGTGCCATTTTGCTGAAAAAAGAAAATAACCCATCTGGAAGGCCCATCTATGATTTTTTTATGGGCAATATGCTCAACCCAAGAATTGGACCCGTTGATCTCAAATTATTCTCGGAAATCAGGATTCCATGGATGCTGCTTTTTTTCTTAACTCTATCTGCTGCTGCCAAACAATATGAAACCTACGGCACAATTTCTGCTTCTATGGCCTTCATGATCATTGCTCATGGGCTTTACACCAATGCCTGTATGAAGGGAGAAGAGTGCATTCCCACAACATGGGACATTTTTCATGAAAAGTTTGGCTGGATGTTGATTTTTTGGAATTATGTCGGGGTTCCCTTTGTCTACTGTTTTCAATCTTTCTACATTCTTAAAAACAATCCAGAGTTCTCAACGGGATTCATGGTTTTCTTATTTACTACGCTTTTAATTGCCTACTATGTTTGGGATACGGCAAATAGCCAGAAAAATCGATTTCGCATGCAACTTCGAAATACCTTTGTCCAGAGAAAAACATTTCCTCAACTTCCATGGGGAACTTTGCACAATCCTCTGACGTTAAAAACAGCAAGCGGTGATCCTCTTCTCATTGATGGCTGGTATCGCTACGCTCGGAAAATCCATTACACTGCAGATACCATAATGGCAACTACTTGGGGATTGAGCTGTGGGTTTACGGGAATTCTTCCCTATTTTTATCCCATTTTTTTCATGTTGATGATTACCCATCGCTATCAAAGAGACTATCATCGCTGTGCAAAAAAATATGGCGAAGATTGGAAGCGTTATTGTGAACTCGTTCCGTATAAATTCATTCCCTATATATATTAGCTTTGTAGAACCTATTCCATAGGAATTTGCCTTAAGGTCTTTTTTTCTGAATGACGCTTTTTTTCTTCGAGAATTCTTTGCTGACCACGCCTGGATCGCCTTCTTTTTTGCCTGCGGATTTTTTCTGCTAATTTTTGCTTTTCTGATTGGATCCCTTTTTCGATTGTCTCGATCCGATCACAGAGCTCTTTGCGAGCAAAGTAGCGATTCATCTCGCGAGATCGCTCTTTCTGACATTTGATCTCGACTCCTGTTGGGATATGTTTTAAATAGACACAGGATGAGGTCTTTTGAATCTTTTGCCCACCCCTTCCAGATCCAAGAATAAATTTCTCAATGAGATCTTCTTCACGAATGTTGAGGATTTCCATTCGCTTCTCTAAAGCCTCTTTTTTTTCTTTTCTAATCATAGTTGCCTTAATTATCTCTTCTTTTTACAATTCATTCTTTTTTTTAAAAAGGAGAAAACAGATGAAATCCCTCATCATTTCCATATTATTTCTATTTACTTCTCTTTGTATAGCACAAGAAAACTTAGAACTGCTCATTTCGCAAGATGCAATCTCGCAAAAACTCAAAGAAGCAGCAAGAATTATTGAAGAAGAATATAAGGATAAGGAATTGACCATTGTGGCCGTTATGAAAGGGTCGATTTGCCTTGCCGCAGATTTAATCAGAAATCTTCATATGCCTTTTACTCTTGAATGTGTTAGAGCTAGCAGCTATGGCCTAAAGGGAAAAGCACGAGGCGAATTAAAACTGAGGGGGCTTGGCCATCTTGATTTCTCATCTAAAGATGTCCTTCTCATCGATGATATTTTTGACTCAGGAAATACCATGGTTAGCATCTTGAAGTATTTACAGGGAAAAAATCCAAAAAGCCTGAAAACCCTTACCCTGCTGTTAAAAAACGTTGAACGTGAAACCACCTATCGCCCTGACTATGTTCTCTGTGAAATTGAAAACCGCTTTGTAGTGGGATATGGCCTTGATTACAAAGAACACTATCGCGGTCTTCCTGGCATTTATGCTTTTGTAAATGACTCGGCTCCATAGAACCTAGCTTTGCAATTATCTCTTTCTATGGGTAATGATATTTAATGTTCAGTGGAAGTGATGGAAAAGCCATTCACCAGTAAAAGCACAATGGCAACGGGAAAAAAGAAGATAATCCAAAAAATGAGCCAAAATATTGATCCTTTGTAATGAAAGCGATGAGAACCGGAGGTGGATTGAAAGGTGCCATTAGCAAAGAGTAGGATCAAACCTATCGGGAAAAAGACAATGATCCAAAAGATCAACCAGAATAGTGAACCCCTGTAGTGGATTTTAAAGCTTTTACTGCTCATATCTTTCTCCATCAAAAAAGGAAAATTAGAGGTCTATTATAGCACTTCAGCTGCTAAAGCAGCAAGCTCGGACCTTTCAGTTCGCTCTAAAAAGATATGTCCATAAATTCTTTGATCGCTGAATTTGCCGACTGTAAAGGTAAGGGCATTGGAATCCTTATCGAGATAGGGATTATCGATTTGTGTGGGATCACCAGTGAGGACAACTTTTGTCCCCTGTCCTGCTCTTGAAATGATTGTCTTTACTTCATGAGGGGTGAGGTTTTGAGCCTCATCGATGATCATGTACATCTTAGGTAAAGAGCGCCCTCGAATATAGGTTACAGCCTCCATCTCAATTTTTTTGCTTTCCATGATCCATGTTTGTGCATCCTTCCCATTTCCTTCTCCAGATGAGGATGCACACAAAAATTCAAGATTATCGTAGATGGGCTGCATCCAATGGTAGAGTTTTTCCTCTTTTGTACCTGGAAGATAGCCTATATCTTTTCCCAATGGAACAATGGGTCTACTCACTAAAATGCGAGAATAGACAGATTCATCAAGGACCTTTCTCAATCCTGCAGCTAAAGCAAGAAGAGTTTTTCCTGTTCCTGCAGGTCCAACTAGGGTGACAAGTTTGATGTCATCCCTGAGAAGCAGATCTAGAGCGCACTTCTGCTCCAAATTTAGAGGTAAAATGCCCCAAATATCGCGAGACAATTTCATCAGAGGTTCTAGACATTTTTTATCTGGATTGAATTTGCAAACAGCAGAAGATCTTTCTGGAGAAAAGAGAAGGCAGTATTCATTTGGCTTAAAATCTTTTGCTTCAATGGAAAGAGAGCCATCTTTGAAAAAGAGGTCGATTTCTTGTTTTGCAATTTCAATTTTTCTATAGCCTTTGTAGAGATTGTCATAAGAAAACTTTAAATTTTCATAATCTTCAGCTGGAATTCCCAAAGCTTCCGCTTTTACGCGCATGATTAGATCTTTGGAAAGAAAAACTACATTGGGGTTTTCGCTAAATAGCTGATAGGCCATGAGTAGCTTTTGATTAGCTTTGTCTAAAAGAAAGGGGAAATTTTTCTTCTCTAGGGTCTTAATCTCAGAATGAATTTTAATGAGATTCCCATTTTCTAATTTAATTCCGCAGTGGATGTCCCCTTGCTTATTCTTCAATGCGTCGATAAAGCGAATGACATTTCTAGCGTTTTTTCCCCTCTCATCCGTCTGTCTTTTCATATTGTCTAACTCCTCTAAAACAGAAAGAGGAATGATGAGATCGCTATCTTTGATCTTTTTAATCGCATCGGGATCATGCAGAAGGACATTGGTATCGACTACGTAGGTTTTTCTAGATACAGTCTGCTTTGAAATTGCTGTTTTCTGGGAATTGAGATTCAAATCCAATTTTCGTTCCATACTACCTTCCTTAACAAATGGCTTTTTTTTACTTCTATATAAATATATGATTGAAAATCATAATCTGTTTAAAATCAAATACTTAAATAAAATATTTAGCAACTACTTGTCTAAAGCGCTAAAAACATTGACACAGGTAACTTATTTTATTAAAATAAGTGATAAAAACAAGTAGATATGTAGAATAGAGTAAAGGAATGTATAGACTTGTTGAAATAAATGGGCTGGACTAAAGTTTATAACCAGTTCATAATTAAAGAGTTAAAAAAATTATGAAAATCAATCATAAAATTTTAAGCATCCCTCCATACATCTCCACTTCTTGGAAAAATGTGCTCTCTCTTAGAGTACAAAACCAGACAGTTTCTGTATTAACCATAGAGCTTGTAAATGGGACGATTATTGAAATCCCCGATCTTCCCGATCCCGTCTTAAAGGCAATTTTTGCTGCTCATGAGAGGTTTTTGGAACAAGAAACTCATACAAATAAGCAAAACCTCCCACAAAATTTTAATCCATTTAATGGGAATGTGCTCCCTGATCCTTCTGCAATCATTGGAATTCCCTTTAAACTTGGCATTGAAGGAGTGGACAATTTGGGAACGATCTTGCAACACAGTTCAGAAGGAGCCTCTTCTCCTGACCTTCCTAAAGAAGTGGTTGAAAAAATTGTGACGCTAGCCAAAGTAGTGGGATTTGATAATGTTGAAGCAATGCCAAAACCTGAACCCCATTGCAATTGCATTCACTGCCAAATCATGCGAGCCATCCACTTCGGCACAGAAAAAGACGCGGCAAATGAAGAAGATATTGTCTCAGAAGAAGATCTCAAATTCCGCGACGATTGGGAAATAGAGCGAATTTCAGATAAACTTTATCTTGTCTTAAATCCCCTCAATAAAGAAGAACATTACAATGTTTTTTTAGGAGAGCCGATTGGCTGCACTTGTGGGAAAAAATCGTGCGAACATATTGCAGCCGTTCTCAAAAGCTAAATTTCTTCCTCTAAAAGTTTCCACTTTTTGAAAATTTGTGGTGTAAAAAGTTTCTAAGTCCTAGAATGAAGTTTCCTATTCTACAGGATTCAGGAGGATATCAATGACTAAGCTTTTTTCTTTACTATGTGCATCCATATCTGCTCTCATCATGACAGGTATATTTGCAGATGAAACAGAATCTGCTTCCAAAGAAAATGTATCTCCAGCTCCCAAAATAAAATTAGAGCAAAATGAAATAGCTGCAGCCCCTAAAGTTTCTATCATTAAAAAACCATTTTCTCCTTTTACAGGCAGAATCAAAGCGTCCAAAGTTAGATTGAGATTGCAGCCTGATTTAGAGAGTCGAATTGTTCGAGAAATGAAAAAAAATGAGTATGTTTCTGTTGTCGATGAAGAAGGAGATTTTTTGGCAATTGAAGCTCCTCTTGGTGTAAAAGCCTATGTTTTTCGCAGTTTTGTTTTAGATAATGTTGTCGAAGGAAATAGAGTTAATGTTCGCTTAGAACCCAGTTTAGAATCTCCCATCATCGCCCATTTGAATACAGGTGATAAAGTGAAAGGGGTCGTTAGTGAGCAACACAATAAATGGCTAGAAATCCCCGTTCCTTCACAAACGCGCTTTTTCATATCAAAAGAATTTGTCGAATTCATTGGTGGACCTGAAATGAAAGCTCAAATGGATAAGCGCAGAAATGCTGTAGATCAGCTTTTAGAATCAGCATCTCTTCTTTGCAAAGCTGAAATGAACAAATCTTTTGAAGAAATTGACTTTGAAAGATTGAAGAGAAGTTATCAGACAATCATCCAAGATTACACAGATTTTCCTGAACAAGTTGATAAGGCTAGGGAATTTTTGGCAACTCTGCAGGAAACTTATCTTCAAAAAAGAATTGCTTATCTAGAAGCAAAAGCATCATCAACCATGCATCAAGAAGAAAGCAACCTCTTAGAAGCTGCAAAAGCAGTGCAAAAAGATGAACTAAATGATCGAATGAAAACATGGGAGCCCATTGAAGAAGCTCTCTACCTCACATGGACACAATTCAATCAGGAAAAAAATATTGAAGAATACTATGACCAAGAAAAACTTTTAGCTGTCCCCATATCTGGAATCTTAGAAGCTTATATCTCTCCTGTGAAAAATAAACCAGGTGATTTTATCATGCGAGAAAACGATTTGCCAGTTGCCTATGTCTATAGCACAAAAATCGATCTTCAAAACTATGTTGGAAAAAAAGTTACCTTAATTGGCAGCCCAAGGACGAATAATAATTTTGCTTTCCCTGCTTACTTTATTCACGCCATTGAATAAATGGAAATTAAAGATTGGGCAATTCGCATCTTAAGTGGTGACACATTAGAGGAAAAGCTTCTTTGTCCTGATTCTCTTGAAGATCATGAACCTGGCCATGCTGTTTTTTGGAAAGAACCGGCTAGACCTCTCGGAATGCAATTTTGTAAATTTTCTAAGAAAGACAAACTGCCACCTTTTGTAGAACACGAAAAAGAGGAAAAACGGGCAATTTGCCTCCACCGCTTCGCAGGCCATGAACTACTTGCAGTTGAGATGATGGCCTATGTTCTGCTCGCCTTTCCCGAAGCTCCTAAACACTTTAGAAAAGGTGTAGCAAATACCTTAATGGAGGAACAGACCCACGTAAAACTCTATGCCAATCGACTAAAAGAGCTGGGGATTGAGCTCTCAAGCCTCCCCTTTTTCCGCAACTTTTGGTCTTATATTCCCCACGTAACTTCCCCTCTTCGCTATATCAGCCTCATGAGCCTTACCTTTGAAATGGCAAATCTCGACTTTGCCCCCTTGTATGGAGAATCTTTTGCAAAAGTTGGAGATGAAAAATCTGCTGCCTTAATGGGAAAAATCCTCCATGATGAGCTCAAGCATGTCTCCTTTGGCTGGAACTGGCTGAAAAAATTCAAACCAGAAAACCAGACAGAGTGGCAAACCTGGACCTCTTCCCTCCCAGAAAAAATCACTCCCAGAAGAGCCGCTGGGCCCGTTTTCTTTGCCGAAAACAGGAAAAAAGCCGGTCTTCCCGAAGAATGGATTCGCAGGCTTGCTCTTTAAGCGAAACTCCTGTAAAATTTTAGCCTTATCTTTCCAAATTAGGAACAAATTATGGTTGGACCCCTCACTTTTTCTGAAACAGAGTATATTCAAAATCTCACCAAAGTTTTTACGGAGTTTAATTCTAAAAAGAAAAAAATCATTTTAGAGAATGATGAATTGAAAGTTGTTATCCCTGCAGAGGCAAATGCTAGAGAATGGTCTCTTGGGCCAGATAAAGTAGCAGATGAAAAACTTCAAATTTCTAAAAAGATCATGCATCTTCTAGATCTTACTGACGAGGCTCAAAGTTTTTTAAGTAAGGAAATTCTTACGTTATTTTGCAAAAAAATTCAAAAATTAATTTTACAGTGGGATACAGATCTTACGATTAAAGAGCAGTATATTTTAAATCTTAATTCAACAAAAAACTTTCTTGAAACCAAAATCAATAAATTAGATTTAGAATCCTTAATCTTTGAATAATAAGGTGAAAAAAGATGTCAGCTACTATCTACATCCCCAATAATGCCGAGGAAGAACAGTTATATATTAGCGAACTTAAGAACGCATTTGAAAATTACGTTCCTCCTATGAATGGGATCATTTTGGAAGATGGAAAACTTAAAGTTGTTATGCAGACAGAGGCGATATATAAAAAATTTCTTACTGAAAGGCAGGTAAGACAAAAAGCAATCTCCGAGCGAATCTTGTATATTCTAGAGCTTTCTCCTGCAGCTTTACATTCAATAAAAAAGGATACATATTTCGTTTTTTACACGAAAATTCAAGATTTAATTTCAGAGTGGGATCCCGCTTATAAATCTGCTCAGACTGTGAAGAGTCAATCGGTACTGAATCTTGTTTCTGCGATGAATTTTTTTCAGCAGAGAATGGGGACAAATCCATTGGTAGGAGAATAGCTATAACTATGTTTCATTTCCCTCTCTCGCATAATCAAGAATTAGAATACATTCAAGAATTTGACGCTCTTAAAATGTATGACCCTAAGAAACACATCGTTGTAATAGATGATAATAATGAACTTAAAGTTATTTTTAAAATTACAGAGGAACGTTATGAAAAATTTATTGGATATGAAGGAAGATTTCAAGTTTCTGAACGCATTTCAGAAATTATGGATTTATCATGTGAAACCCTAAATTCTATCAATAAAGCAACTTATATTCTCTTTCTTCGGGCTATTCGCGACTTACTAGAAAATTGGGATCCAAAAATTGAAGACCATCTAGCAGATAAAACTCTGTCCTATCTTCTTGAAAATGAACATCTGCTCAACTTATGTAGGGTAAAGGATTTTCTTAGTAAAAGAGCTGATGATATTAACAACAATAATTAGTCGACTCAAAAACTTTTTCTTTTAGAGAAACAATTATGCCACTTTCAATACTATCACTAAAGAACAAGAGTTCTTTCAAGAAATCGCAAATGTTTTTCTCCATTATGACTTCCTGCAAAATATGATCCCCCTAAGAGACTGTTAACGAATTAAGGCTTCGTCACTTTTCTAAGATTATTTTGGCCGATTTTCGATTCAAATTGCAGGGGGCATATACGCAGTTGATATTACCCCTGCAATTTGAAGCTGAAAAGCGGCTCAAAAGAACCCAAAAATCGACAGAAGCTTAATTCGTTAAGAGTCTCTAATAGTGCAAATTCTCCACGATGAGCTAAAATATGTCTCTTTCGGCTGCAGCTGGTTGAAAAAACTCAAGCCAGCAAACCAGACAGAATGGCAAAATCTTTATAAAATGGATGGCCTTTTTTAATAAAAATATAGGAGAATGATTATGCCTTTATATATCCCTCCCAATGAAGATCGAGAATATATGCAAGAATTTTTACTTTTCAAAGTGTATGATCCAAAAAAATGTACCATTTTTTTAAATGCAGATGACAATACCCTTCAGCTGTATTTTAAGGCTAAAAACAATCCTATTATATATAATTATTACGAAAATTGTGAACAGCAGCAAAGAGTTCAAATTTCTGAACGAATTTTAAATATTCTAAATTTATCTGATGATGCTCAAAATTCTATCTCTAAAAAAACGTATGAAATTTATTATAAGGCCACCAATAAATTATTAAAAAAATGGGACCCTAATTTAGAGAACAATCTAGAAAAACCTGATGCCCCCTTTTATTTTGCCGAACATAACCATCTTCTTAACTTGATTGGCGTAGTGAATTTTCTTAAAGATAAAATTAGCACAAT
This sequence comes from Chlamydiota bacterium, assembly GCA_022614855.1. GTDB lineage: Bacteria > Chlamydiota > Chlamydiia > Chlamydiales > Rhabdochlamydiaceae > JAKEHU01. The sequence goes on from JAKEHU010000029.1 coordinate 41,363, forward strand.
GGATTGAACAAAAAATTTTAGAGTAAAACCTACTTAGTTGTTTCTAAAACTGTAAACTTGCTTTTTATGTGCTGCTCTCCTAAAATAGGCGGCCTAATCTTTTAAAAAAGAATACAAGTAATGGCTAGTTATCTAACTCTTGATAAAGCAACGCATATCGCAAAGCTTACTGAGCTTTTTACTGCATTTACTGCTAATGAAGGAGAAGGAATTCTTTTACATAAACATGCTTTGAAAGTTACTGGTCTTGCACAAGTGAGAATGCACGAGTGGTCTCTTACTCCCCAAGAGCTTGAAGCTGAAAGGGCTACCATTTCTAGATGGATCCTGTTTCTTCTAGATCTTCCTAAAGAGGACAAAGATTCCTTAAATAATGAAATTCTCCAATTGTTTCACAAAAGCATTCAAAAATTAATTTCACAGTGGGTGACAGGTTCGACAATTCATGAACAGTCTATTATAAATCTTTATTCAGTTAAAAATTTTCTTGAAACTAAAATCAGCAGCCCAAACTTAGATTCCTTTAATTTTTTGAAGGAGTAGGAGAAAAAATGACTTCTAATGCTTATAATTTAAGCTTAACCCCCTTCCAAGAATCATATATTAATGAATTAAAGGAAGTTTTTGAAAGCTATAATCATTCAATAAATGGGATCATTTTAGAGCAAAAAAAACTAAAAATTGTTCTTAAAACAGATGATCAATATAGATCCCTGTTTTTTTCTGGAAACCAAGGAGAAATAGAACAGAGAAAACGCCAAGTCGCCGACAGAATCTTACATCTTATGGATTTTCCTTCAAATGCTTTAACCACCATACCCGAAACTACCTATTCTATTTTTAACACGAAAATCAATGAGTTAATTTTGGATTGGGATCCTCTTTATATAAATGATCCAAATAAAATAGTTAGATATCAGTCGACACTTACTCTTATCTCTGTGACGAATTTTCTCTCGCAGAAAATAAGGGGAATTCTGCAAAAGTAGGAGAGTAAAACTATGGCTATACATGCAGCACCATTAAGTCTTCAAGAACAGGACTTTCTCCATGAGCTTGATGTTCTAAAAGGCTATAATCCAAAAAACCATATTATTCACCTAAAAGATGGTCAACTCACTCGTGTTTCTAAAACTACCCATGGCCTTTATCAAAATTTTCTTGAGACAAAGGTCGGAGTTAGTGAACGACTTCTACTGGTTTTGAACTTATCTTGTGAAGCTATAGACTCCGTTCCTAAAAAAACTTACACAGCTTATTATAAAGGCATTTGTAAATTATTGGAAAATTGGGACCCTAAAATTTGGGAACATTTATCTGAAAATAATTGGGAGTTTCTCAATAAAAACCAAAATGAATATCTGCTCCAATTGATTCAGGTAAGAGATCTTTTCAGCGAAAAAGCTGGTATTGACAATAATAATTAACCCGACTTTTTTCAGTATGACCAGTTTCAATGCTATTGAGCAAGAGTTCACTCATGAAATTTAAGGAGAAAAATCATGGCCACTATTCAAGATCCACAGTCTTATATATATGAACTTACATCCATTTTTGAACATTATGATCCTGATAATTATCTTCTCACTTTAGATGAAAATGATAGACTTAATATGATTTCTAAAACCTTTGCAACATCGCAAGAAAGTTTCGCTTTTGATGATGAAAAAGAAGGGGTTTCCCAACGCATTAAACTTTTTACAACATTATCTTCAGAAACCCTAAAATCGCAAAGTCTAGATCTATATATTCTATTTTACCAGGGAATTCAAAAGATACTGTCAAATTGGCCACGTAAAGTGATCGAAAATCTGGAAACAGAAACAGATCAAAAAACTGTGACGACTCTGAAAAATCTTGCCAACACTCGTACATTCATCTTAGAAAATATCGCTAGCAAAGCTAACTCGATTTCTATGTTAAACTCTTATGATGAATACATCAAATACCGTAACGAGGAAAATAATGTCTAGAACAGTCTCTTTCCACGAAGCACAATACGTTCAAGAGCTTGCTGCAGTCTTTCAAAAGTTTAATCCTAAAACAAAAGCGATTACTTTAAAGAATGGTGCATTGACCACTGTTTCGCTCAACGAAGTAAATTATAAGAGCTTTCTTACTCTGCAGGATGATGAAAATAGAGAAATTTCTCTGAAAATTATGAAGCTTACAGAATTTTCAAATGAAACTCTGGATTTAATCGATCAAAAAACCCGTAGTTTACTTATAGAAAAGATTAATGCACTAATTCTTAGTTGGAACCCGACCATCGAAATTAAGAAACCATATATTTTAAATCTTGTTGCAGCAAAAGAGTCTCTTAAAAGGAAAACAAAATGACTACTTTCAATACTATCATTGAAGAACAAAAGTTCTTTCAAGAAATCGCAAATGTTTTTGCCAAATATGATTTCCAGCAAAATATGATAGCCATAAATGAAGATGGCAGCTTAAAAGTCGTTGAAAAGGCCAATAAAATCTATGAACAATTTCTTGAAAAGAAGGGAAAACTCCTTGTTGCCTTAAGAATTGAAAAGTTTATAGCTCTTTCTAATGAGATGCAAAATTCTTTCAATATGAGGTTCTACAGCATCTTCTATTACAATATTCGAAAATTAATTTTAGATTGGGATCCAAATTTTCAAGATATAGATATGTTGGATGATACAAAAGCCACAATATTTTTGCTCACAAGGCCACACATAGTCTCTCTTCTTCATACAGCAGCTTTTCTTGCAGCTAAATTGATGATTAAACCCGACCAGGTGGTTCACCAATAACTTTGCACATAAGGGAGAAAATTGACTACTAAAACTATTTCAACTCTAGAACAGCAATATATTAAGGAACTCAGGAATGTTTTACATGATTACAATTGCGATAAAAACATGATTGTCTTGGAAAATGAGAAGCTGAAGATTATTGAAAAGATGAATAAATCTTATAAAAAATTTCTTCAAGAGGAAGGTGCGAAGCAGCAAGTTGCTCTGCGTATTGCAAAGATTAAAGAACTGTCAAATGAAGCTCAGGATTCGATAAAAACTGAAACTTACGATCTATTTTTTCGTAAAATTAAGGGCTTAATAGATTCTGATTTCAAAAACGACCACCCGGAGATAGGGTTTGATTCACTATATGTGCTGGGTGCTACTTCAGGTTTTCCCTCTTGGGTTACTTTGCAAGAAGATACAAAGACCCTCATGTCTGTAGCGACGTGGCTTGAGGAAAAAATTTCAGATCGTCGAAATAATTAAATATCTAATATTTAAGGAGAAAAAAATATGGCTATTTCCAGTCCTCTAATGTCTATTGCTGAAGAAGAGCAATTCATTCAAGAACTCATCGATGTTTTTAGTGCGTACAATTCTCAGCAAAATATGATTGTCCTGGATAATAATAGGCTGAAAATTGTTGAAAAGACAAATGCGATTTATGGACAATTTCTTACACAACAAGGAAGATTGCTCGTTGCCTTGCGCATCGAGAAATTTACAAATCTATCAGTGAATACTCAGAATTCTATAGCTAAGTTCTCCTATCAGGTTTTTTTGGGGAACATTACGCAATTAATTGCTGATTGGGAACCAAATCTCAAAAATCTAACCACGCAAGGTACTGTAGCATATATGCAATTTATGGCTACAAATCCTCATGTAATGTCCCTTATACGCACAGCAAAGTTTTTCACAGACCACCTTTAAAAAATCACCATTATTTTTAGGAGAAAAAAAATATGTCTACAATAGGTCCTTTCTCTGAAAAGGAGTCAAAGTACATACAAAACCTGATAAACACCTTAAGTCTCTATGATCCTAAAGAGGAGAATATGATTGTCATAGAGAATGACGAGCTTGCCATTGCTTCCACTACAGATGAGGTCTACAAACAATTTCGTGAAGAGGAAGGAAGGGAAAAAGTATCAAAAAAAATTGTGCAATTACTAGACCTCTCTCCAAAAGCAAAAGATTCTATTGACAAATCAGTTTATCATTTTATTCGTCAGAAAATTGAAGTTTTGACCCTCGAATGGGATCCTAATTTCAATTTTCATTTGAAAGAAATGGATACACTTCAAGGTGCGCTTTTTATGGTTCAAAGCCAACATCTATTAAATCTTCTTCCTGTGATGAGTTTTGTCATATCAAAGTTGTATCCCCAGTTAGCACAAAATCAATAAATTTTTTTCGGTTTTTTATTTATGAGTACAAATGAAGTCTTTGAAAATGCAATCGCAAGCGAATTAGAATTGATTGTAGAGATGAGGGACGTTTTGTCCATCTATGATCCCGAGAAGAATACAATCGCTACAGATCTAGATGGTAGATTGACAATCATTGAAAAAACTAATGAAATTTATGAAAAATGTCTTAACAATGGAGAGCGTCAACTAGTCTCTTGGCGCATTAAAAAATTTCTCGATCTTGATATTATCTCTCTGAGTTGTATTGATACTGATATGTATGATTTATTTTGCGAAAAAATTGAAACTTTAGTTTTTTCCTGGGATCCTAACTACAGAGAAAAAATTAGAGAAGCTCAAACAGAGACACATAACGACAGTGTTTCTAAAAAAACTGCACAATACTTAGCTAAAAATATACATATCACTAATCTCATGCCTGTAGTAGATCAGCTAAAGGTGCTTAAGAACATCATGACTCAGACAGCTCAATGATTTTTGGGATCTTTTCCACATTTTGAATCGCATCATGGCCGATTTCTTGGGTGCCAATTCCCAAGTCATTGAACTTTCTTGCCGTGACAAGAACCCTGCTTTCTAAAGAACCAACGGTTTTATTATAAGATTCGACTGCATGGGAAAGGGATTTTCCCACTTTTGCAAAGTGGGAGGTCATGTCTAGAATCCTTCGATGGAGTTCTTGTCCCAGGTCGCGGATCCGTTCGGCAAATTGGGAAAGGTGTTGCTGTTTCCATCCATAAGAGACTGCGCGAAGAAGGGCAATGAGTGTAGTTGGAGTGGCCAAAATCACCCCATTTTCGGCACCCAGATCGATCAGAGAAGAATCCTGTTCCAATGCTGCACTGAAAAAAGGTTCAGAAGCTAAAAACAGGACGACAAATTCAGGACTTGGAGTGATGTGTTTCCAATAATTTTTTTTGCTTAAAGCTAGGATGTGCGTGCGCAGGTGGCGAGCATGTTCTTGCAATTTTTCGATTCGTCTTTTTTCCTCTTCCTGTTCCATTGCCTCTAAGTAGGCTTGAAGTGGCACTTTTGCATCGATGACAATATTTCGCTCTCCAGGGAGCTTTACAATTAAATCTGGCCGCACTCTTGCTTCTTCTTCGCCGATGGTATGCGTCTGTTCATAAAAATCGCAATGGTCGACCATCCCGGCAAGTTCGACCACTCTCTTGAGCTGAATCTCCCCCCACCTTCCCCTTTGAGCAGGCGAGCGAAGAGCCTTGGATAAATTAGCCGTTTCTTTTTTTAATTCGCCCTCTGCGCGCATCAATGAATCAATCTGGCCTTTTAAATAGGCATGGTCCCCTTTTCTCTCTTTTTCTAGTTCGCGCATTCCCTTGTCTAGCTGGCTCAATGTCTCTTTTACCGGTTTGATCATCTCTTCAATGGAGGTTTTCCGAGTTTCTAGTTCATTTTTTGCTTTGGTTTGAAGAGTTTCAAAAGTAGTTTTGGCAAGCTGGATGAAGGTCTCATTATTTTCGCGAAGAGCTTTGGCAGAAAGGGCTTGAAAGCTTTCTTCCAGCTCTTTTTTCGCATGGAGAATCAGAGAAAGTTTTTCTTCTGTAGTGGCAAGGTAGATTTTAATTTTTTCGAGTTCGCTCTCTTTTTCTTTTAAGAGATTTTCTAAATTGGATAATTTTTCTTTTAAAAAGGAGGTAGTTGCCAAAAGGCTAGAGATTTTTATTCCCAAAATTCCGGAAAGGAAAAGAAGAAAAACCAGCAGACCCCATATCATTCCTTAATCCTCCTCCTGATCAGGTTCAAAATCTTCTAGTGTTTTGGATTTTTTCCCAGCAATAAATCGAATGAGTGCAATGATGATGCCTAGAAGTACATAAGTCCAGGAAACGGCTGCCAGCGTTACTGGTAAAAAATAGAGAACTCCATACAAAATAAAGAGAGCAAAAATGACGGTAAAAAATACGAGTTGAAATGAGGGAATTCGAAATTGGAGGACTTTTGCACTCGGAAATTTAAAGCGGCTTACCATAAAGTAGGCTAAAACAACCATCACACTTGTCAAAAAGATTGCTTTGAAAGGTTCGCTAAGTTCTATCAGGTTTTCTAAAAAAGGAGAAGACAAAAGAAGATTTGCTGAAACAGCGGCCAGTGCTGCGGCAGGAATAGGAAGGCCAGTGAAATGTTTTTTATGCTCGATGATCGCTTCCGGATCGGTTTTGATCTCATTCTGCTTTACGTTAAAGCGTACCAGTCTTAATATCCCGCAAATCGAATAGAGCATGGCTCCAATGATGGCAAAAACAGAGAGGCCTGTCCCCTGCTCTAATGAGAGAGTTTTAAGTAAAAGTACAGAAGGGGCTACGCCAAAAGAAACAGCGTCTGCAAGTGTATCAAAAATAAAACCAAATTCACTGACTGCATGGATTGCCCTTGCTAAGACGCCGTCGATCCAATCAGCAAAAGCAGCCAAAAGGAGCAAAATGGCAGAAGTTTGTAGAACCTGATAGGTTCCCATGCCAGGCTCGATCATGTTGACTTTAAAAATGACAAAAAGTCCGCAAGAAAGTCCAAATGCTGTGATGATGTTGGGGGCGAGGTATACCTTTCTCATACTGTCCTCTTTCTTATCCTATCGCTCGTGGAGTTAAAAAGAGAAGAATTTTTCATTGGATAATTTTGATAAAGAAAGTATAGCAATATTCATGGAAAAGAGAAGTCAAAAAGTTAGAGGGTACATCCAAGATCTATTTTGCAAAGAATCCCCTGAACTTCAATTTGTGAGAATGAATTCTAAAAAAATGGGTCTTAGAGAGGTCTATGTTCCTCCGGTTGTCGGTAAAAAGCTTCATCTTTTTACAAAACTCATCAATCCTCGGCGCGTTCTTGAAATTGGCACTTTAGGGGGCTATAGCACCATTTGGATTGCTCAAGCTTTGTCCTCCGATGCAAAAATGGTTTCCATTGAGCTAAACGAAAAGAATGTAAAAGTTGCCCTGGAACATCTTTTTCTCGCAAAACTAGATACAATTGTTGAAATTCGCCAAGGAGACGCATCTTTTCTTTTATCCAAAATGGTTGAAGAAAAAGAGGAACCTTTTGATCTGATTTTCATCGATGCAGACAAAAAAAATTATTCCCTTTACCTCGATCTAGCTCTACAATTAGCAAAAAAAGGAAGCTTGATTTTGACAGATAACCTCATCCCTAAAAGAGGAGAAATCTTAAAACCAGATAAAAGAGATAAAGAGGCTACTTGCATTTACGAATTCAACCAAAAGCTTGCAAACCATCCAAAGTTAGAAACAGTGTTAATCCCCATCTTAAAAGATGACGAAAGCTTTGCCGATGCTCTTGGTTTTTCCATCGTCCAGGGGTAAATTTGCGCCTTATTTTATTCAATCTCTGTGTTCTCTGTGAACTCTGTGGTTAATGATACAAACATTGAATCAGTGCAGAAGCAGCAACTGCACGAATTCCTTGAAACGGCTCTTGGAGAATTTCTAGGAGAAAAGGGATGGTTTTTTGTTCTCCAATTTTTCCTATAGCTTGCAAAATGTGAATTTTGAGCTCTCGATCAGCTTTCGCATATGCTTCTTGCAAAACGGTGATTGCAGAGCTTTCTTTGCCAAGAAGGGCTAAAATCAGTGCTGCTTGTACTTTCACCTGATCACTTTGGTCTGTCAAAAGAGATTGGATGAGCTCTAATGCATTTTCATCCCCTTCGCGAAGAAGGGTCAAAGCTGAAGCGGCAGTAGAACCCCAGGTTTGGCTTTGCAAAAAGTGTTTCACAGCATCCTGAGCTTTGGGATGGCCGACTATGCTTAAAATAGAGAGAATATCCAGGCAAGCAAATTGATGGATCACTAAGGGATAATTGGGAATATTCTCCACATGTCTTACTTTGCTTGGACTTAAGGAACGAAAGAGAGGGTTTGCACTTGTATCCCACATCCATAAATCTGATGTTTTCACCAATGTATCATAAAGAGCTCCAGATGCGACTTCTATATGTTTTCGCTGGCCAATAAGCCCGATTGCTAGATTTACTCTAACAAATGGATCTTCGCTTTTGGTGAGAATTTCTCTCGCAATTTCCACTCCCCTTTCCCCACTCATGCTAATCGCAGCTGAAGCAATTCTGCGATCAAGCCCATTTTCTCCAAAAACTTTTCGAAGTAGAATTTCTTTTCCCTTTTCCTCTCCAAATATAAAGGAAACCCAGGCTGCAGTGATGACCACTTCACTGGAAGAATCCGCCAAAAGTGGAGCAACCACTTCAGTTAAAGGACTATCTTCTATTTTATCGATTTTTAAAAGCGAAAAGACATTTAAAGCCGCAATGCGCACATCAGGATGAGAATCTTTTAAAAGAGGCAAGATGTTCAGGACTTTTTCCTTCAAATCAAAGTGGGCAATGATTTCACAAGCAAGATGGCGAAGGCCGGCACGATTACTCTTGATAAGCTCTGTTAATTCTTCTTCATCTACAGAATCATACATATTCAAAAGAGAGAGAATTGCTTCGGTTTTTTCTTCTGTGATTGTCTTTTTATGAGCTATAATTGCTTTCAGTTTTGGTCGACAGTGAACCATTCTAAGCTGGCCAATTGCTCTTATGATTTCTAGCCTCACATACCAGATTTTTTCCTTATCCAGCATCTTCCTCAACTCCTCTTGAATAACTAAATCTCCAAAATGAGAAGCAAGGTTGACAGCAATGGAGCGAAGAAGGGCATTGCTCGAACGGAGTTCATTTAAAATAAGAGGGATGGCTTTTGCATCTTGAGTAACTGAAGCTCCAAAAAGGGCATTTAACCGAATGAGATATTGATCAGATTTTTCTCCCTGGTTTAAAACAGACCAGGCAACCATCTCCAAACATCTGCGATCATTTTGAATTGTAGGATCAATTTCTTTTAGAATTTTCCATTCATCAAATGTCTCCATTTCTCTTCCCCCTGCGCAGAGAGCCCTCATGAAGGCCAAATGGATGGATTTAGATCGAGGATAATGAACGAGATACTCTTTTGCCTCTTGAATTGCAGAAGAAACATCTGAAATGACTAGATGGGTATGGATTCTATTTGCAGCAACCTCTTCTTCTTCTCCAGAGAAAAGGGGCAATAACAAGAAAGTAAATAATACGAAGATAAATCTCATGCAAGATGGCTAAGCCTTCTTCCTCCGATCAAGTGGAAGTGCAAATGAAAAATGGTCTGCCCCGCTTCTGGTCCACTGTTTGTCAAAAAGCGATATCCATCTGTGATATCAAATTTTTCTGCCAAATGTTGAGCAACTTTTACCGCTTCAGCAAGGAGCCAAAAATCTTCCTTTTGTAGAGCCTGTAAATTGGGAATCTCCTTTTTTGGGACAATCAAAATGTGGACAGGGGCTGCCGGAGCAATATCTTCAAAAGCAAGGATGTGCTCATTTTCAAAGACTTTCTTACAGGGAAGCTTTCCTTGAATGATTTTTCCAAATATAGTCGTCATGATTTTTCCCCTAATATAGATTTTAGTGCTTTCAACGCATTTTCTCTTGTCTTCCAAACAGAGATAAATCTTCCCTTGTGACAGAAGATTGCCCCTTTAATACCCGATGCTTTTTCCAATTCTTCGTCCCTGAGGCCAGCCCATTTTTTAGGCATGGGCTCCCGGACCTCCATTCTCTGAGAAAAAGTTGGGGGAATTCCTCTGAGTTTCCACTGGCCATGCGATGGCATTACAACAAATAGAGCAGGATGGGTTTCTCCACCGAGCTCAAAAAAATTCTCCTGCCAAAGAAGGGGCTCATCAAAAACGAGATATTTCTTCTTCTTTGCCATCTCTTTTGCCACTTTTTTCTTGCAGGATCGAATGTAGTGGTATCGTTCAAAAAGTCGTTTGAGATGGCCAACAACAAAATCTAAAGCCTCAAAAAAAGATTTATTAAAAACATCCTCGCCAGCTTCGTGGGCAATGGGAACAAAATTGGCAATGACTATGGAAAATGTGCAAACTCCCTCTTGTTGCACAGTCTTTCCAATGTCATGGGCATCGATTCCCAAAATCAAAGATCGGTTCACATGTCGATATGTTTCTTCATCGACAAGGTCTCTTTTCCAAAGATCAAGCCAGACCATGCCAGCACTGCTCAATTCTCCTTGATATTCATTTTGATGGTGGTCATATCTTTTTTTTGCTGGATTATATTCCCCGCCCACATCACAGACATATTCGCATCTGTTTAACATTTCATTATCGCGTGTTCTCGTGATTTTATCTCGATCAATCAAATCGAAAACGAGCAGAAGCGCACATGCTGTCACCTCATCCGCATGAAAAGTCCCATCATGAGTTCCAAAACTTCTCGGTATCATAGTATTTTTAAATGAACCTATATTTAGAAATTAATTATATGTGAAAATAGAAAGCATACTCAATTAAATTGAATGTAACTCTATGGAAAAATTTTTTTTCTCAAACCATTTTGATCTGGCAACTCCTGATGGGATGATTGTAAAATTCGATAGGAAAGAAGAGGAATTTGCCAAAGTTCTTGTCCATATCTATAACATTTCCCCTTTATTTGTCGGATTTAAAATCGATCCTGAATTTGTCTTTTTTAATTTGAAAAGCACCCTCGCCCAAATAGGTCTAAATGGCATTGGGGTGGAGTACCATTTGGATGCCAAAACAACAACTGCTGAAATTAAAGTAGAGCTAAAAACCATCGGCCATTTGGGAAAAAAGATGCTCCATCTTTTGTCTGAGGGAGCATACATTGGAAAACTTTTTGCCGCAGACCCAAGACGGCGGGTCCGCAATCCAGATTATCTCTTCAGAATGTTTGGCAGGACAGATACACAGGGACTTCCTCTTCTTTCTTTAGGAGGAATGCAGGGAAGCCAAGATCTGCTTTTGGAAAAAGTGGATGGCCATACGGTTGCTTTTCTCCCTCTTCAGGAGGGAGTTCTCCAATATGAACCTTCCATTGAAGGTTTTTTGCCAACGCTTGCACAAGCTCTCTTGCACCAAGAAATCAAAACGCGCCATCTTCTACAACTTCACCAAAAATGGTGTGCAGGATTTGAAAAAAAAGCAAAAGAAGATGAAATTTTGCTCGTGCGCACTCTCCCTCTTCATATCCGCACTGTATTTGGAAGAGTTGTCGATGAACTTCTTCCACAAGGTTTTCACCATACAAGTGCATCGGTCCTTGAACCAGATACGAGGGCTTCAGGAGATATCTATGAATTATTTGGCTCTTCTGATCAAGATTTGCAAGATATCCCTCTTGAATTTTATACCCTAGAGCCCCACCGAGAGCATGTCTTTTTTGCAGATCGAGATCAGTTACAAGCCTCGCTAGAAAATCCCGATACGCTCTATCGCGCCTTTGAAACTGCACCGGGATCAAACAAAGTAAGGGCGGCTACTTTTGTTTTCAAAGGAGAACAACTCCTTAGCCTTTCCTCTCGTGACTGGAATGCAAAAGAGGTGCAAATGAATGAGTTTCCTGGACTCATTCACCCAGGAAGGCAAGCACAAATGGTCCAAAGATATATTGAACAGCAGCCATCCTACCCCTTTTTAAAGGGAATTCAAAATGGAATTATCACCAGCCAAGGAATTCTCTTAACCAAACACTTCCCTTCACCTCTCATGAAAAAACTTCTGCTCAGTGACTTGGTACAAAATTGTTTAAAAAGAATTTATTTCCAATATCCATCTCAATCTTATGAAGACTTTTTTTCGCATGAAGATCGATCCATGCTTCTCGACTTAGCGAAATTTGCCATTCCCACTTATTGGGTCGATAAAACCAGTGGAAAAATTTTGCAATTCGTTCCAAAGCCAGATAAAGATTCTGGGATGTTTGTTCCTGTACACCAAGTTGACACCTTTTTAAAAGCTACCTATTTTGGGGTCTATGGTTCCAACTTGATCGAAGGAAATTTTGAAGAGCAGCTAATTCAGCTTCTGGAAGGAATCAAAGCAATGCGCAAAGATTTTGCCCATCCACTTTTGCATAAAGACACTCCTCTTGCTCTAGTAACGGGAGGTGGCCCCGGGGTCATGGAAGTGGGCAATCGAGTCGCGAGAAATCTCGCCATTCTCTCCTGTGCAAATATCGTCGATTTTCGAAATGGAAAAATCCCCAATGAACAAAGACAAAACGCCTATATAGACGCCAAAATGACCTACCGTCTCGATAAGCTCGTCGAGCGTCAGGCAGAATTTTATCTTGATTTTCCCATTTTTCTCACAGGAGGCATTGGCACAGATTTTGAATATGCTCTAGAAGAAGTGAGAAGAAAAGTTGGACCTGGATCTCCCACTCCTATCCTGCTTTTTGGAACAGCTGACTATTGGAAGCAGAAGGTCAGTTCAAGATTTAAGTGCAATTTAAGAGAAGGGACCATTTCCGGATCTGAATGGGTCAGCAACTGCTTCTATTGTGTGCAAACCGCGTCGCAAGGATTGAAAGTCTATCGCCAATTTTTCCAAGGCACTTTGCCCATCGGTAAATCCCACCCCACGCAAAGCAACGGCTTTTGCATCGTACCTTAGATGTAAAGGTTAAAGTATAAAGGCTAAAGCCTAAAAGAAATATTAAGAAGGACTCGACAGTTGTTGCCCTAGTGGGATAATTTGAACCCTCCATTTTTAGCTTTTAGCATTTATACTTTAGCCTTTATTAGAAGCCCCAGGAGAAGCCAACTTCTCCGTAATCAGTTCGCTTTTTGAAGAATTGGCCCTCATAAGAAAAGCCATGATGGTAGGTTAAATAGACGCGCATTTTTCGACCGATTCCGGCAAGTTTGCTGATCTCATATCCGATTTTTGCTGTGACATCAAAAGCCCAATGGCGCACTTGCCAGTTTTCTATGTGAACAGCAAAAAATGGGGTTCCATACAATCGATGATAATTGAGCTTTTGTCCCCAAATCCTGAGCTCTGCTCCGTATTGCACATAAAAGTGGTCCATAGGAAAAGTTTTATCGCTATGCAAAATGAGCCCAGGTCCAAAATATCCTCGAAAATGTTTTGTAAATTGATAAGAGGTAAAAAAATCGATTGCTTCATAACTGGGATTCTTTCTTTTTGCAAGGAACTGAGGATGGTTGACCAAAAACTCATCTCCTAAATGGCTCGAAACATGGTAAATTCTAAAGCGAAATGCCCACCGATCAAACGCATAAGTCAGCGGAAGACCGAGGTAGTAATCGGTATTCACCAGTTCGCAATACTGCCCATTTTTTTTGTGGATATCCTTAAAATTAAATACCGACCAAATGCCCGCTTCTATCCCAATTTGCAAATCTCCATGCCAACGCCCAACATTGCGCCAGCGAAATATGGGAAAATCATCGCCGAGAGACACGGCAATTGCCTGAGTTCCAATTACCCGATCTCCAAACCGGTATGCGGCAGAATAGACCACCTGCCTAGGATCGGCAACAAGTGGAGGAAAAAGCACTGTCGATTGAGGAAACCAGACTCCACCAACAGAAGAGGTAATGTATTTTTCTCTTTTTTCCAACTCCTCTCTTGGAAGTTCTCCCATCACCTCCACAGATTTTACTCCAGGCATGTCTTTTACAAATGAGATAATGCTATTGGCAAGCATCTCGTTTTTCGGAAGATTGTAGAGATAGACTTTGTGTTTTTTTACCTTTACGATTACCCGATGTTCATAGAAATGCATATCGAGAAGAGCTTGAATGTATCCTTCCAGATAATGATCAGGAGCGCCATCGAGATCATTTGGAACACTCTCTCCTCTGCTCAAAAGAAAAAAATCAGCATCAGCGACCAGATCCTCTTCAGCCTTTTCTTCCCCAACTAGTGTAAAGGCATAAAGAGAACTAAGCGCTAATCCGAAAAGAAAATAGATATTTCTCATTCAGGGCACCACCCCTAAGAGGTTGTTTAAAAAATTCTCCCAAAAGGAGTTTTGAGAGATCCAAAAATCCCATCAGGAGGACTTTTTAAAAGACCTCTAATGCTCTCTATATCAAGAAAATAATTAAGCGCAAAGGGGATAAAAAATTGATCTTGATTTCCCGCTCTTTAGAATCTTACAATTGCCGGATTCGAATAGTTGGGGCAATAGCTCAGCGGTCAGAGCAGCGGACTCATAATCCGTTGGTCCTAGGTTCAAATCCTAGTTGCCCCATTTTTATAACTGGTTGAAAAACAGTCGTTTTCTTTCTGACATACTCGCCACATCAATACAACACATGGCATTATGTCAGAACTTTTGTCAGGATTCCACTCTTTTTGCTTGGAGTAATCCTTTTTAAGGGCTAGAAGGCCTATGGTAACAAAAACATGAGTTTCAATAAATTTACTGCAGCTTGCACATGTATCGCAATTTTTTTTATGGGGAGTTGTTTAGCAACCCATAAAATTGCAATTGAAGGCATGCCTGGTGCAGGAAAAAGTACTAGCTTGATTGATCTCATTTCCGAATTTAGCGATCGCTGCATTCTCTTTTCTGAAACTAATCCTGAACCAAATTCTGAATGGCAAGATTTTTCTGCAAGTGATCAAGGAGACATCTTTCATAAGATGTGGACTGTAAGAATGTATCTTGCTGATGTTCTAAGAGATAAGATTCCGTGTCTTCTCTTTGATCGTTCTTATTATTCTAATCTTGCTTACAAATACGCTTCAGATAGATATTGTGGCACGAATTTTTATAATGAATATATTGAAATCTTTAATAGGGATTTGAGAGATAAGCAGTTTTCTCTTATTATCCTTCTTGATGTTAACCCAGAGATGGGACTTTTGCGCAGACGTCAGTTGGGAGACATTATTACATTTCCATGGACTGAGATTGACTTTCTTAAAGAATTTCGAAAATTTTATACCAAAGAACTCATCAAATTCGCGACCTGTCCCATCGTGACCATTAATACAGATGATTTATCTCCCTCCGAGGTGAGGTCACGAATTCGTGAAGAAATACAAAAAATCATCGGTATCCCTCTAGAACATCATACTGTTGAGTTTACGGAAGACATTAAAAACCAACTTCTTGAATTTGCTCAAGAAAAAATGCTCGGAAAATATCATTCAGAATTGATTAATGTTTTTGGATATCCCACAATATATTTTAGGCAACATAGCGTTCAGCTTTATGATGGAAAACCAACATTTTTGAATAATCAGCGATGGAAGGAAATTATTTATGAAATCACAACTCCAGGAAGTCTTTAATCAACCTCAGAAATATCGGGATTTGATATTAGAGCATGTCTTTGTGAAAGCTAATAGAGAATCATTCTCTGGTAAAGCATTTATCTGTGTATCGTTTACGCGATTCTGTCCTGTAGGATGTAAATTTTGTTTCTTTAGTTCTTCTCCAGCCACCAAGCCAAAAACTATCAATGATGCCTTTACAGAGGAAGGGATGACAAAATTCATCCAATTCGCCAACGATTGTAATCTTGGCTATTTGCTTGTGTCTGGAGGAGGAGAGCCTTTTTTAGAAGTTAAGCATTTGCTGCGCGTCGTTGAGCATGTTAAATCAGATAAAATTGTTTTGGTAACCAGCGGCAATTGGGCTAAAAGCACAGGAAGTGCCGGCAATATTACTAGACAGGTTTATGAAGCATTTAAAAGAAGAAAAAGTCCAACAAAATTAGTTTTACGTCTTAGCGTAGATGAAGAGCATGCAAGAGGTGGCCTAGGCCTTCATCCAGCCTTCAATTTGATATCCATATTTGAAAAAAATTACATTAAGGAAAAAGACCTCACTCTCCAATTTCATACGTTATTTGACGACCCTTGCATTCAACAGCTTTACAATCAGTTGGCTGATCGGATTATTTCTATAGAAGATAGACGTTTACATTCTGATGATGAGACGGTATTAAAGGTCAATCCTGCTGAAAAGCTTTTGAAATTATCAAATGGACTTGCCATTAAAGTAGGTTATGCTAAGTGTTTTTATTCCAACATTAAAGTTAATTTAAACGACCCTGAGGTATTGAAGAGAAATCTTTCTATATTTTCATGGGACATGAGCGAAAGTGAAGAAAACAATCCTTCCGTTGTCACTAATCTCGATGGGAAAAAAGGGTTAGATTTTTGGGTGAACTTTAATGGTAATGTTACAACATGGGGTAACCAAGTTCCAGACAATATTTACAACCTTTATGAAGATGATTATCCCACTGTTGTTGAGAATTCATTCTCAGATCCGATAAGCCTTGCCTACCTTGAAAAAGGGGATGTCTATCGCGATAAAATTATCAATGAAGTGAACCCACGAGCAGTTTTGAGGGCAAAAGCAACGAATATTCGAGATTATACTGGAGCACTTATATGTGAGGAGGCTACCACACGGTTATATCTTACAATTCGCATTTTGCAAGATTATTTTGTCGATGAGAGGATTAGTAAAGAAGAAATAAATATGTGGCCAGAGTTAATCAAAAAAATTCTTTTATCTAGCCAAGAAGAATTGAAAATAGCTTACAAGCAATCTACTTATTCTATTGTGGACCAGTATCTTGAGAAAAATATATCTAACCACTTGGAATGGCTTGATCTATTAGAGCTAATCAAATTAGGGCATTATGACCTTAAGCCCGAAAAGATTCAAATAGCTATTGATGCGTACAATAAGCTAGGGAAAAATCCTATCCAGAGATTGGAGGAGGCAAAAAACAATGCTACTGGATTTTTTCATGAAGAACGCATTATTGCTATGAAGGAAAGCGTTATGAAACGCATGGCAGAAAGTGAAGAAGTATGTCATGTATAGATTTTGCCGCATTTTCTTTATTTTAATTGCGATTCCTTTTTCAAGCGTGGTGTTTGCTATAGCACCCCCTTGGATCGATTTACCCGAAGATGACTATTCTAAGCTGGCACTTTTCGAAGATGAACGATTTATCGCTTTGAATGATTTGGTGGTGCAATATCATTCCATACCAAAAACTAGTGAAGACCATTTAAAAGAAAGGATTCAAGCACTTCAAAAAATTTCAAATTTTCTATCTGTCTGGATTCATCAAGAAAAGTTCAAGCATCGTCGCTACTTTCTTTCAAATATCGAAAGAATAGCCTCGAATAAACGGTGGTATTTAAATGAAATATATGTTCGATATATCAATCGACAATTTGAAATGGATTACCTTAAAAGCTACCATGAAGGTTTAGGCGGAATGAAAACAGAGTATGAACCCATTTATTTAGCGCATAGAAGGCTTTATGACAGTAACATCGGCATCTATTGGGGAGAGTTTTGGTATGAAACGATTGATCCTTGCCACCGTCAATTAACACCTTATTATGATCTTTGGAGAAAACAGCAGAGAGAACCAAAACCTATTCTTTCATTCTTTATGTGGCTAGAAGATCAAAATCTTTCGAGAGATATTTCCTTTATTGAATTTCTCGATCAAGAACAATTAGATCAGAATACAGTGTTTGTTAATGAGGGTGTTCTCTACCTCTTTTCTAAAGGTAAAGCAATTCCAGTTGATTATTGCGAAGAAGGAAAAGAGTATATTTTTAGCATCGATTTGGCAGAGAAATTGTTATTAATTCCTGTTTCAAAAACGATTCATCACTCATCTTTGAGTCATGGAAAACCAGTTCTAGGATCAGGTAATATGACTGTAAGCCACGGAAAAATCACATCTATACAATTGGAAAGCGGACATTATCTTCCTACCTTACAGAATGGGCTTCAAATCTTAGATATTTTAAAAAAAATGGGCATTTTATTAGAGCCAAGCACACCTTTTGCATATTATGATAGTTTAGGAAAACATGAAGTCACTCTTGGAGAATTTCAATGCGCTTTCAGATAATTGTATCGTGCTTAATCATAACCACAGCAAGCGTGTATAGTATTGAAATAAGCGATACTATTGTTCCTTTGATTGAAAGGGTGGAAAAAGCAGAAAATTTGAATCCAACAAAATACTCTAAAAATCAGTATGAACACATTGTTCATGTTCTCTCAAATATTGAAGATCGGATTAGGTTAGTTACCTATAATATGCTTTACAACATTCAAGATCAGAATTTAGAGGAGCAGGATCGGTGGCCTCGTCGCTTTCCTCGTCTTCTTCAATTGATTCAATGGTTGCAGCCCGACATTTTATGTTCTCAAGAATTACACCAAGATCAACTTTCAATATTATTGCATGAAATGGATGAAACGTACGCATTTTACGGAAAAGAAAATAAGAATAACGGCGAAATAGATGGAATTTTCATTCGAAAAGCTCGTTTTGAATTGATTGATTTCAAGGAATGGATGATTTTTCCAACACTGCCTTTAGCTTATCCCCATGTATTAATCCAATTAGTGCTTTGTGACAATAAGACTCAGGAGATATTTTCCGTATTCAATACACATCTTCCATATTTTTCTCCTGACCAAAGGGAATATTCTGCACACTTCATTCTAAAACAAGTTGAAGCTGTATCTCAAAGAATGCCAGTTTTTCTAGCAGGTGATTTCAATGTAATTCCACAACGTCAGGACATGCCTGAATTACCTTTTTTTGATGGCGAATATATTCAAAGAATTCTGACACAAGGAACACTTAAAGACACCATGGATGAGGCATTGCTTGGACATATCGGCCCTATAGCGACCTTCACAAATGCACTGGAGCGTAATGATGGAACCCCTTTTAAAGGGACCGGAGTTCCCGGTATTATTCTCGATCGCATTTATAGCAATCAAAAATCTTTGATTCTGGTTCATGGAATTGAACCTGCCAGAGTAGATAATCACTTCCCTTCAGATCATATGCCTGTAATTGTTGATTTTTTAATACGAGATAAAAAAGAATGAAACCTTTTATTGTCATTGTCCATGTCTTTAAAATTATCGATGGCCTGGCAAGGTGTTTGCTTTTGCGTAGATGCGGTAAGCTCCTCGCAGGTAATTGGCAGATGGTGGCAGGCAAGGTTCATGAAGGAGAGTCTGCTGCAGTTGCTGCTCGGCGAGAGCTGTTCGAAGAGACAGGCCTGCAGCCCGATCGATTTTATACTGCTGACTTTCTTGAAAGTTTTTATCTCGAAAAATATGATATCATTTGTCATTCGCCAGTTTTTATCGCATTTATTGATCAAGAGCAAAGTGTCATTCTTTCCCCACAGGAACATGATGAATACAAATGGCTTAGCATTCCTGATGCTTTATCCTTATTAGAGTTTTCAGGACAAAGAGCTGCATTAATTCATATTGAAGATCAATTTATTAAAAAGCTTCCCAATGAAAGATTTTTATTAACCTAATGACTATGTATAATGAATTGGTAATCCCTTCTATTGGGCTTGGAACGTTGCGTTTATGTGGAGAAGATTGCGTCTCAATCATTAAAAAAGCCTTAGAATTAGGTTATCGACATATCGACACTGCCCCCGTGTATCACAATCATCAAGATATTCGTCAAGGCATTGCTAATTTTGATAGGCAGAAGTTAATCATTACTTCTAAGTATCTTCCAGAGCAGGGCAACCTTGAAAATGCTTGCGATCTTGCTTTGAGAGAATTAGGCCTTGATTATCTTGATCTATATCTTATTCATTGGCCTGATCGTTCACAACCTATGGCAGAAATTTTATGGAATATGGAAAAGTTAAGATCTCAAGGTAAGATACGACAGTTTGGTGTGAGTAATTACACAATTCGTCATTTAAGGGATATGTTGCAACTTGGAATTAGTATTCCCTACAATCAGGTGGAATTCCATCCATATTTATATCAAAAAAATCTGTTGGATTTTTGTCTTAATCACTGCATACAACTTATTGCATATCGTCCCCTTGGTAAAGGAGAGATGTTAAACAATCCTTTGCTCAAGCAAATAGGCGATAAATATTCGAAAACAGTAGCACAGATTATATTACGATGGATTTTTCAAAAAAACATTCCTACTATTGTCAAAACAAATTCCAAAGAACACTTAGAAGAAAATCTAGCAATTTTCGACTTCACCCTCAAGGATGAAGACATGCTATTGCTTGATGGACTTAATTGCGATAAACGCTTTTGTATTACTCGATGGGCCGATTTCGACTACTAATGTGATTAAAGATGATGTAAGCGTTCTTCCTAAGTTGAAGCGTATTGCTTAAAAAAGACATGTATTCAAAACAGAGATGTATGAGCATTGTTATAAAAATAGAAAAACTCTCTAAGACATTCACTACATGTATACATTTCCTGGGATTTTGGGAACAATTAAAGGCCTTTGTTTTTCCTCAAAGTCGTGAGTTGCTAGCAATCAAAGACCTGTCTTTAGAAATTAAAAAAAACGAACGTGTGGCATTTATCGGGCCCAATGAAAATGGTAAATCGACGACGATTAAAATGTTAACTGGTATTCTTCATGTCCTTCTGGAAATATTGAGGTTCTCAGTTTTAGTGCCTTGGAAAGATAGGCACGCTCTCGGCTATCAAATATGTAAGCACACATGCAAGGATTTTTGTCAAAGTATGAGAAAGAAAGAAAACAAATGATCGAGCTTAACTCAGCAGCTGCATTCAAGAGCTATGAGCTGAATTAGCCTTATTAAGACTGGATCAAACAGAGCAAAAAGAGGAGCTTACACACTCATAATCCGCTCATCCTAGGTTCAAATCCAGATTACCCGGCAATTGATCCGATCAATTTTAGAATGCGCCATTTCTACGTCCTTGAGCTCTTAACACATTCGTACAAAATAACTTCATCAGAATCATTCGCTTCCTTTCTAGAATGAGGTTCTGCCTGCCACTTGCCGATAACTTTTAACCCATGCTGGTTCAATAGCCGTTCAATTTCTAAGGGTTCATAGTGTCTGACATGATAATCTTCTACTTCTACTCGAGAGATTTCATTTGCTTCCCATAATTCATAACGAAAAAGACCAGTTTCAATGCAAGATGTCGTATCAAATCTAGAAAAGATGCTCATGACGATTCTTGATCCATCAGGCTTATTGACCCATCGTCCTCTCCACACACCTTGAGGTTCTCTAATGGATTTCAAGGTCTCTACTTCAAAAACAAACTTTCCTCCAGGATTTAATCGATCTGCAATAAATGTTAGAGCGGTGGTAATCTGCTCGGGAGTAATCAAATGACCAAATGAGCCACTGGGAATGAAAATCAGATCATATTTCTCTGATAGAGAGAATGTTTCAAAGGTAGCTTCAAACAAAGCGCTGGTGAGCCCTCGATCTTTGCATTTTTTTCGACATACATTGAGCATATGAGGCGAATAGTCAAACCCAATAACTGAATAGCCTCGTTCTAGAAGAGGAACAAGAAAGCGCCCAGTTCCACACATAGGCTCCAATATTTTGCCTTGGGCTCCCTCTGCATAATATAAATAGCAGTGAAGTGCATCTTCTGGTGCATTGGGTTTATCCAATTCATAAAACTCTGTGCAAAGACCTCTGTAAGGCACTGATTCTTTATTCATTATCATTTCTACTTTTTTAAATGCGTCTCGCAATAAAATTCAGCCAGCTCTTATCAGGGCTAGGAGCTACTGTGCTACGAGTATCAGCGCTCTTCCAAATCTCTAAGGGAACGAATAATCCTTTGAGATAAGGCTCAATACTAGCCTCATCCATGTCAAAAAAGATCCTGTCTTCGGTTTGTCTCATAGAGGTTCCATATTTGAAAGAAGCGTATAAGATTCCTGAAAGAAGAAGGGCCTTGTGAAAACCTTCAATCACTTCCCTTAAATTCTCATAGGGAACGTGTAATAGGGATGCATTAACCCAAACAGCATCAAATTCGCTGGAAAAATGAATATCCTGAAAAAGCATATGCAGAGCATCTTTTCCTAGAAGATTCGAGGTCAGTTTCACCATCTCTAAAGAACCGTCAAAAGGTAATACCTCGTATCCCTTGCTTAGAAAAAATTTAGAATCTCGACCAACGCCACATCCTGCATCTAAAATCCGCCCCTGTTTGGGAACATGCTTTAGAAATTTCTGATAGAGATCTTGGACATCGGCATTAATGGTTCTATCGTGAAAGTCCTGTGAGTTTTTGTCGTAATAACTAATCGAGCTCATTCTTTCCCTTCGCAATATTCCAAGAAATTTATCAAAAACTGACCGTTTAGTCCAGTTAGAGTTTGATTGCGCCTACGACATCATATTTAGTTTTTGAGTCTCCATGGCATTCTAGTGGCACAGTGATGGCTTATTTACGCCAGCAAACAACAACTTTCTTCATTTGACTTCAACACTTAAGTCTTTGTATGATAATGATGTGAACAGTGGTCAGAGATGATCAGTGTGGGAAATAGCCGGACTCATAACCCGTCGGTCCCTGGTTCAAGTTCAGGTTGCCCCATTCTCCTTTCCAATTCTCAATAAGGAGATTATCGAACTTATAACATCCCTAGGAAGCTGTACGGAGCAAAAACGAATACTCTTAAACAACCATTCCTTGCTATATACCAAAATAATATGGAAAAACAGTGGCATTTAAAATCCGTCGAAGAGACTCTGCACGCTCTCGATACAGCAAAACATGGCTTGTCCGATCAAGAAGCGCATGGACGACTGGTGCGTTTTGGCCTTAATCGTTTAGAGACATCTAAAGGGCCTTCCCTTTGGGCTGTCTTTGCTCGTCAATTTTTAAATCCACTTATTTTCATTCTGATCGCAGCTTCTCTTGTCAAGTTGCTCGCATCTAGTATTCTAGATGGACTGGTTTTAGCGACGACCATTTTCGTGATGGCGCTTATTGGTTTTTTTCAAGAAATGAAAGCTGAAAAGGCAATGAGCGCTTTAAAAAGATTGGCAGCTCATAAATCAAAAGTGAGCCGCAATGGAAAAATGGAAATTATGCCCTCGGAAAACCTCGTACCTGGAGATGCAATTTTTTTGGAAATGGGAGATAAAATTCCTGCTGATGCACGTTTAATCGAAGCAAAAAATCTTAAAATCAATGAATCGATGATGAGCGGCGAATCAATGCCGTCTGAAAAGCAGACAGAATTATTGCATGGTGAGCATGCTCTTGCTGATCGGAAAAATATGGTCTACATGGGCACGGTGGTCGCTTATGGAAAAGGGATAGCTATTGTAGTCGATACCGGTATGTCTACTGAACTTGGAAAAATAGCTACAAGTCTTAAAGAGATTAAACCTGAACAAACCCCTTTGCAACGAAATATCCGTTCGATTGGAAATTGGATGCTCATTATTATCCCTTTTGCTGTATTTCTTTTTGTCGCTATTAGCTTTTATAAAGGTCTACACCTTGCCGACATATTTTTCTTAAGCGTCGCCGCTGCTGTATCAGCAATTCCAGAAGGCCTTCCCGCAGCTTTTACAGCTACTTTATCTGTGGGGATGCACTTAATGGCTAAAAGAAATGCCATTATCCGCAAACTAATCGCAGTAGAGACACTCGGCTCAACGACAATAATATGTTCAGATAAAACAGGGACGTTGACCCTCAATCAGATGACCATCACTGCTTTGTACTCATTGGGAAAGATGGTTCATATCAATGAAAAAAAAATGAACTTCGAACGGGATCCAGTTGTGAAAAAAATTCTTAACATCGGCACTTTATGCAACGATGCATTGATATCGAAAGAAGGAAATAATTATGAAATCGTTGGCGATCCTACAGAAGGAGCCATACTTGTCGCCGCCGCACAAGCAGGGTTCGATCAAAACCTCTTAGCAAATACTTTTCCTCGTATAGGAGAAATCCCCTTTTTGAGTGAAAATCTTTACATGGCAACTCTCCACTCATCAGAAAATGCTAGATGGGTTTATGCCAAAGGAGCTCCAGAGAAGATTCTTTCGATGTGCTCATCCATTCTCACTGTTCATGGACCAATTGCCATTGATGAGAAGGTTCACCAGCAACTTGAAAAGTCTATTGAACAAATGACAATGAATGCCCTACGCCTCATTGCAGTTGCTTACTGCGAGGTGAGTGCGGAAGTTGGGTTTTTAACGGACGACCTTTTTCAGGGAAAATTGATTTTTGCAGGAATCTTCGGAATGATTGACCCGCCTAGAAAAGAAGCTATGCAAGCCATCTCCTCTTGTAAAGAGGCTGGAATCCGCGTCATTATGATCACTGGAGACAATCCAATGACTGCTGCAGCGATTGCTAAAGAACTCGGGATTTTCACTCCAGATGTCATTACTGGGAAACAACTTCAATCGATCAGCGATGAACAGCTTAAAGAAAAAGTGAAAGAAATCTCCGTTTTTGCGCGCATTGAACCCATACAAAAATTGAGAATTGTAAAAGCTCTTCAATCCCATGGACATGTTGTTGCTATGACTGGTGATGGAGTAAACGATGCCCCTGCTCTTGAAGCTGCAAATATTGGTATCGCCATGGGAGTTACAGGAACTGATGTTGCCAAAGAAGCTGCCGACATGGTTTTAGCCGATGACAGATTTGATTCGATTGTAGCAGCAGTAGAAGAAGGGCGAGCGATTTTCAATCGGTTAAGAAATGTTTGTGTCTTTTTACTTACCACCTGTTTTGGTGAACTTTTTGGACTTATTCTCACTGTTTTTTTTATTGGAGTCGCTCCTCTTACTCCTCTGCAAATCCTCTGGGTTAATTTGGTGTCCGGTTCTTTAATTGCTATTCCTCTGGGTTTTGAACCTAAAATTGGAAATGAGATGAAACGCCCCCCGCGCGACCCCAGATCAAAACTCATTTATCAGGGAATGATCTATCGAATTGCTTCCCTAGCGGTTCTTTTGGGTTTTGGGGCTTTTTTAATCTTTAAAAACACCTATGCTGAAGCATCTTTGGAAAAAGCAAGAACCATGGTCCTTTGCAGTTTAGTTGCCTTTGAATGGTTGATTGCTTTAAAAATGCGATCTGAAGAGATCCCCCTTAGGAAAATAGGCGTTTTTACAAACCTATCTCTTCTTTTAGCCATCAGCGGAGCTTTGACCCTCCACCTATTGATTTTATATATCCCCTTCTTCCGCGAATTATTCCACATACAACCACTTTCTTTTCACGATTGGTTAGTGGCTCTTATACCAGGAACCCTTATCTTTCTTGTTGAAACCTTGAGAAAAGAATTCTTTCCCACTCTGTTTAGCAAAGGCAAATGGAGAAAATAGACTTCTTTCGAAACTTAGCTTTACTCGAAAAAAATATGGAGGGGATATCCCTCGCGAATCCAAAAAACGGAGTTGGAAAAATCGTTTTTCATAAGCTTCGCGTTATCTTAACGTGAACTCGGTTTTTAAATGATTGATCTTCAAGTTCTTTTGAGAAATATTTATATCGGCGCTTCGCGCGAGGCCTCGCTCGCTATAGGGGCGTTCCACTATTGCTTCGCTCAGCCGATACAAATCTATCTCAAAATCTCCTTGAATCTCAACTATTTAAAAACCGAGTTCACGTTATCTTACGAGAATACCAGATACATAGTTCACTGGATCAGCCCAGACTTTTTTTAATTCAACCTGATTTGGTAAATGCATTTCTAAAACTTTTCCCATGAGCTCTTGGGCTCCACAACGTTTTTTGACCTCGACTATAAGACAATGGTTTACCAATTCCAAAAGAAACTGCTTCAGCTGTTTTCGAAGAGGCACACTATCCTTGTCGATAACTTTTTGTAAAACCGCAATAGCATCTGCAATATCTTTATCATCTATTTCTTTAGGACTTTTTGTCGTTGGAGTGAGTCTGTTGCTTTTAGGATTAAGCTGAATAAATTTATAAAGCATAGGAAGGGGGTGCTTTTTTGGATCACGACAAAGTATTGACTCTTTTTCTTCGCCCAAGATAATCTCTATCAGCAGGATGGCAAAACTCCACATATCAGCTTTAGGCGTATACAGATCTGGATTTTCTCCAGATTCAGGTGAAACGTAAGGTGCACTCATCCGGCTACTCCCTTTTGGGACTGTCTGCACTTGAGGTACAAGTGGTTTTTTTGGATCAAATTTCCAAAATAAATCTGAGGTGATTGTCTCTTCAACAAGAGAAAGCAGGCCATGCAATTTCATTTTGAGTAATAAATTATCAAGTTTTAAGTCTCCATTACCATTTAATAACTCCTCATCGATTCCCAATGCAAGCAACAGATTCATAATACATAAAAACATATTCACAATGGAGGTTGGATTCTCAGAGTTCTTTTTATACTGTTTAAAAAACTCTCTTCCAGAAACTCCTCTTTCTTCAACACAACGCCATTTCTTCATCCCATGAGTAGTAGTTACTACTTGCAAAACAAAGATCTTAAGAGAAGCGTTTTTTGTCTCTTTTCCCTCTTCTTTTCTCTTATTTATGTAATCAAGTTTTGCATTGATTGCGTTAAATTCTCCTTCACTTATGTATTTCATTACCCCAGCTACTTTTTTTTCAAATATTAGCTTTCCATCCTTTGTCTTAACCACTTCGGTCACTTCGGTCCCGCGTACATTTTTATCTAGTTCTGTAAATGAGAAATCTTCTCTTTTTTCTGTATTGTTTTTTGAAGGATATTCCACAATACGATCTTTAAAAATTAGAACAACATTTTCTTTATTTTTTGGATGGTTGACATTTTCTTCATTTCCTCGATTTTTTGGATGCTCTACATTTTCTTCAAAATGGAATTTCACAGCCATCTGCTTATAAGGATCAATTTGAGGTGGAAAGAGAGGAAAAAATTCCATTGCCATCTCATACAAGACCTTTCGATCTACATCTTTGTATTTAATATCTAAAACAACACGCAACTCATTCTTGTTATTTCCAGCATAGATCTTCAAAGGACGTATCCATGAATATAGGGCATTCTTTAGATAAAACATGTTTTCTATCTTAAGCGCGAGTTTAGATTGGAATTTTTCTTTTACTAATTCTGGGTCTTTCTCCCAATTAAAAAGAACTATCCCTTGTGGCTGCTGTAAATAGAGATCAGCACCCTCTCCTGGAGAATAAAGATGTGTAGTGCTTTTATGTGCCTCATCTGATTTCACATATCCTGTCTCTGTTAATGATCCGAGCGGGGTTATGGATTTGGAATAAGCTAAACTATTAACAGAACCAGTTGTACTCATAGGGCCTCCTCAACCAAATGTTTTTATAATATTAGAAAATCATTCATCTTCTGAATCAGAAAAATCTTTTAAATGAGCATAAGGATTCTCTTGATACAGCTGCTCCAGACTCTTTGCATTACAGGGAAGGCGATTAATTTCTTCCTGAGTTTTGGCAGTTTTGGTCAACCATTTTTCGAGTTCAATTTTTGCGTCTTGCTCAATATGGTTTAACTTAAGATTGAGCATTAGACAGTTCATTAATACCTCAAAATAAGCTCTATTAGGAAGGCATACAAATTGCTTGTCTAAAAAAATGGGTAATAACCTATCTATTATTTCTTGCACCTTTCCCGACAAATAGAGCCTATTAATGACTTCTAGTTTTGGGTCAATAATCTTTTTAAATTGAACTGGTGGTGCGTCTACCTGAAAATTTCTTTGAAAAAATTCTACATTACGAAGCGAATGGTTAACTTCCCCGGTAGTTTTAGTAATTTTAGCCAGCCAGTCTTGAAGTTCAAATTGCAGCCTTTTCTGGTCAAAAGTTAATTGTTCTACCCTGAGTATTAAAGCTTCTTGTAATTTTTCAAAGTAGGGTTTATTTACAAGACACAAATATTTTTTATCTTTAAAAAATGGCAAAATCAAATTAACTATTTCTTGTGTTTTTTTTTCATTTGAAAGTTGATTAATTTTATCGATTGATATGGGAATTTTTTGATAATCCATATGCCTGTTGTAATTCAAAGGGGGCCATGATGAAGAATGCGTAACCATAAATTAACCTCGAGTTTAAAATATTATTATTGATTATTATTTTTTTTTCAAAAAACAGGAAGATTGTAACCGATTGAAAAATTATAGGAAAGTTTTTTTTGTTAAGAGAGAATTAAAGTTCTTCATGCTATACTTTACTCCTTAGGGTGTTTATCTAATGAAAAAGAAGGATGCCTCTCAACTTTGGAAGGAAGAATACCGGCGCAAGGGCATCCCCTCCTCTTATAGAGAAGATCCAACAAAAACTCTCATCCATTTTACTTCTTTTCTCGAAAGTAAAGAACTGTTAAGTGGAAAAGCATTAGATCTGGGGTGTGGCCGCGGTCGAAATGCATTTTATCTCGCTTCTAAAGGCTATTCCGTTACCTGTCTTGATCTTGTCAGTGAAAATATCGATGAAATCAACAGAAGAGCTATCGAAATGAAGCTACCCATTACTGCTTTTTGCCAAGTATCACCGACCCATGGCCAGTGCAAAACGAACAATTTGACATCGCAATTGATATTTTTTGCTACAAACACATTACAAGCAAAAAAGAAAATTATAGAGATTCACTCTATGCTGCACTGAAACCCAATGGCTATTATTTCCTCAACTTAGCTGCCGATGATGATGGGTATTATGGACCCCTTCTTAGATCTTCCCCTAACCCATCTATTAAAATGGTTATCGACCCACATTCAAAAATCGCTTCTCTACTATACAACCTAGACGAGATAGGAAAAGAGTTTTCAGCTACTTTTCATCTCATTGAAGCGAAAAAAATCGCAAGTACTAGCCCCATGTATGGAAATGAATATCAAAGACAGGTCTTAAGTCTCATCTTTCAAAAGAAAGCAATATAAACTTATTCTAATTTTGATTTTTTTGAAGGATTTCCTTGAGAAGATTCTTTTTGCTGCTTCATAAAAAGCTCTAGCAAGCCAGTTTCTCCTGCTTTTTTAAGGGTTTCTATTATGGTCGCAACATAACCTGGATTATCTTTTAACACCGTCTGAATGCATTTCAGATAATTTTTTTTCCCTTCTTCACCAAACACCCATCGATTAAATGGCCTGATCTGTTTGACCAGAATAATAAATGCATCTGTATCATTAACAACCAATTTTGCTCCTTTTTCTTTAAGAAGATGGTACATTTTTAAAAAATCTTCAATTTGGTCATTAGAGAAATTCGCATCTAAAAATAGATCATACATGGCCCCATTTCCTGCATTGGGATCTGCGCCTAGCGATAATAGATATTGAGCCTCTTCATTATGTCCAAAACCAAGAAGATGCCCTAGTAATGTATTGGACCCAAAACCAGCTATATAAATCATATTTAGGTCTAATTTTCCGCTAGAACGTAACACATCTATTCCAGCTTTAAATTCCTCTAAGTTTTTTGTAGAGACATAAGATAAGGGTGGATCAACCCATTCCCCTATGGAGCCATTTGATTTGTCTAAGAACTGTAGGTTTACATCTGCTCCTTTTTCAACTAGTTTTTTTGCGAAAGTCGTATTACCGGTTTTTATGGCATAATGGAGAAGAGGGGGTTTGGTTCCTATACTCAGCATTGAAAAATATGGCGTAAATGTAAAAGACTTATCATAAAAGGTGTTAAATTCTGCAGGAGTTGCGCTATCGAGTAATAATTCTACAATCTGGTTATATTTTTCATTCTTTTCTTCGAGAAGATAGTGCACTATACTTTGTCTTAGATTTTTAATAGTAAAATAAGTAAACGGATGTAAATTATGCAAACAGCATAAAGCTACATGGTAGGTGATATTATCTGGTTTCTCCAGATGAATATACATGTTAGAACCATTGAGACGTTCCTCTAGAGTAGGTAAATCATAAATCTCAATATCCATTGAAAAAGTTTGTATTTCAGGATGGATAAAGCCTTTAACTGCATATTCAAATTTTTTCATTTTCCATGGATTAGGGGTTGCAGCAGAAATTGTCTTACATAACTCTTCGTGTTTTTTTATTACATCGCGATAAATGGTTTCAGTTTGCTTTACCTCTTTTCTTATATCTGGAATTTGTGGAATGACGATGAGCGTTTTCTCGAGATGAGTTAGCGCAACATCATCATCAAAACCAAAGAATTTTTTTGCCCGCATGCAAATCTCAACCATTTTAGGACCAACAATTGCATAAAATCCTATAGTTTGTGCATTGCCAGTGGTTGTGTTTGGGAAGTCATATAAAGATTTCACCTTGTCTGCTATTTCTTCGACCTTAGCCTCTGAGGTTGGAAAAAGATTTTTTAATTGAGAAAAGAAGCGATTTTTGCTGGCTTCACTAGAATATTCTTGAATCTTCTTTGAAACTAATTGAACAGAGTTTAACTCTTTTTGTAGAAAACTTAATGAGTGAATAGTAATCTCTTTAGGTATTAAATCAATAGACATAATTGACAGTGGGTTATGAACCTATCCCGAAATTCAAAAAACCTGCTTTTTGTCCCTTTTTCCCCATATTTTAAAATCATTGCTTGGCTTAACTTTTCAAGTATGTCCCACGCAATGATTTTAAAATCTGTGGAAAAATTTATCAAAAATCAAATTTTCTTAATTTCTGGATAGGTTTATGCAGTCCAAAGAGTATCCCACGGTTCGCCGATTATATCAAGAAGTCTGGAATCAAAAAAAACTCCATGTGATTGATGAAATCTTTGCTCCTGACTTTTCAATCCACGCTGGTGACCTGGTTATTAGGGATAAACAGATCCTCAAAGACTTCATAAAGAGCTGGTTGACCTCTTTCCCAGACATTCATCACGAAATTGACGAGATCATTGGAGTAGAAAACAAAGTAGCTCTTCGCTTTCATGGGAAAGGGACCCATAAGGCCCAATTCCTCGATATCCCGCCGACCAATAAATCTTTTTCGTATACTGGAATGAACTTCATCCATCTGGAAAATCAGAAAATCAAAAAATTGTGGCTAAATTCTAGCATGTATGAACTCATCAACTATCTCAAAGAATAATCAACAAAAAATCTCTAGGAGAAATTTTTAAACACTCTCTTAAGTCCAGCGGCCATATTTTTCTTTTTTGGGCCCGTGGAAAAGAGTTAAAATGGCCAAAGGAAGGGCAACGATCAAATGGTTTGCAATAATTGGAAATGTGCGATCTGAAAACCATGCTAAAACCAAAAGAATAATGGCAAAAATGACATTGAGATAGCGAAGTTTTCGAATAATTTCAGCGAGTGAAAGGACTGAGACGCAAAAAACTAAGGGGCCTAAAATAGAGTAATAGTCAGGTTTTGGAGTATCAACAATATTGGGAACAAAAATTATCCAAATCCCGATCAACGCACAGACGAAAAGGCTCCAAACAGTATCTACTCCTCTAAAAGCATAACATATTTTTTGCTCAAAAGATTCAACTACAAGGGGTTTTTCTTCTCTAGATCCCTTTGCGTCGCCCCCCTTCCAAAAAACTCCCCAAAATGAGTGGCCAGCTTTTCTGCTATGCTGGAGAAATTCAATTGAAGCAAGAACTTCATCAATCGTCAAAGTAATCATAAGCAACATAGCAAAAGCTGTAAGTAAGCAAAGAGTGCACCAAGCTCCTACAGCAATTGGCTGCAGCATTACGAGTATGATGCTGATTATTCCAAGAGGAATCACTAAGATCCCAAATAAGAATACAATCCATGGCATCGTTCGCCATCGGCATGCATCTCCCTTACAAACCATCAAAGACTCAATGAGGTAAGCCATCGAACCCAAGCCTGCATCAGATACGGGGAAAAAACCAGAAACACTAGAAGTCAAGACTTTAACCGTTCCATCCTTAAAGAATGGATCCCAAACATCTTGAATAAAGCCAAGCTGAAAAGCTTCCAAATGTTGTGTGATAAACCAGCAAATGCTTGCTAAAAAAAGGATAGGAACTCTTTGTGACCAAGCTGAAGGATTATAAGACCATCCCGCGGGAATTTCTCCATAGCCTTTCACTTTATCTCCGATTCTCGGAATTAAAATGGAAAAAGAGACGAGAAGAATTCCAACCATTGTATCATTTAAATAAGCAACTCGACTTTTTGCCCAAAATACAAGCGGCGCAAATTGAAGCCATATTCCTAAAAGACAGATGATCCATCTCGGCCACGTTTTGCGGGTTGAAAAAGTAAGAAATGATAATCCAAGTACAAGAAATCCAGTTATCACATCACTGATTCTCATCTCAGGATGGAAATAATTAAAATTCGTGTGGATGAGAAGGAGCCATAGCCCTAAGAATACCAGTGCGAAAGAGGTCCAAATTTTTTCTTTATTCATCTATCTTTCTTTTTAAAAGGATAGACTTTTTTTTACACTATTTTTTTTTCAGGAGATAAAATTATCTGTCTTGGCCCTTATAGAACCTAGGACTAAAGAATAAAAGCATGAAATAATAGAGTTGAGACAGGATAAAAAGAGTGATGAGGGTATGTGTGGTTTTATCAATTCTACCTACCCAACCGTCGACTGAGGCTTTTACTTTGTTAAATTTTTCATCTTTACTCTTCTTTACTTTGACTTGAGCCTCTTGATTCCACGGCTTGAAGAGCTTTTTGGCTGGTTCAAACGCGATCAGTGCACTGCTAATTGCACTTCCTTTTTCAAGAAAAGTTAAATTTGTAAATTTGCCCACATATCGCAAAATGAGAAGCCCTGATTTAGCTAACGAGTAGTTCATTTTAGTTTTTTTCTTTGTGGAATCAGCAGGAGTTGATGTAATCCATTTATGCATTGTTGTTTCAATAATCAGAAGGCGACGGCAAACTTGCCAAGTTTGCACCATTGCATAGGTCATTATCCAAATTTCTAGTCCTCGATCTCTCTTTCCATCTTCTTGATTTTGAAAAAACTTATTGAGTAGTCCTATTTGATAGAAAAAATGTGTAGTTAAACTTCCTATCATCACAATTGATAACCCCAGCTTAATTAGTCGTCTTCTCTCTTCGCACCTACCGAAAAGAAATGATTGGAAAAAACTTTTCAAATATTCTTCTATTGTATTGGAAATGCTGAGAAATTTAATTTTGTCTTTTGCAGTATATAAAGTGACGATGCTTCGAATAAAAAATATCGCCCGTCTTGTTTCTTTTGTCACAAAATAAGGCAAGTTGAGTTGATCATAACCGGTCATAAGCTGAATTGTTTTTAAACTTCGATTGGCAAGTTTGATCGATGCTTTAAAGATTTTGTAATTTGAATTGCTATTTAAATCAACGAGGCTATCCAACTTGCTTTTTATTATTGCAGGTGGATTTGGATTTTGATTAATTCCTGATTCTAGATCTAATGGTTTAACTGGCATAATTATTACTTTATTTAAAAAATTTAAAATAATCATATCAAAAACTCTATTTTTATTATACTTTAAAAGAAATTTTATTTATTGAAAGAAGGTGTTGAGGAAGAAGCGGTTAGCGTCTCAAACTCTTTCCCGATGAAACGGCTGGCGGGGAGAGAAATGAAAGCAAAAGAGATGGCCAAAATGCCTGTAAAAAGGGCGCTTTCCAAAGGGCCTCCCAATAGGGAAAAAAGACCTATGCTGAGTAGAGAAGAAGCCCCTCTTCCAAAACGGGATCCAATTCCATCGATGATGAGCTTCCCTTTGACTTGAGCTTCTTCATTAAGGGGAATGAAAGCTAGTTCTTTGGTTGAATCAAAAAGAGTGTATTTTACTGAGCGACCTACGCAAAAATGGAGGCTGCCTAAGATTACGGCAATTGGAAGAGAAAAAAATCCTGGAATGATCTGGTTCAAAGAGATAATGGCAAAAAAAGCAACAGTGGAGAGTACCATGAGAATAGGGGTAATGAGTGCGCAGAGGCTCCAAGGATATATTTGCAAAAGATAAGGAGTCACAATTAAGGCGCTAAAAGCCGTCAGTATTCCTGTCCAAAGAGTGAGATTTCCCATGTAGTGGCAATAATCTGAAGGGGTGGGATACATTTTCTTCAATGTTTCCAGGAAGATAAGTTCTCCAAGAGAATAGGCGACATATTCAGCAACGACAATGAGGAGAAGAGCCCCTAAATAGGGCGATTTCCACAAGTATCGCAGACTAGAAGAAAGAGAGAGCAACTTTCGAGAAAATGGCTCTTTTTTTGCAGTTTCAGGAGAGTTTTGGGCTCTAACCCGCAGTCTTGTAAATAGAAAATTAAAACTCACTAAGGTGAGAATGCCGCAAAAAAAAAGGAAAAAAGTGAGTAGGTAAAGAGAGTGTTGCCACCGCTCTTGAGAAAGAGAAAAAAAATTCCAACTCATCTGAGATGTGCAAAAGACTGTGATGGGGCCTGCAAGAATGGCTCCTACGCTGCTTCCCAACATTAAAGAGGGATAGAAACGCTTGGCCTCGTCTAAGGAAAGTTTTTGATTGATAAATCCCCAGAAGAGAACGGACAAAATGGCAACTTTCCATAGCTCAGCCATAATATAAAAAATCATATCTGGCCAATGGGTGAATACAACCCTAAATTTGGAAAATCCGATGAGAAACCATAATTTGTTTTCTAAAAGGATTTGAATCGCTCCACGATATGGATAGATCCAAAAGGCAAAGACGATGAAAAAAAAAAGGAAAAAACTCATTGTCGCTAAAAAGATAAACCTAAATGAAAAAAAACGCATGAGTCTGGATAAGCCCCACGTCAAGAGAATAGAGGCAGGAAAAGTTCCAAAAAGTTCAAAGTAAGGGATAAAAGCAGAACTCCCCCCTATGTCGGCTACGACTAAAGCATTTCGCATGCTTCGCAAGATGCTAAAATTGATATTGATAAGACTGACAATGAAAAACATGGAGCCAAAAAGGGCCCATTCGGTTTTTTTAATCGATAAAGGATTTTTCATAAGTTGTCATTTTAAAGTGCAAGATTCTTTAAATGAAACCAATTTTCTAAGAGAGTATGTACAAATTGATGAACCTACCCGCAAATTCTAAAAATTTGATTTTTGTAAAATTTTTCTATCAGATTTTTATGCCGCTTCGAAGGACATACTTGGACAAGTAGGCCAAGAAGTGGCATAAAAATCTGATGAAAAAGATATGAAAAGCAAGTTTTAGAATTTGCGGATAGGTTCTTTAATCAAAATTAATATTTGCGATAAGAACCGGCAAATGTTACTCTTTATTTCTATAAAATGAGGATTTTATGACAGCCACAGTAAATACAGGCAGGAGTCTTCAAAATCGCGCCGTTCTTGGCGTTGTTTTAATGTTTACAGGGCTTGCACTTTATCCGATTTCAGACGCCTTCATCAAACACCTCATGGGAACCTACACTGTCCATCAAACTACTTTTCTTCGTGCCATTACGCGCATCGTTCCCCTTCTTATTGCCGTGTTTTTTCAGGGGGGATTTCGCAAAGTTCTATGGACAAACCACCCTAAACGGCACCTTGCAAGGCTAGCTGTAAATCTGTTTTATACCTATTCCTTCATGTATGCATTTTCCCTTGGATCGCTTACAGTCATCTACACGTTGAGCTATACCTCCCCTTTCTTCATGATCCTTTTGAGTGCTTTTATGTTAAAAGAAACGGTGAGCCGTGCAAGATGGGCTGCAGTTGCAATTGGAATGGTTGGGGTCATTGTCGCCATGCGACCCGGATCCAATGTCTTTGAAACCGCTGCGATCCTCGTCCTCTTTGGCGCATTCTTAAGCGCCTTAAATAAAATTCTCATGAGACGCCTCGCTGAAACAGAACATAGCTTAGCAATTGCAATTTACCCCAATATTGTCATGCTTGTCGTCACTTTGCCTTTTGTCCTCACCACATGGCAATCGATGCCCTGGAACCATTGGGGACTTTTTGCTATTGTAGGGATTTTGACTGCAGCTGGTCAATATGCCATTGCACAATCGGTGCGATTTACCCAAGCTTCTACTCTTGCTCCCATTGACTATTCCACCTTTTTCTGGGTGGTTTCTCTAGATTATTTCTGGTGGCATAAGTCGCCAGATTCTTACACTCTGATCGGTGCACTGATCATCGTCAGCAGCAATTTGTATATTCTTTATTGTACGAGAAGAGAAGAGGCAAAGAAAAGAGGTCAGCTTGCCGCAGCTACAAGCTCTGCATATCCTGACAAAAAGGGATAAATCTTTTGAAACTTATTAACCTGAATTTTGGGTTTAATTCGCTCAGAATCAACGATCTTTTCAAGATCTTTCTCATTTTTTTCCTCGAAAATAGCGCCTTCGGCTATTATCTTCGGATAAAAATGAAAAACCTCATTGAAAATCTCTATTGATTCAGAGAAAAGAAACCCAAAACTCAGGTTATTAGTCGCCTGTAAATGAGTCCATAACTGAAGAAATGTCACAATTACTGTAAGATCTCATGGTTTTTCTTGTATCACTATCAAATTGGATATACTCCATCATCTCAGGATTTTTATTTACTACTTCTGCATATAATTCTAGTTTGTGCTCCATACAATAGATAGAAGCAATGTTGAGCCTTTCGCCAAATAGTTTTAATTCTTGGCAGGATTTTACAAAAAGATCTATTGCTTCTACTCCTTCTATACATAATTTAGCAAAAATTTCTAATGTTTCATCATTCAATTTATTTGACTCGGGATCTTTGCAAATTTTCAATGCACCATCAATAAGTGGAATTATGCTGTGACCAGTTAAATCTTTTTTTTCACATTCATTAAAAAAAACCTTTACAATTTTTTGGTTTTGAAATTGGTACATTTCAATAACCTTTTTAAACGCCTCTATACTCACCTCACTCGAATTAGGTTGTTCACTCATTTTTAACACAGCCTCAACATTAGGGACTCTACTGCTTGTTAATTTTTTTTCTATGCATGTATTAATAAAAAGTTCTATTAATTCTATATTTTGAACTTTGGTATAAAGATTAATAATTTTTTCAACCACAGTTGTACTAATTTTGCTTGAATTGGAAATTTTTCCCATTTTTAATGTACCATCAATAATGGGAATGATGCTTTTTCCGGTTAACCCTTTTCCCATGAAGAATTTACAAAAATTAGTTCCTACTATTGGCTTTTTGAGCTTTTTATAAATTTCAAGAACCATTTCAAGTGCTTCAAAGTTCATTCCAGTTGAATTAGGATCCTTGCTCATTTCCAAAGAGATAGGAATAACTGGTATGATTTTTTCGCCTATTAAATTTCTTTTTTCGCATTCAGCAAAAAAATAGTCTCTTACTTTTTCATTCTGAACGGTTCTGTAAATTTCAAGGATTTTTTTCACTGCATCTCCATTTACCCGACCTGATTTATGATCCCTGCTCATTTTCAAGGTGGTATCAAGGAGAAAAGCTACTTGTTGACTAGTTAAACCTTGTGTTTTACAGAAGGTAAAAAAAAGATCTTTTATTTCTGCAGTTTGAAATTCTTGAGAGCTTTCAAAAAATTTTTTCCATTCTTCTGGATGAGGATCCTCTTGTCTCAATGAAACTCCAAATAGATTATCTATCCAATCAGAAGAAGAAGAAGAAAAAGAAGATATATTGGATAGTGATTCAAAACTCATATTTCAATTAAAAACAAGTCTTAAAGGGTTTCTAAGTCCACCTTCTCAAATCTCTAAAAGGCTTAATTTTCACAGTTTTTTACCTGTTTTATCATAATTTATATGTTGTATATGGCGCATCATTTGGTGACAGCTACTAGTCACTTGGTTGTACAAGTTCAGCTTATTTTGTTCACAATAGGCATAAGCTACTTCTAACTTCCAGCCAAAGAGCTCTAATTTCCTGCATGATTTTACAAAATTATTTCTTGATTCCGGTCCCTCTAATGTTTCATATACCGCAGTAATAACCTCCAAAGCTTTATCACTGTGTTCATCTGAATCAGGATTTCGACTAATCTCCAGTACGGCGTCAATAATGGGAATAACGCGTTGACCAGTTAAACTTTTCTTTTCACAGAAATCATAAAAAAAATTTATCGCTTCTTTGTTTCGAAAGGTGCTATAAATTTTAAGAATTTTCATAAGCGCTTGTTTATCCAGCTCTTTTGATCTAATTTTTTTGCTGATTCTCAGTATGGTTGTCATAGCAATAAAAGTGATGCGATTCCCAACTAAACCCAGTTTTTCACATTCCGAAAAAAAAAGCTCTCTTACTTCTGGTTGTGAAATCATTGAATAAATATTAATAACTTTTATAAATGCATCTATATCGATTTGCTGAGAAACAGGGTTTTTACTCATTTTCAGTACGGTCTCAAAAATGGGGATGATCTCTGGACCAGCTAACTTATTGTTTTTGCAGAATAGATGGAAAGAACCTATTGCTCCTGGAACTCCAGCCTGTTGACAAAGTTCAAGAATTTTGTGCAGTGTATCCCTTTGTAGTTCATTTGAACCAGGACCTTTGCTCATTTCCAATACAGCTGGAAGAATAAGATTTATTTTCTCACCAGTTAATCCTTTTTCTTCACAACATTTAAAAAAAATTTCTCTTTCTTCCGGATTAAGGGTTTCATAAATGTTGAGAATGTGTGATATTGCACTTTCACTTAATTTACATGTATTGGGATTCATGCTCATTTTCAATGTAGTATTTACAATAGAAATCTTTTTTTTCTGAGAAAAATTATTCTTATCTAAAAAATCAATAAAAAGGTCTTTTTCACTTGGATGTAGAACTTTTCTGTAAATCTCAAACATTTGTTCATCAGTTATATCAAGCAGATCCTCGTGCATACGCAATGCATACAGAAATGTAGATCTTGTCCAATCATTTATAGGTTCTGGGGAAAATACAGAATCAGAACTCATTATTTTTCTCTTTTTTTCTAAATTTTCCTATGAACCTATCCCGAAATTAAGAAAATTTGATTTTTGATAAATTTTTCCACAGATTTTAAAATATGGGGAAAAGGGACAAAAAGCAGGTTTTTTGAATTTCGGGATAGGTTCATACACGTTGATTTATAACTGAAAAAAGATATACCCTTGAGTTGTTTTTTATATGAAAATCGCATTATCACTTCTTTTGATCATGAACTTGTTTTTTACTTTGGGTGAGGGGGATGAAAAAAACTTCGTAAATTTTATCATTTCTCCTGGGCAAGAGCAAGAATTATTGGGCATCGATGGCAAAAATGTCTCTCCGCGCACCCTTCTTGCTGCGATCAAAGAGTTGATTGGTGGCATATCGGATACCTATTTTGGAGAAGAGTTTTTCAAAAAGATTGCCAAAGCACAAGGCGAAAAATCAACAGGAGAATATGAAGAGCGATGGGAAAATGGCCAGATAAAAATAAAAGCTTTTTTTAAAAATGGATTTGTCGATGGCCATCTCCACGGTTGGTATTCCGACGGCCAAGATGCTTTTAAAGGCTACTTTAAAGAGGGAAAAAAACTGGGAATTCATATTGCCTTTTACCCTCCTGGTGAAGGAAGAAGAGCTTCCGATCCGATAGCGCGCGTCCTTACTTTTAGCGAAGAGGGTAAGATCGATGATGAACAAACAGTCCTTTTTCCGGATGGTCGTTTAAAAGCTCTGATTACCTACAAAAATGGAGTCTTAGACGGACAGACGATTCTCTTGGATGAAGAAGGCAAACGCATCAAAGAGTGGACGTATAAAAAGGGGAAACTGGTTACAGAAAGGCTAAAGGCTAAAAGCTAAAGGCTAAAAAAGAGAAAAAACGAAAAGCCTTTTCTAATTTAGCTTTTAGACTTTATACTTTAGCTTTTCGAGCTAATTGGCCTGAAAGGTAGAGCCATCTTCCACCCACCTTTTCAAAATGGCTTTTTTCGGTAAAAGTGGCATCCTTCCCATTTTGCGACAGATGAGCTATAAAAGTTACTGTGGCAACCTCACCTTTTTCTTGAAAATCGAGAATTTCCAATTTATGGAAAGTTGCGCTTTTAGAAAACTGGTGAATTTGCTCGATCCAAAGTTCATGATCCAAGTTGCATTGAGGATTTTTTAGGTGCGTTGTTTCAATGATGTAATGAGGAATATTTAGCGCATAACCAGCATAGCGAGATCGCATCAATTGTACTGCGCTAGCTGGAAAAGTTCCTTGATGAAAGGGCTTGCAACACTTTTCATAACTAAGGCCACTGCAGCAAATGCAAGTCATTTCCCTACCTTTAATAGGTGAGATAGTGCGAAATTATATTTTTTTGATCCTGACATCCAGGCTGCAATTTTCCCTGTTATGTACCCAATTGCTAATCCAAAAACTAAACTTCCAAGCGTCTGTTTTTTTGAAGTGTAGAGCGTTGAAATGCTAATGACTGTTGTTACCATCAGTGATGTAAATTTCATATCGTCGCTATCTTTTTCTGCAAAATATACACAAATTGCAAATGTCCGCGCAGCATGGGCCATAGGAGTTGGTATATTGATGTTTTGTTTAGAAATGATATGTTTCAAACCTTTTAGAGCCAACTCCTGTATACCTAAAGTAGATGCTATGGAAATCATCCCGAGTAAATCATATTTTTTATATAAGTGATGTACTGTTAAAACAAAATGTCCAACTAGTTGACAATTTATGGGAAAATTCACACCTTGTAGCTCTTTCATCTTTATCCCTCCCTTTTAAATGGGGATAGATATTACAATTTCTTTCAATTTACCTCCATTTAAAGAAAAAAATTATCCATGAACATTAGATGTCCAGAAAGCCATCATGCTAGCCACCCATCCCACCATCAGATGATGGTGAGAGATTTTAGAAATCGATTTTGGACCTCCCTTATTCTCACCATTCCAGTCCTCTTCTTTTCTCCACACTTCCAAAAATGGGTGATAACTTTTTCTTTTCAAGGAGATATCTACCTTATATTTTTTCTTTCATCTTTTATCTTTTTCTATGGAGGTTGGCCCTTTATCAAAGGAGCGCTGCAAGAGCTCAAAGAAAAAACTCCTGGGATGATGACCCTCATCGGGCTTGCCATTTCAGTCGCCTATTTCTACAGCTGCTTAATTGTATTTGGTTTAAAAGGAGAGCCATTTTTTTGGGAACTCACTTCTTTGGTCGACATCATGCTTTTAGGCCACTTGATCGAAATGAAATCGGTCTTAGGAGCAGGAAAAGCATTAGAAGAGCTGGCAACTCTTCTTCCCTCTGATGCTCACAAAATCTCCTCTGATGGATCAATTCTAGATGTCCCAATTGAAAAGCTGCAAGTTGAAGATCGGGCTTTGGTCAAGCCAGGAGAAAAAATTCCTGCAGATGGCATCGTGGTTAAGGGGCAATCCTCTGTCAATGAATCGATGCTTACAGGAGAATCTAAACCTGTT
This sequence comes from Chlamydiota bacterium, assembly GCA_022614855.1. Classification (GTDB taxonomy): domain Bacteria; phylum Chlamydiota; class Chlamydiia; order Chlamydiales; family Rhabdochlamydiaceae; genus JAKEHU01. The sequence goes on from JAKEHU010000029.1 coordinate 82,571, forward strand.
TCTAAAGTTGAGCAGGATAAAGTTATAGGAGGTTCTATCAATGGAGAAGGATCTCTTACCATTATCATTAAAAACCTTGGAAAAGATTCTTTTCTTTCGCAAGTGATCCAGCTTGTAAAAGTCGCTCAAGAAAGCAAATCCAAAACACAACATATTGCCAATCGAGCTGCTTTTTGGCTCACTTTAATTGCCATCTTTGGAGGAGGAGCCACATTCATTGTTTGGAAGCTTTTCATTTTTGAATCCTTTGCCTTTTCTTTAGAAAGAACTGTTTCTGTTATGGTGATTACCTGCCCTCATGCTTTAGGTCTTGCAGTTCCCTTAGTCGTCGCCGTATCCACTTCACTCGCCGCCAAACATGGCCTTTTAATCCGCAATCGCACTGCTTTTGAACAGGCGAGAAAAATTCAGGCCATTGTTTTTGATAAGACCGGAACTTTGACCAAAGGAGAATTTGGCGTTACCGATATCTTTTCTTTGGATAGTTCAATCAAAAAAGAGGAGCTCCTTACTTTAGCTGCATCGATAGAAACCCACTCTGAACATCCTATCGCAAAAGCAATTAGCAAAGCTGGAAAAACCATCTTAGAAGTAGAAAATTTTGTAGCCTTCCCAGGAAAGGGAGCAAAGGGAAAAATCAAAGGAGAAGAATATCTCATTGCTAGCCCTGGCTACTTGCGAGAAAAAAAAATTTCCTTTGAAAATCCTGCAATCCAAAAATGTAAAGAAGAGGGAAAAACGATCATCTTTATCCTAAAAAATCAAAAATTGATCGGTGCGATTGCGCTTACTGATCTCATCCGCGAGGAATCTAAACCTGCTATCGATTCTCTTAAAAACCTCCACATTCAATGCATCATGTTAACAGGGGATAACAAACAGGTTGCTAAATGGGTTGCAGAGCAAATTGGCCTCAATGAGGTTTTTGCTGAGGTATTGCCACAAGAAAAAATAGAGAAAATCAAAGAAATCCAAAAGCGGGGTTTTCTCGTTGCAATGACAGGAGATGGTGTCAATGATGCACCGGCGCTTGCTCAGGCCGATGTGGGGATTGCAATTGGCGCAGGGACAGATGTGGCGATTGAAACAGCCGATATCATTCTCGTAAAGAGTAACCCCTTAGATGTTCTTGCCATCATAAAATTAGCGCGCGCAACCTACAGAAAAATGGTGCAAAATCTCCTTTGGGCAACAGGCTATAATCTATTTGCTATTCCCCTTGCCGCAGGGATTTTATCTTCGTATGGGATTCTCCCTTCCCCCGCTTTTGCAGCTATTCTCATGTCTCTTAGCACAATTATTTGTGCGATTAATGCAAGATTTTTAAAAATTAATGCTCATATGCATGGCTAAGTCTTGCAAGAGCAAGAGCAGACAATGCAAGTCCTAAATCTCTTAGAGCAACATCTAAAAATTGTCCGAGCATCAGAAGATTTACGATAATGGCAACCAGCCAAATCGTAACAATGTAAGCAAACACTTTAGCTTTCCAAAGAATTCCGACCCCCACTAGAATTTCCACAATTCCAATAATTTTCATAAAAGCCATTCGCTCCATTCCGAATGTCTGATGGACAAAAGGAGATAGATAGTTTTCCCAGTGAGTTAAAAAGCCGGTAAATTTATCGATTCCAGCGAGAATTGGAGCAACGATAAATACAAGTTTTAAAAGATAATAGGCCTGTTGAGAATAATGACTTCTTTCTGATACCATACACACCCTAACTGGTTAATATTTTTTTTTAGATATACCCAAATACTCAATAAATGAGAAAGAAAAAATTTGAAATTGTGTTTAAAACAAAGCGGATGTTCCTGCGAAAAGTCACGCCTGAAAATATAGAAAATATGCAGCAGATTTTTTCTGATCCTATCACAATGCAATACTATCCAAAAGTCTTAAATAGAGAAGAAACAAAAGAGTGGATCGATAAAATCCTCTATAATTACCATACCCATGGCGCAGGTTTATGGGCATGCCATCTCAAAGATTCAAAAGAGTTTGTAGGCATTTGTGGACTCAATTTCCCTATAGTTGATGGAAATGAGGAGGTAGAAGTTGGCTATCTCTTCGTTAGAAAATTTTGGAACCGAGGTCTTGCCACAGAAGCTGCCAAAGATACAGTGGAATATGCCAAGAAAAAGCTAAAGTTAAAACGAATCATCTCCTTAATTAGACCCGAAAATATCCCTTCAAAAAGGGTAGCAGAAAAAAATGGGCTGATTCCCGAAAAAGAAGTCATGCACAAAGGCTATAGACATATTGTCTATGCCAAAGAACTTTAGTTAACGCGAGTTAGTCAATTAGCAGAAGGAACCGCTGGCGAAGCGGGCACTTCACTTTGTTGCTGTTGTTTCTCTTGAGCTACTTCGCATTGTTGTACTGCTTCACACTTCATGTTGTCCATTTTCATAGCACGGCGCTCAGGTTGTCTTCTATGGAATATTAGGGAAAGAATGAAAAGAACAAGAAAAATGAAAAACAATATTTTTGCAATTTTGGTAGACGTTGTGGATACTTTTCTAAAGCCAAATATCCCTGCAACGATTGCAATGATCAGAAAAATGATTGCTAGTTGTAGCATAAACCCTCAAAATTAGATTTAAACCTAACAATCTTGTTTAAACCTTTATTGAATGATTGGCAAGATCTTTTTGACTTCAGTTAATTTACCACAGAGCTCACAGAGAGCACAGAGAATAAAGTGAAAGATGAGTTTTACCCAAGTCGAGTTCCATTGGGAACTTTTCTTTCAGGACTCACTAAAACTACCCCATTTTCCAAAATAAACCCCGTTGTGAGTATTTCAGAAGTATACCGAAATGGACCAATTTTTTTAGGAGGAAAATTGACTACGCAGAGAACCTGCTTTCCTATGAGATCTTCTTTTTTATAGAAATGGGTAATTTGACCACTTGATCGCTTGATACCATGCTTTGGTCCAAGATCAATGCGAAGTTTATAAGCTGGCTTTTTGCCTCGGGAAACTCCTCAACTTCAACAATAGTTCCAGCAATGAGCTCTACCTTCTCAAAGTCAGGCCAGCTGATTTTTTCTGAGTGCAATTGCCCTCCTCTCAGCTCTAGTGGCATCTATCCAAACCTGAAAAATTCCCTCTATTTGTATAGCTTTTAAATTTTTCGCCGCTTTTTCTGACTGGTTTCCAACTGCATTAAAAACGACACGAGAGAATAGTTGGGCTATAGCGTTTATTATTTTTGTTCTATTTATCGAGCTGACAATTTCCACCATGTTTTTAGCCAAATTAGGGGAAAATTTTATAGAAAAAAGCATCACTATTGCATAAATACTCATTACAGCGATAACTACCATCACAAAATTTGGATAAGTATGTGCAAGATAATCTTGCCAATCGTTTGACTTTTTCAGTAAATATATGGACAGTGAGAAAAAAACTACAACTTGTAAGATTTCATTTTTAAAGATGGCAGCTATAGCCTTTAGGGTCTTTTCTGCCGAAGTTTGCATTCTCATTTTTCCAGCTTCCATCACATTTTTCGATGATAATTTGTTAGCTAAATCATCGATGTCATTGTCCTTACTCTGTTCTGTTGCCTTCATAAAAATTTTATATAAAGACCTCTCTTCCCCATCAACAAGTGTATTTTTAATCCTTAATTTAAACCGTTCAAATATCGAATTATTTTTAAAACTAACAATAACATCTTTGGATATGAAATCGGCGACATCTTTTCCGTCATTGTTCTTAAGATAGAGACTCCAAACCACCCATACTGAAATCTTCTCGAATTCCTTTACTACTTTATCTGTGATTTCTTTCGGACAATCACTTTTACGAATTTTTTCATTTATAAATTCTTGTGCCAAACGGATATGACGAAGCTTTTCTTCATCGAGATTCACCTCTATTGGTATAGAGCTTTTTTCTTTTTCTTTTACATGGATTTTATTATCGACAAAGTCAATATGTCGATCGATAAAACTATTTACATGGTTTATGCATTCTAAATTCGTTGTCATAGATTTTTAGCAAGTAGTTTAAAGATGTCTTTGAATTTCATCAAGCAGCAAAATCAAATGGCCCTTTTGCTCCTTTTATCTTTTCATATACCTGCTCCAAATCCGTTGAGGTAAATTGCTTTAGAGGTGGATTTATTGTTCCATTGCAATCTACTCTTTTTAGGCCCCCCGTTTCAGCAATGTTTTTTGAAGGCGCTTTTTGGGATCTTAAATTGGCCTGCTTGTTGACTTTGCTCCCAAGGATCGCAAATAAAAGGAGCTGTACTCCCACTTCTAAATACCTTTCCCCGTCATATTCCTTTTTAGCCTCCAAAAGGAGCCAAAGCCATCTTACTGACCATTTGAATGAAGACTGCTTGCCTTCCTAAAAGGGGTGAGAGCAGAAAAGAGGTATGATAGGCGAGATGGATTGAATTTTTGCCTATTTTTTTCCAATTTCTCTCAGAAATTAAAACAGATAGTTTGTAAATTTTTTTAATGGATTGGTACCCATGGCAAAAAATCTCACTTCCATTTGGGCATATTTTCCAAAGAATCAGATTCCCAATAAAAAAAGCAGATTTAGAAAGAACCGACTGTTCTTTCGAATTGATTTGCTCTACCAACTTGAGAAAATGGCTAAGTGGAGAAACTAGATGAGAAATAGGTTCATACTGTTCTAAAAGAGTTAATGATAACTTTGTTATGCGAAGGGGCTCAATTTTAAAAGATAGAAAATTGAAAGAAGTGGTTATATTTAAATTAACTGAGCCAAACATAGGCCAATAATTGTACTAAATATAACTATTAATTTAAATTAGTAAATCAAATACAAATAATTGTAAAAAATATTTTTAATTTTTTGACTTAAGTCAATCAAAATGAGCTTTCTTAGCCTCTAAGAGTAGAGCAGCGTGATCGCTAAGCGCAGCTTTTGGGTCATCCCAATGGGGATCTAGTCTTTTGGTGGTCAAGTTCCATTTGTTTTCGCTTTTTTTATCCAGGAGAATGTAGTCCAATTTTTCATTAATATTCCTCTTTTCCTTTCCCTTTGCCCAATCATCTAAATTATCTGTAGCAGTTGGTTCTAGAGAATCCTTGTTTGGATCGCAAAAGCGGCTCGGGATTTTATTATACTCAGTTATTTTGAGCTGATCGAGATTAAAATCTCCTGCTAAAAAGACAGATTTATTTTGATCAAACTGATTCATTTTTCCTTTAATTTCGTCAAATTGTTGGTCCCTGACGAGATCGCGTTCACTATGGGGGTCGAGGTGGGTATTGATGAGATAGAAGTCTTTCATCTCTACTACAAAAAAGCCCCTTCTTATTCCTGGCTGTGATCCTTTTTTACCTGCGATCGCTACATTAAAACTGGTAAATTCGATAAATTCTGGCTTCTGGACGGGTTTGCCTTTAGTAGCTATCAAGAGACCGCTACTTTGTTTCCACAAGTGAAATCCAGGCTCAAAATGAAAATCTGTATAGAGATCTTTCAATTGCTCGCACAATTGCAATGCCTCTTCATATCCAACTTCCTGTAAACAAAGAAAACTAGGCTCATGCAGTTTAATTTGCTGGACTAGCTCCTTTATTCTTCCAGCCATTACCCCTCCAAAGATGATTGACATTCCTGTCATTCTGCAGATATTCCAAGTCATGATCTTAATGTGAGAAAAATCAATTAGAGGTTGTCCCCTTCCAAGAATATGAAAGTAGTCTTTTTCTCGTATTAGATAAGAAAAACCGGTGAAAGGAGTACTTAAAAGACCCAAGGTCACGCTTAAAGGAGAGCAGCCACACACAACAATCGTAGCAAAGGTATTTTTTATCCTTTGTAAGCCATCAGAGTTGTCTCTATAAGAAGAAAATTCTTTGGAGACATAAGAAACAGTCTTCCAAAGTGGTCTTTGCAAAATCATTTTTGCAACCCAAAAACTCCAATGGGAAATATCCTGCCTACTTGGTATGGTTTGATAGCAGGCATTTAAAAATTCTTTTGATAAAACAGCAATGCGGTTCATATTGAGGAAAAATTATAAGAGTAAAGACTTAATATACAAGCAATAACTCATCCCAGCGAGTGGTAAATCGATTAGAAACAAGACCGCTCTTTTCTTCCACCTGTTTTTTGACCCCTTCTGCTCCAAATTGGATACTCTCTTCTCCAAAGGTATTTCGAATCGCATCAAAGAGATCCATGGCTTTTTTCTCTTTTTTCTTTGCTGAGACGGATTGTCCAAACAGATCTCCTTGATAGCTTTCATGGAAAATGAATCCACTCAACGTTACTCCTACCTTTTTGTAGGGGTATCCTTTTCGGTAAATGGAATTTAAGACCTTCTTAGCTTGGGAAATGAGGGTAGGTGTATAATTGGTTGGTTCGATCAGTGCTATTCCAGAAGAGTTGAAATAGGGTTTTTGGATGAAGGGGGAAGTCAGAAGGAAAACGGTGAGAAAGCTGGTATAAGAGTTTTGGTCTCGCAATTTTTCTGCAGCCTTAGATACATAGCCGGAAAGAGCTTCTTCTAATTCTTCTAAAAGATAAAGCCTCTTTTCAAAGGATCGAGAGCAGGTAATGGATTGTTTTGGCTCTTCTATATCTTCCAAATGCAAACAAGAGACTCCCCCCAGTTCTAAAGCAATTTTTGCTTCAGAAATAGAAAAAGTTTCTCGTAGCCAGCTCTGATTTGCCCTTTTTAATTCCAATCCATTTTTGATGCCAAAGGAGTGCAATCTTTGGCTAAGCTTTTCCCCGATCCCCCAGATATCTTTCAGTGGAAGTTTTTGTAAAATCTGATCCATTTTCACCTCCTCGATCAAAGCAAAAACCCCTTCTAATTTTTCATCTCGCTTAGCTAAATCATTCGCCACTTTAGCCAAAGTTTTTGTCTTTCCAATCCCAATAGAAACAGGTATGCCAGTGAATTTCTCAATCTTTTTTTGTATTTTTTTTGCCTCTTCTTCGCAATGGTTAAGTGGGAGAAGAAGAAAGGCTTCATCAATGGAATATTCTTCAACTTCAGGAGCGCATTCCTGAAGAATCTGCATGACACGACAGGACATATCTCCATACAAAGAAAAATTCGAGGAGTAGACAATGACCTTTTTTTCTTTAAATAAAGCAAGATACTTGTAGGCTGGAGCTCCCATGGGAATTCCTAACCGTTTGGCTTCCCTAGACCTTGCAATGATGCACCCATCATTATTGGAAAGAACAACAACAGGTTTGCCGAGAAGTTTGGGATTGAATAGCCTTTCGCAAGAGACAAAAAACTGGTTGCAATCTACTAGAAAATAATAATCATCCATAAAATGGAAAGGCTAAATGCTAAAATCTAAAGGCTAAAAGGGAAAAAACAATTTCTCTCATTTTTAGCTTTTAGCTTTTATACTTTAGCCTTTAGCTTATGGATGACATAGGTTACCACTCCCCAAATTTGCCAATCTCCTTGAGATTTAAGTGCAATTGGTTGTTCCCCTTCAGAAAGGAGAAAAATAGCCCCTTTTTGTTTCTTTAGCCTTCTGACAAGAAACTCCCCTTCTATAACCGCAATGACAATATCCCCATTTTTGGCTTCTAGAGCCCGGTCGACTATGAGAATATCCTCAGGGAAAATGGAGCTGCTTTGCATCGAATCGGTTGCAACGCGGACAAAAAAGGTAGCAGCAGGATGAGCAATGAGCTCTTGATTCAGATCTAACCTAGCAGCAAAGGTCTCAGAGTGTGTTTGCAAATTATGCTTTCGATCTTTGGAAGTTTTTCGATGATCTTTCATGTCGACTTCCTCGGTCATATGCAGCTTCGCATATTGTCTTCGTCAGCCGATACGGACTTCTTCCCATGCAATATCATCGAAAAACTTCTCAAATCTCTAAAAAGCATAATTTGCAAACACACTCTTAGGTTTTTCGACAAAGGAGATTTTCACAGAGATGGTTATATATTACTTCTTTTTCCCAAATGTAAAATTTGGATTATAAAAATCAAAAGGAGAAAAACTTGTGCCGAGTTGAGAAAGAGTTAGATAGTCCACATTTCTCTGCTTTGTCTCATTTGCAATTTTTTTAGCAAAAGTATCACTTTTAAAAAAACAGGTTAGCAACGTGCGATTTAAGGTAATTTCCTGATCCAGAATCTCTTTCAAAAGCCCCTCATCCACTTTTTTTCTATCCATTTCTTTCCACAGTTTTTCTAAAACATCAATAGAACCTTTTATTGCAGTGATTTGCTTTAAATCTGACAAGAAATTGAGTTTTTTCTCAAAAAGTTGGATAAACTCATTCCATTTTTCAAGAGAATTTGAGTTCTTATTCAAAATTTCCTCTTTGAAACCTTTTAAATCGATGTCAACACCGATCATTCGCAAATCTGCCCCTAATTCAAGCCCATAGCCGTATATTTGTTGAAATCTCTCCTCAGACAATTTAAGGTACTTTTTATAATCATCTGCTTTTGTAGCCTGCGTAGCTTCAGCTATGGCTAATAGTAGCTCTTTCTCATTAAAAAGCTGTTTTATCTGTTCAAATGTCTTTTTATTCATATCTTTAGATAATTTGCTATACAATCCGACCAAGCGCTCAGCAGATTCTAATAAGGGTTGCAATTTCTCTATCAATTGTTCAGATTGAATATAAGCTTGAGTAAGTAAATTCTTACATTCATTGAGTCCATTTAAATAAACCTTAGCAAAAGCTAAATTTTCTACTTGTTCTTTTTCCACTTCCAAACGAATTAAATTCTCATTTATTTTAGAAAGAAGCAGCGGATCTTTGAATAATTGAAGAAGAATTGTCAATTTAGAAGTCAATTCTGCATATTTTTCAGAATAAATCGTAATTCCATTTCCAGCCTTTTCATGGTTCTTGGTCATATTTCTAAGAAACCCATTTAAAGAATTGATCAAATCAAAATAGGAAAAAATGGACTGGTGGATATCCTTTCCTTCTTCATTCCATCTTTGCTTCCATTCATCAAATTTCTTGTTAAAGCAATTCAATTCGTGTGTGAGAATTTGGGATGGCTTTCCTTCTCTTGGTCTACAAATAATAGAAAAGGGTGTCTCCAATTCTGTCACCGTATCCTCCCATCCAAGCTCTGTAGATGTGTGTTGAAAAATTCTTGCTTTGTCTTTATCCAGCTTTTCCTTTTCGATTAAATATTCATAAAGACCTACATGATCTTCAGCAGCAGCGATATGCAACATTGTCGTCCCATTTTCTATGATTTCTTTAGGATTTAGATGAAACTTATCTTTCAAATATTTGAAAAACTCTACCGAACCATTCTGTGCAGCAATAAAAAGAATTGACTCTGATTTAAATAAATGAGCTTCCAGAGATGGGCGGCCTTTCATCACCAAATCAAAACATTCGATGGGATCTTTTGCATGTGAGAAAATCGACCAGATTGCCATATGTCCATTTTCATCTACACTGAGTAGACCATTACTATCTTGTTTCAAAAAGTATTCCAATACCTTTGCACTTTTTATAAAAAAAGCAGCTGTTTGAAGTTTATTATTTTTTTTTACAAATGATCTATGATCTAAGCTATAAACATATTCCACCAATGGCAAGTTATCCGCTTCTACAGCAAAGTGAATGTCTGTATTCAAATTTTTCACGTTAAATAGCCGAGAAGATCCATTTTCAATTAAAAGCTTAGCCTTATCGAGCTCCCCTAAAGATACTGCTAGTAGGTAAGGAGTATAACCACCGCCATTCGTGAGATTTATAAAAAACTTAAGCTGATCTTTTCCCTTTTTTGTATATTCCTTTAATAATAAATCTAAGATTTCTTGGGTTCCATAAGAAACACACAAATGAAAAGGAGTATCTCCTTTCTCATTGCGATTAAAAGTCAGGTAATTGATTGGTACACCAGATTGTATTAACTCTTCACAAATTGCTTTGTCATTACATAAAATAGCCCAATGCCAAGGAGAATTCTTGGAAGAATCGCGCCAATTACCATTTTTTTTAATTACTTTTAAAAGCTTTTTTAAAAAATCTAATTGTTTAAATTTAATTGCATGATTAATGTGCTCTATAGTGATTTTATTTTTATTTTTTTTCTTACTGACAAAATTTTCTATTAGGGATATGTTGCCATTTTCAATAGCGGAAAATAAAAGATCTTCCTCTTTGGCAACAAGTTTTGAAAGAAGGTTGTAGTAGGTCAAATTTTTCTGAGGAAATATATCAAGTATTTCCAATAATTTATAAATTTTATCCACAAAACTGATAGAGGAGGGATAAAGTAATTGACATTCTGGCAGAGTTAACACCTTTAAAATCCTATTATTAATGGTAGATAAAGGATGAGGAACATGAGGAATAATAGTTAAGGAAATTTTATTTGCAGGTGAGGGCAATTCCTTTTTAATATCGTCTATTATTAGTTTTAAAGATAGTGATAGTTCAATTGAAGACATATAGATTACTCATTTATTAATGATGCACAAAAAAATTGTTGATATAATTCATTTAGCAAAAGTTGATTTAACTCTTTCTCTAGGTAAAATAAACTCGAAATAAGAGTAATTTTATCACCTGATAATAAATTGTTGCTTATCATCTCCATCTTTTGAATAATTAAAGAAAAATCAGATGATAAGTTTTTAGATTTAAGAAAAACAATTTTCGCTTGAACTAAATTGACAAATTCTAACCAAACTGTTTCAGAAGAAGGTTCTAGTCGAAATTTTGTGACAAAGAAAAGTCCAAAATAGGGATCGATTCCTAAATTTTTTAAGTCTTTACCCGTTTTAATTCCATTATTTTCTAATAATTGAAAATCATTATTAGCCAACCCAATGTGTAGTGAGTGCAATAAATCCATATCTACTTTATGTCCGATATATTCCTTTTTATAATATTCAAAAATTAGAGAATTATATTTTTTTAGAAGCAAGTTAAAAATATTTAATAATTGGACAAATCTCTCTGATAGATATTTAGCTTGTACAAAAATTATTGAAATTAATGAGATAAGTTTTTCAATAGAATTTTGATAAAATTGAAGTGAGAACAAATTACGCTGATATGCGTTTAAATTAGACGACTCTAAATCAAGATCAAGATAAAGATCATTGATGATTTTGAATAAAAATTGATCAGACAAAATTTTATGGAGAAAATCAGAAAAAACGAGAAGTTCATGATACCGTGGATGAGGTTTATAGGTAACTACCCCATTTTCTATTTTCACATCACAATCTCTTAAATTGCGCATTAACACTTCAAACTCGCAGATGAGTTGAAACAAATCATTAATAAACTTTCTTTGCTCTTCTTCCGATTGAAGACTCAAATTGGTATTCAATCTTTGTGCAAAGTTTTGTATCCTAGTACGAAGAGTAGAAATTTCATATTCTATGATTGCAGGTGATCCAAATGCACTTTGAAGAGGGGTTTGCTCATTTAGATTGCGCTGATCTCTATCGCAATTTTCATTGTAAATTGCATATTTCCAAAACTCTGCACTATCAGTTTGCGCAATGTAATGAAGAATTGTAGAGCCCTGCTCATCAGTTGCTTTTGGATTCAGCTCCAGAAATCTTTTTCTTAAAAACTGATAAACTTCTAAATCTCCTGCAATCGCTATAAAAAGAAGAAGGGTCCTCTTGTTTTTCTGATTCATTAGCAGAAGCTCTTTTGCGGGAGATTTTTTTAAAATGAGCTCTATGGCATTGATTTTTTCTTGAGAAGTAGAAAAAGTAGCTAGACATAGTTTGAATAGTAGAGTGTTTCCCTCACTATCCACAAGATCAATGATGGCTTCTTTTTCAATAAGGAATTTAAGAATATCCAAATTGGATGCAAAAAATATGGGAGCCTGCCCAAAAATATTCTTAGAATTGAGAAATTGCTGACAAGATGGATAGAGCAGGGTGACTAGCTCATAATTTCCTGACTGTACTGCATAATGGAGTGAAGTATTCTCCTCCTTATCTTGCAGAGTTCTATCCGCTCCCAGTTTTATTAGTAATTCGATATTTTCTTTTTTTCCATAATACAGGTGGTGTTGAAAAATTGTTCTGCCTTGAGCGTTGTAGCTATTCAGAATTTCTGCAAAATCTTTATCTTTAAAACTTTTTTTACAAATCTCTATAAAATAGCTAAAAGTTTCAAAATTTTGACCATAAGACATCCCAATGTAATTGGCTGCCAACTCTTTATCATTAGCTAAGTGGTCGCGAATTGCACAAAAAGATTCAATAAATTTTAAAGTGGCTAAACCACCGCAAATAATTGCCGTTTCCCATATTGCTTTAAATTCAAGGGGATTTGAACTATTGAATTTGGTTAAGAGAAATTTCAGAATTTCCGTTTGATTATGCTCAATTGCCTTATTAATTTGTTCTATCTTAGCCGATCTTTTGTTAAATAAAAGTTTAACTAGCCCCAAATTTCCTTGCTCAATAGCATTTTGTAGCAGTAAATCAAAGTCTCTTGCCACCTGCTGACAAATGGTAGGAAATGGTTGTGGATTTTCTGTAGAAGGAATCAATCCAAATCTTTTTAATAAACTGGTCATCTTTTCTGCAAAATCAGTTCTTTCTCCATAAAGCTGACCACACTCTTGCATAGCAAGGATTTTAATGATTTTTGTCTGGATCCAATTTAAGGGCATGGAAAAGTTATTTAAATCGAGTAATTCTTCTTGGATCTGACTTGTTGGAAAATTTGTGTGAAGCTCTAAAATAACATCATTTATGATTTGAAAATAACTATTAGAACTTATTGCAGACATTAAATATTAACTATTAATTAAATTAACAAGGCAATTATTTTAAAATTTATTAGCTTTATTCACAATAATGAAAAAATTTTTGAAAAGCGTAACCATCTAAAAATAATAGCATTAGACTTTTCTGCCAATTTCCTATTGATCGTCATTCAAATATTTATTATATAATGAAATCATGCGCATCATTTATGGAATAGCTGCCCTTTTGCTGGTTTTGATAATCTATAAAACCTATGCTACTGATTCAGAAGCTACACCTGTAGATTTTCGCGTAGAGGTCTACCCCTTTGGCGGTTATTATGCCTACCCACCATACTGCCCTCCCGGCTACTACTATGGTCCTCGCGGAAATGGTTTTTCCTTTTATTTTGGACCCGGCTTTCCTGGCTACTATGGCCCCTATTCCTACGACCCACGATGCTACTACGGCCCTAGATACTATTACGGCCCCAGATATCGCGGCGGCTACTATTACAGGGATAGAGACAGGGACAGAAAGCACCGCAGAAAGTGAATTCCTTAAAATTTAACATTCCACAGCTCATCAGTCGGTTTTACTATATCTCCTTTAAAGTGAATGGTCCCTTTTAACTTTCCAAAAGCTTTCTTCTTTTTTTCACGATAGGAATCAACTTTACTGATGGGTATATTTCTCTTTTTTGAATTTTTTGGCCTCATTAACTAACCTCGATTGCCTTTGATTATATCATGCTCAGCTTAGCTTATTTTTTTCCATGGGGAGTTGACAATCGCATTATCTTTTGTTAATGAATAAAATATGATTCGAAAACTCCCCTCAGGAAAATATCGCCTTTATTCCCGCTCAAAGAACCCCAAAACTGGAAAACGCAGAAATCTGGGCACATTCAATACTCGTGCTGCAGCCATGCAACATGAACGAGAGGTTCAATTCTTCAAGGAAAGATAAGGCAATGCTCGCTTAATCATCTCTGACTCATCGGCACCCGTCCGATGTTGAAATCGCAAACCTTGCTTCTCCATTAAAGAGATGAGTACACTTGGTTCTAACCATTCGATTGTGCTAGAGGCTTCTGGGTCTTCAAGATCTCTATCTTTTGGATCCCAATGAATCAGTTGGCAAGCAATGTAAAGGGTTGTCTTTTCAATAGAAAAAGAGGGAAGAGGATGTGGAAAATATCCAATTAAACACCCCAAGAAAGCAAAGGGCTTTGCAATAGCTCCAAATTCTTCTTTTAGACCACGGTGCAAGGTCATTAATGGAGTTTCATTATTTTCTATGCTTTCGCGCATCAAAATATAAATATCTTTAAGGCCAAAAATCTCTTTAAAATGATGGCAAGCAATTCGACCATTTTGGTCAAAAAGCACAGCTCCTATGGAAAGATGATAGGGTTGTTCTTTACTTGCCCGAAAAAAGGGCTTATTTTCATTTTCTGCTGATAAGACCACAGATGAAAAGATGAAAACCAATGTCAGAAATAGATTTTTCATATTAGCTCACCAAAATTTCGGAAGAGGAGGGATTCCCCTTCGGGCCGGTTCGCGACTGCACGCCGCTCACTTCTCATCCCTCACGCAAAGCAAAACTATTTGCTTTGCTTTCTTCCTAAACGGAAGAGGAGAGTTCGACCCGGGGCTACGACTAGTACGTCTCGCCCTTCGAATCCCTCACGCAAAGCAAAACTGTTTGCTTTGCTTCTCTTCCTAATTTTTTATTAAAAAAATTCGGAAGAGGAGGGATTCGAACCCCCGGTCCCTTGCGGGACTTCTGTTTTCAAGACAGATGCAATCGGCCGCTCTGCCACTCTTCCAAGATGAAAAATATTCTAATTTCTTTGCGATCAAATTACAATGATAAGCTACCGGTCCCTTGCGGGACTTCTGTTTTAGCAAAAAAATTGGAGAGTGCAATTTCCTAGTTTTCTTTTAGCTTTTATACTTTAGCCTTTCTCTAAAACTGGGAGAGGAAGCGCAGATCGTTTTCGGAAAACATGCGGATGTCTTTGACTCCGTAGCGGAGCATGGCGAGTCGCTCGATGCCGAGGCCCCAGGCATAACCGGAATAGTGATGAGGATCGATGCCTCCATTTTTGAGTACTTCGGGGTGGATCATGCCAGCGCCTGCTACTTCTAGCCAACCTGTTTGTTTACAGAGGCGGCAGCCGCTTCCTTCGCAAGAGGTACATTTGATATCGACTTCTAGGCCTGGTTCGACGAAGGGAAAAAAGCTGGGACGAAATCGGGCTGTCACCTGCATTTTAAAGAGTTTCTTCCAAAACTCATTCATTGTGGCAAAGAGATCTCCGAAGGTTACATCTTCATCGATATAAATCCCCTCTACTTGATGGAAAAAGACGTGGGATCTGCTGCTGATGTTTTCATTGCGGTAGACGGTGCCTGGGGAGATGACTCGTATGGGAGGCTTATGGGTTTCCATGATATGGAGCTGCACATTTGTCGTTTGCGAACGCAGTAAAAACTGGTCAGAAATGTAAAAGGTATCTTGCATGTCTCTTGCAGGATGGTCGAGGGGGTAATTCAACCCTTCAAAATTATAATAGTCTGAATCTACATCGGGTCCATATTGAACGGAAAACCCCATGCTGATTAGCACATCGATGACTTCAGAAAGCATCAGTTTTAAAGGATGTTCTTTTCCTATGTAATGTTGTCTTCCTGGTAAGGAGAGGTCTATTTTCTCCTCTTCGATTTGTTTCGCCAGTTCAATTTCTTCTAGGGATTCGGCAAATTGTTCACAGACATGGGAAATTTCCTGTTTTAGATCATTGATGATCTTTCCGGCTTGGGGTCTTAAATCGGGAGTTAAATCTTTGAGCTCTAAGACAAGCTTTTGCAGTGCCCCTTTTTTTCCCAGATATTTGATTTTCAGATTTTCGAGGTTGGTCGTATTTTCAATCTTCTTTAGATCTCGCTGAAAATCCTTTCTAAGAGAGGAGACCTTTTCTTCCATCTTTAGATTTTATGCTAATGACTTCTTCGCGACATTTACGAGAGCGGTAAAGCTATCAGGATCTTGCATCGCCATTTCTGAAAGCATTTTTCTATTGATAAGGCAATTAGCTTTTTCCAATCCTGACACAAGCTTACTATAAGAAATTCCATTGATTTTTGCGGCTACGCCAATGCGCATGATCCACAAACTGCGAAAATCCCTTTTCTTTTGCTTTCGATGTTTGTAATTGAAAGCCAAAGCAGACATGACGGCATCTTTAGTCAACCGCACATGATTTTTTCTATCGCCATAAAAGCCCTTTGCAAGTTTCATCAACCTTTTTCGCCTGCGCAAAGCTGCTGTGGCATTTTTGATTCTAACCATAATTTTTCCCTAATTATTATGCATTCATGAGCCTAGCATACATCTTAGTTTGACCGGAAGCTACTTCCCTTTCTTTGCTAAGATGGCGCTTTCTCTTTGAAGATTTTTTTGTTAAAAGATGTCTTTTTCCTGGGCGATGCCTCATTAACTTTCCAGTCCCAGTCACTTTAAATCTCGCCTTAACTGCTTTTCTGGACTTCTTTTTGGTCATGTTTCGATTCTCCTACTTTTTTACTTTCTGGCTTCGCCTGCGGGCTCTTCTTTTTTGCCCCGGGCATCATTACAACTGACAAGTTTTTCCCCAATAATTTGGGTGGGGATTCAACCATTGCAACATCAGCGAGATCATCGCAAATTCGTTGGACTACTCTCTCTCCAAACTCAGGATGTTGCATTTCTCTTCCACGAAAAACACAAGTGATCCTTACTTTGTTTCCTTTCGCAATGAATTCTCTTGCATGTTTAGTCTTAAACCTGATGTCATGCTCATCCGTATTTGGCTTAACCTTGATCTCTTTAACTTTAACCTGATGTTGAGCCTTTTTACTCTCCTTTTCCTTTTTCGCAATCTGATATCGAAATTTCCCATAATCAATAATTTTGCATACAGGAGGATGAGCTGAAGGAGCGATCTCTATAAGATCGAGCCCTGCTTCTTCTGCACGCATCAGTGCATCCATTATAGATAAAATGCCAACCTGTCTACCATCTTTATCGATTACTCTTACCCGGGGAGCGCGAATCTGTCTATTTATTCTCAAGCCTTGGATTTCCTTTGTAAATGTTAGAGTTTAAAAAATTTTGTCCTGAATTTCAAGCAATTTCTGGGTATGAGAAACAAGCAATACATTCAAAATTTTAATTGTCAGATTTTCCTTTATGCTTTTTTTAACTTATCTATCATGTCTTTTGACAAATTTGCATGTCCATAGTAGGAGCTATAAATCACTTCAATATTTTGTCCTTTGGGCAAAGTCTCCACATATTCAGCCATTCTGGCCCCCTGTGGGATCACAGGATCATTTTTATGGCATAAAATAGTAATCGATATATTTTTTTGGATGAGCTTTTGCATAGAAGTTTGTGCGTCTAAAAGACCTCCAAATACCCAACCAATTTTATCAATAAAAGGAAAGTTAGGCGAGATAACCTTAGGTGTAGTAGAAAAAGAGTCATGATTCACGAGACTGACAAAAAGGCTATCTCCTGGTTTTTTCGTCAAATGCCTCTCTAATGAAACAGTAGCTACTCCACCGCCCAAAGAGCTTCCTATAACTTTTACAAAATTAAAACTTTTAAGTGCATATTTTAGAGCAACTTCTCCATCTACGACAATTGTTTCATAAGTTGGGCGAAAAGAGGAAAAACTAGAGCTAGTATTATTAGAACTTAAACCTGTTCCTCTATAGTCATAGAGGATGATAGGGCATTTTTCTAAATTCGCGATATCCGCGGGTGCCCAAGAGATAGGACCTTCTTCAAAGTAGCCAGAAACAGTAATTCCATTCGGATTATGGTATAAAATGCAGCGGGTTTTATCAGTAGTCGTCCAATTTCCTGGGTAATAGATTACCCCACTCAGTGAGGTACCACTATCAACGGATATGCTGAAATTTTCTAATCGATTAAAGGATTTTGCTTGCTCGACAATTTCAGAAGACTTTTCCGCATTCGGACCTAAAAACTGTGAAGGAACCATAACGAGCCCTGTCAAAAAGGCCAGGCCTCCTCTGTTTTTAATGATCCAATTTATCTTCTGACTTGTTTCAACAGATGATGCATAAAAAGAATCGAAAAAACTACTTTTTTTTGTTTCTGTTGCATTCGGAGAACTCTCAGGAGATTCCATGATTTTCCATAAAGACTGTAAACTTGATTCTTGAGTAGTGTTAGGTATTTCTGACGCCATATAACCTCCCTTCTTAAAATAGCACATTTCTTTGGGATATAGCTGACTCGAACAGCTGACCTCCACGATGTCAACGTGGCGCTCTAACCAACTGAGCTAATATCCCTCAAAATTTAAATGGTGTTATTATAAGTTGAGTAGATTTTTATGTCTCTGTTTTCCCCTCATCTCGATCTAGCTTTTAAATATTGGAAAAGACTGCTCCGTCCTGGAGATTGGGCCATCGATGCGACATGTGGCAATGGAAAAGATACGGTGAGGTTAGCCAACCTTCTAGATTCGTCTGGTGGATTGGTTGCTTTAGATATTCAAGAAGAGGCAATTCAAAGTACAAAAAAATATCTCACAAAATCACTAACACCGGAAAAACTTGCCCAAATTCATCTTTTGCACCAGTCGCATGAAGAATTTCCCTCTTTTGCAAAAGGTAAGCCTATACGGCTCATCGTCTATAATTTAGGGTATCTTCCTGGTGGAAATAAAAAAAAACCTACTATACCTACTACGACGTTACGGAGTGTAAAAGAATTCATGCCTTACCTTCTTCCTGAAGGGGCTCTTTCGATTACCTGCTATCCTGGCCACAAAGCAGGGCAAGAAGAGCAAGAGCTGCTTTTAAACTGGGTACAAACTCTAGATCGACACTTGTGGGATGTCACACACCATGAATGGAAAGATCGCACGCTTGCCCCATCGCTTCTTTTGATTCAAAAAAATATTATATAGTTGTTTATTAAATTAAGATTAAGATATTGTTAAGAAATTGTAAAGAATATATAATTATGGTTTCAACAAGTGAGGCTATAATTATGATAATAACAAATAATTTTTTTAATTTTATGTCTACCATAACCGATGAAATCAGTTCCATTGAAATGGATCTTACAAAGGATCCCAAAGAAGTAGTGAAACAATTAGATGTAGCTTTAGATCGGCTCCATCAATTTCGATACGAATCTGGGGATATCTATTGGCTAATAGAGAAACCTCTCGATGAAATGGAAGAAAAGATCATTACTCTCTACGGAAAAGCAGATGATCTCTGTTTAAAGCAAGACGTTGCAGAAATTGTTCTAGAAATAAGAGAACTTTGCAAAAATCCCAAGAGAACAGACAGGAAAAGGTGTAAGAAAATAAAAAATATCATTCAAGTTTTTCATTCGCACTATCGACCTTATTTAAAGGAAAAGGAGATCGTTTTCTTATCGGAATCCATTATAAATTTTGCAGAAAGAATGAACCCTCTTATTCCAGAAAATATCCATCGGATTAAAGGGATGGAGAAAAGGTTGGAAGAGGTTTTAATAAATCCTGCTGAGAGCTTTTTCCATGATGAGAAAGCTGCCGCAAATCACGATTTTCTCATGGGGTTTTAATTCTGTTCGCGCATGGCGTATTCCTGACAGAATCGAATCTTCACATGTAGCTGGAAGGGTTGTCAACTGATGCAAGATCTGCCTTAAAATTGTGGGTTCTGCGCCTCGATCGGTATCTGCTTTTACAAAATGAAAATGAGAAGCTCTAGACAAAACCGATTCTAGACTCTCTTTTATCTCTTTGTCTTTGGACATCCCTATCACAAACCTAAATTGAAAATGGGGAAAATGGAGAAGAAGAGCTTCCATGAGTCTTTGAAAAGCTGGCGGATTATGTGCCACATCAAAAATCATCCCATTTTTCTCTTCAAAACGGCAAGGAGGGCGCATGGATAAAATTTTCTCAAAAGAAAGGGAGTTCAAAGGAACTTGCAAATGCAATACTTCAAGGGCTTTTTTGGCAATGGCTTGGTTTTCTTCATCAAAAAAAGAAAAGGATTGTCGAATTGTATAGACGGGACAACCGAGGAGCTTTGCCCTATCATAGATATTTGGAAATTGTGCTGAAGGGCCAAGAATTAGAGGAATTTTGCTTTTCAAAATGCCTGCTTTTTCTCGTGCAATGCTCTCTAAGGAATTACCAAGGATTTGTTTGTGATCATATCCGATGGAGGTGATGATGGTCAAAATGGGATCGATTACACTCGTTGCATCTAGACGTCCACCAATTCCTGTCTCAATGACTGCAATATCGATCTTTTGCTCTTGAAAATAGAGAAATGCAAGCAAGGTTGTGAATTCAAAAAAATTGAACTCTGAAGAAAGCGACAAAAGTTTTTTTAATTCAGCAGTGACAAACTCTCTCTCAATAGCTTTTCCATTGATGGTGATTCTCTCGCAAAAATCTAATAAATGGGGAGAGGTAAAAAGTCCTACTTTTAGACCTTGTTCTTCAAGAACCTTAGCGATTTTAAAAGAAACTGATCCTTTTCCATTTGTTCCGGCAACATGAATAGAAGGATACTTTTTTTGTGGATGTGAAAGATCGCCTAAAAATTTGTGTAAAGGGGCTAAACCCTTCTTCTTTACTTGGGAGGTCTTCAGTGAGTAGAGATATTGAATAATCTCTTCATAGGTATCCATGAACCTATCCCTTAATTAAGATTTTGAAATATCTTATAAAACAGCTCTTCATCTACCCATGAGCATCCGAGAGGGATGTTTGGACGGATAGAACCATGGAAATCAGATCCTCCACTAATGAGCAAATTTCTTTCTCTTGCGATGTTTATCCATTTTTGTTCTTCGTGAGGATGAGAGCGGTTGTAATAGCATTCAATTCCATCAAAGGGCTTTTCCAAGAGTTTGTTGATTTTACCAGAGTGGTCGATGTGATGGGGGTGGGCTAAAAATGCCTTCCCACCTGCACCGTGAATGATTTGAATGGTTTCTTCTACAGAAAAAACAGGGCCTTCGACATATGCGATCTTATCATCTCCAATAAAGCGATCAAAAGCTTCTTGAAATGTAGCTACATATCCATGTTTTATCATCAAATTTGCAATGTGTGGTCTTCCTAAAGCCCCTTTTTTTCTTTTCATTTCTTCCAATTCCTCAATAGCAATGGCCATTTTAAGTTGTGCAAGTTTTTTCAAGATGAGCTCATTTCTCTTTTTGCGCCGCTTTTCATGCAACTCACAAAATGTGAGCAATTTTTTACTTTCTAATGAAAAATCATATCCAAGCAGATGGATATTCAACCCTTCAAATTTACAAGAAAATTCTATGCCTGTAGCTAAGATAACGTTATGTTTTTTTGCAACTCCTTTGGCCTCCTGGTATGCTCCAATTGTATCGTGATCTGTGATAGAAATGGCAGAAAGTCCAGATTGCTCAGCCAAAAGAATGAGTTCTGTTGGCGATAGAGTCCCATCTGAAAAATGGGTATGGCAATGTAAATCTGCTCTAAACATTAGAATTGCTTTTCAAAAGGAATGAAACGGATTTCTAATTCTAAATCAATATCGGTTTTGTCTTTTACCTGTTTTTTTATGCAATCGATGAGCTGCAAGACATCTTTTGCTTTAGCACCACCTCGATTTACAATAAAATTGGCGTGAAGCTCTGAGACAAGGGCACTGCCAATTTGCATTCCCTTTAACCCGCACTTTTCAATGAGTGCTCCTGCAGAAGTTTGCGGAGGATTGCGAAAAACACAGCCTGCCGATTTTTCTTTGAGAGGTTGTGTAGCTGTTCGATAGCGAATGATTTGAATCTGTTTTTCTCTCGCATCAGAAATGGGAGTTAATGAAAACTGGGCAGATGCAATTGCTCCTTTAAGGGTTTGAAAAGAGGAAAATCGATAGCCAAATTGCAGATCTTTTTTCTGAAAATGGAGAAGCTCTCCTTTTTCAGAAATATAAGAGATTTTTGTAACGACGTCTGCCGTTTGCGCTCCATTTGCTCCTGCATTCATGTAAACGGCTCCCCCTACACTTCCAGGTATGCCGGAGGCAAATTCTAGGCCAGATAAACCTGCCCTAGCAGTTTGCGTTCCAAGAAGAGAAAAGCTATACCCTGCTCCTGCAAAAATCTCATTTCCACGAAACTCAATAGACTGAATCTGATTTAAAATAACAAGGCCATTAAACCCACGATCATCGAAAAGGATGTTCGACCCTTTTCCGATTACGAGATAAGCCATCTGGTGATTATAACAATAGCGGATGGTTTCAGCGAGTTTTTCTATGGAAGAAATGGCAATGAAAAACCGAGCAGGGCCGCCAATCTTAAAAGTGGTGAATTCATGTAGCGGCTTGTTCTTCTCGAAACTTGCATGCATGATAGATTTTATCTAATATGGCATTGATAAATGATGCACTTTCCGGACTTGCATATTTTCTTGAAAGCCTCATGGCCTCAGTGATTGCAACTTTGGGGGGAATTTTCCCTTGCATCAATTCATATATACCTAATCTGAGAATATTGCGCTCGACTTTAGGAATGCGCTCTAAAGCATATTCGGTTGACATTTCACTAATCAATTTATCTATTCCATCCCTGCCTTTTTCAATTTCTAGAACAGTTTTTCTTGCCTCTAGAACAGTTTTTCTTGGGATGAAAAATTGGCGCATAAAAAAATAGAGCAAATCTCGTTCATCTGATTTTGCAAAATCATCGCTAAAGAGGAGTTGAAAGACAAGCTCTCTAAATTTTTGTCTTGAAATAGCCATAGAGAGAAAAGAATACCAGAAGAAGGAATAAAAACAAAAAGGCTATAAAGATTAAAATTTAATCTTTATGAAGATATATACTCTATACCTGTTTTTTTCCTTTTTAGCTTTTAGCCTTTCGACTTTAGCCTTTCCTAGAGTTGACTTCTGAGCATCCAGGCAGCCTTTTCATGGGCATTGAGCCTTCTTCCCATTAGATCGACTGTTCCTGGGTCATTGTGTTTTTCAGCAAGTTTGGATAAATTTCTAGATTCTCGAATTACAATTTCATGGCCTTTGACGAGCTGTTCCAACATTTCATGTTTTGAAAGAACCCGATGGTCCTCTTTGATGGAAGAGAATTTTCTAAAAGCTTCTGTAGTGGCTTCTACATAAAATCCAAGCGCTCGAATGCGCTCTGCAATTTCATCAATTGCTTCAGCCAGCTCTACATACTGTTTTTCAAACATCTTATGCAGGGAAAAAAATTCTGGCCCCGTCACATTCCAATGGAAATTTTGTGTTTTTAAATAAAGCAAATAATCGTCTGCCAAAATCTTGGAAAGAGCGCCGCTGATTGCTGCTCTTTGCTCTTCATTCATTCCGGTATCTAATTCCATAACTTTGGCTTATATTAAAATTATCTTCATTTTTCAATTGAAAAAACTTTTTGTATCTGACTAAAAGGAAAGTTTGACTTTTATGAAAAATTAGAGAAAATGACCTCAGGACTCTCTATATGATTACCTTTAATTCTTTGATCGAATTCATTGTCATCGCAATCATGTGCAACTATTTTCTCTCTTTTTTTTGGAAAACACGCATCTATGAACTCATTGTAATCATCGCAGGATTCATGATTATGCTCATGTTATCTTCTTGGTTCAAATTCCAAGTTCTCCACCAAATTTTGATTCTCGTATCAAATATTGGCTTAATTGCCATCATCATCATTTTTCAGCCTGAATTGAGATCTGCCTTATCAAAAATTAGCATTCGAGGAAAGCGCTATACAGAAATGACAGAATTTGACAGGTTTTTAGATCAATTGATGACTTCTGTCTATCGGTTAGCTGAAAAGAGAGTAGGCGCTCTCATTGTTTTGCAACATAATGATCTTTTAGATGATTATGCTAGCAAGGCCGTTCTTATTAATGCGCAATTTTCTCCCGAGCTTTTAGAATCGATTTTTGCCTCCACGACTCCCCTCCATGACGGCGCTGTCATCATTCGAGATTTTGTCATTATAGCTGCTGCAGTCATTTTACCACTTGCAGAAGAGGGATCCCAACTCACAAAATCGATGGGAACAAGACATCGGGCAGCGCTTGGCTTGAGTCAACAGACCGATGCTCTTATCATTGCAATATCGGAAGAAACAGGTAAAGTCTCTATTGCTAGAGAAGGGATCATTACCAGAGGGGTAAAACAAGATCGGTTCAAAGGAATTTTGCGCAGCATCTTTACTGCTCCATCTGAAAAGGAGTTCAAAAGTCGTTTTAATTTAAAAGAGTGGTTAAAAAGGTGAAAAGTTTTTTGCAAAAAATCCTTCTCGACAATTGGCAAAGAAAGGTCATTTCTCTTTTTTTGGCTGTCTTAATCTGGTTTCTAGTCAATCAATCCCTCATCTCCTCAAAAACGATTAGCAATATTCCTGTTCGAGTAATCAACATTCCATCGGGAAAAACCATTATAGATCTGCAAGCAAACGGATTTTTAACAAGACGGCTCACCTTAACGCTCATTGGAAATAAAACACTACTCGAAGAGTTATCTGCAAATGATTTCGAGGTGGTTGTCGATGCACAAAATAAACAGGGAGAATGGATCGCATCGATCAATAAGAGAAATCTTGTTTCTCTCAACCCAGAAATCGATCTCAGTAAGGGAATTAGCCGAATCTCCCATGCTAATGTCCTCATTCGGCTTACAAAGCTCGCTACTGAAAAGATCCCAATTTATCTCACACAGCCAATTGGTGAAGCCCCTAAAGAATACCAATTTTTAGATGTTTGGCCCTACCAATTGTACCTCACTGTAAGCGGCTCAGAGGAGGTGGTAAAAAAATTAAAAACAAAGGGAATTCGGCTGACTTTTGATTTAACCGATGTCTCCAAAGCAGATCTAGATCGAATACAAACCAAAGCTAAGGATAGGAAAACTGAAGAAGTGAGCTTCCTTGTTCCCGAGTCTTGGAAAAGAGTCAACATTCCATCCATATCAGATACTCCCATTGAAATCGACGATCCAAGGGCAAAAGAGATGCGAATGGATTTTATCCGCATTTCCAATCTTCCCTTAAAAAAGCCGATTAATCTTGCCCTATTTTTTCCGGAAGATACCCTTTCTTCTCTCAACCCTCGTACAGTTTCCATCTCTTCTGCCTCTTTTTTAAAAGAATTGGAAGGGGTCTATTTTTTTAAAGATCCTATCTACGTCAAGGGAGTGAGTCAGACCTTTTTAGAGGTAGTGGATGAGATGCTTCAATTTGAAATCATTGTCCAAAAAATAGGCGAAAAATCTTCCTTAACTTGGGGGGTACAGTTCATCAATGCAAAAGCTTTGGAAGATCGGTATGTTTCTTTAATGGCAGCCGAAGAACAGGAAGAATTGACAAAGCTGCAACCTGGCATTCGAGAAGAATACATACGCAATCGATTCCGCAGCTATATGAATACGATGCAACTCTACAAAACCCCCGATCGCAAATTGGAATTCAATATTACTTTGGAAAATGGCAAAATTGTCATAAAAGTTTTATGACACAGCCAATTATTCTTCTTTGTAGTCAATTTCATCGCCTTGGCGGACTAGAAAAATATGGTAAAAAAATTGCAGAGACCTTTTGCAATAAACAGTTCTCTGTCACTCTTCTCACTTCTCGTGCAGAAAAAAGAAGCTCTCTTCCCCTCCAGGAAATCCACTACAAAATGAAAAGTCCTCTCAGCTTTTTAAAAGTTTATGAGTTTGATCGCTTTTGCCAAAACTATATTAAAAAAAATCCACACTCTCTCGTTTATGGACTAGATCGAAATCGGTTCCAAACTCATCTTAGAGCGGGAAATGGGGTTCATGCGGCCTATTTAAAAGAGAGAATGGTAAGAGAAGGAAAGCTCTATGCTCTTCGCCATTTTCTCAATCCCCTTCATCAAATGATTCTCCATATCGAAAAACAGGCATTTGAACACCCTGATTTGCAGCGCATTTACGCCAACTCAAATATGGTAAAGGAGGAAATTCTCCATTTTTACCGAGTAGATCCAAAAAAGATTCGGGTTATTCACAATGGAGTGGAGTGGAAGGAAATGGAAAAAGATTTTCTCGTGTGGCAAAATCAAAAGATTCTTTCACAAAAAAAATATGGCTTAAGTTCCTCTTCATTTCACTTCTTATTCATCGGAAATAATTTCAAGCGAAAGGGTTTAAAAGAACTTCTTTTTGCCTTTGCAAAAATGAAAGAGGGAAATTGGCAACTTTCCATTGTAGGAAAGGACAAAGATTTAAATCATTATGTCGCTTTGACAGAAAACCTCCATTTAGCAAAAAAGGTCCATTTTTTTGGAGAGGTAAAAAACCCCTATCCCTTTTACCAACTTGCCGACTGTCTCGCCATCCCCTCCTATTATGACCCCTTTGCCAATGTCACTTTAGAGGCACTGGCCATGGGTCTTTTTGTTATCTCTTCCAAGAAAAATGGTGGCCATGAAATTCTTTCCAGTGAAAATGGTGCTACTCTTGAATCGCTAGAGATCGAACCTCTCGCACATGCTTTAAGAGTGGCAATGAACCAGCCTAAAACTTGGGAAAATTCCATGAAAATAAGAGATTCGGTTAAACATCTTGATTTTTCCATTCAATTAGAAAAATTGTGCGCATTATGAATTTCCTCTCTTATCTTTTCATTCGAATTCTCACCTTTCCTATTCCTTTTCTCTCCTATCGAATGGTTCACAAAATGGGAAATGTTCTTGGAATCATTGCTTACCACCTTCTCACAAAATTTCGAAAGAAAACCCTTAGCAATTTGGCTTTAGCAAAAACATTCAACTTTTCAGAAGATGAGCTAATTGAGATCGCAAAGGGTGCCTTTCAAAATTTGATGATTACCTGTTTAGAGTATCCAAAACTGGCAAAAGAAAAGGATATCCACAATGTAGCTACTTGCGAGAATCCTGAGCAAGCTTTGGAAATTCTAAGAAAGGGAAAAGGGGTGATTTTTTTTTGCGGACATCAGTCTAATTGGGAAGTTCTCTTTTTGGAAGGGACAAGCCGAATGCCAGGCGTCGCTATTGGGCGCCCTATTAAAAACCAGTTCCTTTACAGGTGGATCTTATCCATTCGAGAAAAGTATGGAGGAAAAATCATCACTCCAAAAGAGGCGATTAAAGAGGGACTCCGCGGATTAAAAAAAGGAGCTTTTCTCGGCATTGTAGGTGATCAGGGAATGCCCGATAGTGGCTTTAGCAGCATTTTCTTAGGGAGAATGGCTTGGACCTCTTCCCTGCCGGCGCTTTTATCCTACAAAACTGGCGTTCCCATTATGGTTGCCACTACGAGAAGAGAAATGGGAAGATATATTATCCATTACTCAGAGCCAATTTTTCCAGATCAAGAACAGCTCATCGATAATGAAATTCGCCATCTGATGGAAAAAGCCTTAAAACTCTTCGAAGAGAATATTCGGCAAAGACCTAGCCAGTGGCTTTGGCAGCACAACAGGTGGAAACAGCAAACTTTGGACAAGTTAAAAAAGCGGTTTCGCCAAGATGCCATTGGCATCTTTTTGCCACAAGATCCAGCTTTTTTGCAGGAAATAGCTAGAAAAATTGGTCTATTTAGAGAACTCTACCCTACAGAATTTATTGCACTCTATCTCCCACGCAATTCGAAACAGCTCTTTCATCTCAAGGATGTGGATCTGATCGAATATGATCGAGAAGAGGACCTCAAAAAACGAGATTATCGTTTGAAACTCATCTTTAATTTTACTCCCTACCATTCTTTAAAACGCCATTTTTTGCATTTAAGCGCATTTGATATCCTTTCTCTTGATGATCTTAAAAAAATTGCCAAAATCGATTCTAATGATCTTTCTAAAATAATTAAAACTGCATGCCTGAAAACCGCTATTATCTAAATCTCCCTCTTTTACCTGGTGAAAAAGTTCTCATCAAAGAACTGGAATTTCACCATTTAAAAGTCCTGCGAAAAAAAAGAGGAGATCCAGTTGAACTCATCAATGGGAAAGGAATTTTGGCAAAAGGTTCTATTCTCGCTTTGGAAAAAAGCCATGCGCAAGTTGTCGTCGAATCCGTCCATAGAGAAAATCCCTTTTCCCCAAAATTTATCCTAGCCCAAGCAATTCCCAAGTGGAATCGACTTGAACCAATCATTGAAAAAGGGACTGAACTCGGCTGTTTTGCTTTTTGGCTTTTTCCCTCTGAAAACAGCGAAAAAAAGACAATTACCTCTACCCAACTGCAGAGAATGGAACATCTCTCCATTTCCGCAATGAAACAGTGCGGTAGACTTTATCTCCCCGAAATTAAACTCATGCCTACCTTAGAAAAATGGCCAAAATTGGAAGGAAGGGTCTTTTTTGGAGATTTATCCCCACAGTCTATTCCGTGGAAAGAAAAAGGAGCTGGATCGCCCCTCTTCTTTTTTATCGGGCCAGAATCGGGTTTTTCTGCCTCAGAGAGGGCTTCTCTCCTTACCCACCTCCTTGCTACTCCTATTTCCCTTCATCCTCACACGCTGCGAGTAGATACCGCGGCTATCGTTGCTATGGCTTTTATGAGCACAAGTCATTAAAAATCAATAAGATATCTATTTCTTAACAAAATCTTAACAATTTTTAAAAAATTTGTTATAATATGGCTATGACGACATCTATACATGGCCTATCTTCTATCAACCAAAAATTGGACATTCTCAATGATTCAAAGGACATTGAGCAGGGAGACTCTTTAATAAAAATTCATGCTATTCGAAAAATCACTGAAGAGCATAAGGGCAAAAAAGACTCTACCACCACAATTTCTAAATCCCCTTCCAAAATATCGCCAAAAGTGGTGTGGCTTCAAATAGAAAAACGGATTTCTCAATTAGAATTTGGGAAAAACACCTTTACTCCACAAGTAAGGCAGCTCATTTACGACATCAAGAATTTTAAGAAAAATTTCCCCGAATTTTACAAATTTGGAGATGGCTTAGAAATTGCTTTAAAAGCGCTTATCGAAAAAGAGGCTTTTGATTTTCCCATAGAAGAAAGGTTGTATATTCAAATCTTTCACAAAGACAAAGCCTTTCAATTTGAACAAAAAGTAGAAAAATTCATTCAAGATGTAAGAAAAGAACTTTTAACCTCTATCCAAACATCTGTCAAAGAGAGAAATTTAGTTACTCTCGAAAAAAAAGTAGTCGAATTGCAAATGAAATTCATCGGTTTAAAGTGGTCCCCACAAGAACAAGACCTGTTCTTAGAAGCAAAAACTCTTTTACTTCTCTTTAAAAAGCATTCAAAGGAGCCATTTAATCAGGTATACAAAGGTGCGGATCAAAAGACGAATGGAAAATTTTCTAAAATCATAGAAATATATTCCCCAATCGATCTACAGAAACAAATCGATCATTTATCCGAAGAACTTCTCACTACATTTTATCTACTTAAGTTAAATAATGAAAAAATTGTACATGAAGATCTCATTAAATTTATTATTGATGAAGCCATAGATTGTAAAAAAACTCGGTATGATTGGCTTATAAAAAATGTCTCTTTCATTAAACAACCATATAACCAGTCGGATGACATTCACCGCAAATTAAAAACCGGAACTTGTTTCGCTAATACATGTGAAAGAGAAATTCTTTTAAAAAAAAGACCATCCATTCCGTCTGATAAAATTCCAATGGGCAGCACAAATAAAGGTCGATTTCAGCAGGTGATACACCAACAGAATCCAAATCTAAAAACGATAAACAATACTTATAAAACCTTTGGACTAAAGCTTGAAAAATCTCTTTCACTGGGCCTTCATAATTCGATTGAACCTATTTTAGATGGATTATTCTCTCAACCCTCTCTTCCAAATAAAACATGTGTGATGTCTTTAAATAACCAAAAAAAAGGACATGTGATCAATGTTCAGTTTGATGAGTTTTATTTCCGTTTCATCGATGATAATTTGGGCGTGGTTGAATATCCTTCTCTAAATGCTCTAAAAAAGGGATTACAAACTTATCTCAAGACTTTTTATTCCAATTATTGTGATGATCCAAATGGAGTTTTAGAGATTCGATTTTTTCAAAAGATCGATCAATCTTTGGGATCTGAGATAGCTGGAATCAGCTCTTCTTCTCCGTAATTATTTGTTACTTCTTTATAGACAATTCCCTTTTCAGGATCTAAGACAACAAACTGTTTTGCATGGAGCTGGTTGATTGCTCGGTCAGCTCTTATGATGTAAGCAATGTGCAGATTTTCCGCATGGGCCAGTAGAAGTTTTTCCGATTCTGCATCTTCCGGGTGATTTTGCAAAATGACCCCTTTTGCAACTTTTAAAAGGGGCAAAAATTGTTCGATGTAATGGGGTAGAACAATGATCGAATCTTTTGCTTTATTTGGACTTATTTCTTCATCGGTGAGGAAAATGGCAATGTGGCCGCTCACTTTTTTCCCTCTTCCAGGATGTCCACGTACCAAAACTTCTCCTATGCTTTCCACGATCATCATATTGGTCGTTCCAGAAATTCCAAAGGGAGAACCTGCTGTCATGACGATGAGGTCTCCATATTCTACGATTTTTTTCTTTCTAGAAAAACGGCTGGTAATCTCAAAAGCTTCTCTTGCATTGGCTGTGTCTACGGGATCTGCAGGAATCGTTCCCCAAAAAATCGACAGTTGTTGGTAAGTTTTGGGATTTGGAGTGAGCGCAACGATGGGCATTGCAGGGCGAAAACCGGAGATCAATCTTCCTGTAAACCCGGTGCTGGTAAAGACAAAAATTGCCTTTGCACCGCTGCTGTAGGCGGTTTTGACAGAAGCTAAGGAGATCGATGAAGAAATATCGTGAGAATCTTTTTGAAAATGGTGGTAAAAAAACTCTTTGTATTGAAAATCTTTTTCCGTCTCTTCGATGATTCCCCGCATCATTTCCACTGCTTCAATGGGATAATTTCCCATCGCAGTTTCTCCAGATAACATCACGGCAGATGTACTGTCGTAGATGGCATTTGCCACATCGGATACTTCCGCACGGGTCGGCCTTGGATTTTTGATCATCGACTCGAGCATTTGCGTTGCAATGACTACGGTCTTTGCTGCTTGAATGCACTTTCGGATCATCATTTTTTGGAGAACTGGAACTTGATTTAAAGGAAGTTCTACGCCGAGATCTCCCCTTGCTACCATGATTCCATCTGCCACTTGCAATACACTATCAAAATTTTGCACTCCTAATCGATTTTCAATCTTCGCAATCACGAGAATTTCGGGTTTTTTTAAGTCAGAAAGGAGTTTTTTAATTTCGAGCACATGTTGGGCAGAGCGGATAAAAGAGGCTGCAATTAGATCGACATCTTCTCTACAACCAAATTGGAGATCTTCCTTATCCTTTTCTGTCATTGCAGGCAAATCGATGTTGACAGAGGGAATGTTGACCCCCTTTTGGCTTTTCAAAATCCCTGGATTTTGAATTTCTATGACCACTTCTTCTTTCTTTGTCTCGACAACTTTTGAAATGATATAACCATCATCAAAAAGCACGAGATGCCCTGGTTCCAATTGATGAATGGCAAAGCCAGGAGTAATGGAAATTCCCCTTTCATCTCCTATGACTTCTTTAGAAAAAATGGAAAGTTTTTGTTTGGGGTTTAAGGAAAGGGCATCGTTTTTTATCTTTCCAACGCGAATTTCAGGCCCTTTTGTATCCAGCATGATGGCAAGTGGCACCCTCTTTTGGCTGCGCGCTTTTTTCAGATTATCAATGACTTTTTTATGTTCTTGCTGCGTGCCGTGGCTAAAATTGAGTCTCGCCACATTCATTCCCGCATCGATTAATTTGAGCATTTGCTCATAGGAGCTGACAGCCGGCCCAATTGTACAAATGATCTTTGTTCGTCTGTGCATAAATTTATGGTTCAAGAATAAAAAGGTCCTGCTTTAAC
The DNA here is from genome assembly GCA_022614855.1 of Chlamydiota bacterium. GTDB lineage: Bacteria > Chlamydiota > Chlamydiia > Chlamydiales > Rhabdochlamydiaceae > JAKEHU01. The sequence goes on from JAKEHU010000029.1 coordinate 114,232, forward strand.
CTCAAGTTCTATGCAATGATAGAATTTGAACTAAATACACTCCTTGTGTGGAACTAGTTTTTCACTTTATCATCTTCTCCATGGAAAAGGGAAAAATTATTTTAAAAGGGGTGAGGGTTCACAATTTAAAAAATGTAGATTTAACCCTCACAGCAGGGAATTTCATCGTTTTTACGGGGGTGTCTGGATCTGGAAAATCGTCACTGGCATTTGATACAATTTTTTTGGAAGGGCAAAGAAGATATATTGAATCTCTTTCCATCTATGCAAGGCGCCACCTCGGCGAGATGGCAAAGCCGGATGCCGATTCGATTTCGGGAATCTCCCCTACCATTGCGATTGAGCAAAAGACTGCTGGGAAAAATCCCCGTTCTACCGTAGGGACAATGACAGGGATTTATGATTTTTTGCGCGTTCTTTACGCAAGGGTGGCTACTGCTTATTGCCCAGTCAGCGGGGAGCCCGTTAGCCCACAAAGTGAAGAGCAGATCATTCGGCGCATTTTGTCATTAAAAGCTGGGTCAAAAATTCTCATTTTGGCTCCTTATGCAAGGGAAAAAAAGGGGGAATTTAAAGAGGATTTTGCCGAACTGATGAAAAAGGGATTTACTCGCCTTCGCGTGGATGGAAAAATCGTCGATCTCGGAGAGGAATTTGCCTTAGATGGAAAAATCAACCACAACATTGATCTTGTGATCGACAGAGTCGTCGTCAGTGAGAAAGAAAAAGAGAGGATCGCTGAATCGACAATACGGGCTTTAGAAGAGGGAAAAGGGATCATCTCTATTTTGAATGGGGCAACAGGAGAAGAATTTCTCTTTTCAAAATTTGCCTATAGTCCCAAATCAGGTCTCTCCTACAGCCCTCTAGAACCACAGGATTTTTCCTTCAACCATCCTGCAGGAATGTGTCCTTCTTGCGAAGGCCTTGGAACGAGGCAAGAGTTCATTTTAGATAAGATCATCAATCCGAATCTATCTATTGCTGAAGATTGCTGCAGTGTAGCGAGCTCCTATAAAACTGTTCGCTATGGAAACATCTACGACAATTTAGCGAGAATTTTTGATTTTAAAGTGAGTACGCCGTGGAAAAAACTCTCAGAAAAGGCAAAGAGAGTCTTTCTCTATGGCACGGAAAAAAAATGGACAAAAATGGTTTTTTCCCATCCTCACAAACGGCAGAACTGGACAGAATATGTCGGGTGGAAAGGGGTTCTCTGGGAAGCTAGGCAAAAATTTCAGGAAGCAAAAAGCGACCATTACAAAAAAAGAATGGAGGAGTTGATGGAGAGCTCTCTTTGTTCCGAATGTAAAGGTGCAAAAATCCGACCTTATCCTGCCGCTGCAAAACTGGGAACTTTGACCATATCTGAACTCACTTCGCTTCCCATTCAAAAATGTCTTACCTTTTTTCAAAAACTGAAACTCTTTGAAGAGAAAAAAATCATTGCAGTAGAGCTTTTAAAAGAGATCAAAAGCAGGCTCTCATTTTTAGAAAAAGTGGGTCTTCACTATTTGACCTTAGATCGCACTTCTCCGACATTGTCAGGAGGAGAGGCACAAAGAGTACGACTCGCCTCCCAAATCGGTTCGGGTCTTTCTCACGCCACCTATATTCTCGATGAGCCTTCCATTGGTCTTCATCCAAGAGATAATGGAAAATTGATCGACTCTTTGAAACAGCTCTCTGAAAAAGAGAATACGGTCATTGTGGTAGAACATGACGAGGAGATGATGCGAAGTGCAGATGAAATTGTCGATGTAGGGCCTTATGCAGGAGAAAATGGAGGAGAAATTGTCGCACAAGGATCCATTAAAGATATCATGCAATCAAACCGTTCAATTACTGGGAAATATTTATCAAGCAAGCTTGTGATTCCTATCCCAAAAAAGAGAAGAACTCTTCCTAAGTCTTTTCTTATTATTCGGGGAGCAGAGCACCACAATTTAAAAAAGATCGATGTGAAAATTCCTCTGCAAATATTCACGGCTGTTACGGGACTTTCTGGCTCAGGGAAATCCTCTTTAATTACCGATATTCTCTTTCCTGCTCTTTCCAATCTTTTGCATCAGAGCAAACTCTCAGTTGGGAAACACAAAAAAATTGAAGGAGTTGAAGGGGTTGACAAGGTGATTGCAATTGACCAGTCTCCCATTGGGCGCACTCCTAGATCGAATCCTGCTACTTACATCAAACTTTTTGATGATATTCGTGAACTATTTTCCTCTCTTCCGGAGAGTCGAGCATTTGGGTACAAATCTGGCCAATTTAGTTTTAATGCTAAAGAGGGCAGCTGTCCTCAATGCGGCGGAATGGGAATGATCAAAATTGATATGGATTTCATGGAAGATGAATGGATGACTTGTCAGGTATGTGAGGGAAAACGATTTGATCTCAAAACTCTTTCTGTTTCCTACAAAGGAAAAAATATCAACGACATTTTAAATATGAGTGTGTCTGAAGCTTTAGAGTTTTTCTCTTCCATCCCTAAAATCGCAAGAAAGCTTCAATTTTTGATGGAAGTGGGATTAGATTACCTCAAGCTGGGACAAACTTCTCCTACCTTATCAGGAGGTGAAGCGCAGAGAATTAAACTTGCAAGAGAATTATCGCGCCCTTCAAAGGGAAATACTCTTTATATTTTAGATGAACCAACAACAGGGCTCCATTTTTATGACATCCAAAAACTTCTCCACGTTCTTCAAAAATTGGTCGATCAGGGAAATACTCTAGTGGTCATTGAACACAATATGGATCTTGTCAAAAATGCAGACTGGATCATTGATCTTGGACCAGAAGGAGGAGAAGAGGGAGGAAAAATCATTGGAGAGGGTCGTCCTGAGAGGATTGCAAAGCAAAAAACTCCTACAGGGGTTGCCTTAAGAAAATATTTCGCTCCTTCTCTTGAAATAAAACTAAAAAAGAAAAAAGAAAAAGGAAAAATCGGTGCGATTCAGATAGAAGGAGCATCTCAAAACAACTTAAAAAATATCACAGTTTCACTTCCTCATGGAGCAATTACGGTCTGCACTGGGCCTTCGGGATCTGGAAAAACCTCTTTTGCATTTGAAACCGTCTTTGCAGAATCTGAACGCCGCTATTTGGATTCTCTCTCCACTTATTCGAGGCAATTTCTCAAACAGATGGCAAAACCAAAATTGGAAAATGCAGCAGGATTGATGGCCCCCATTGCCATTGAACAAAAAAGCCATGCTGGCAACCCTCGTTCCACAGTCGGAACAATGACGGAAATTTACGACTATTTAAGACTTTTATTTGCACATCTTGGAACTGCTTATTGCCCTGAAACAAAAGAGCCGATTCGCACGATTAGCAAAGGGTTTGTTTTAGAAAGATTGGCAGCACTTCCTCCAAAGACTAAACTCACAATTTTGGCTCCTCTGAAAAAGCCAAAGGAAACTTTTGCAGATTTAAAAGCTCGTTTGCTCAAAGAGGGATTTCTTCGCATTAGACTGGATCAAGCCGATTATGAACTCGACCAAGATATTCCCTTTGATCCCTTAAAAAAACAGAAACTTGCGCTCATTGTTGATCGATTGGTTATCGGGAAAGAGGAAAAAAAAAGGCTCTTCGAGGCCATTGATCTTGCAACCAAAATTGCAGAGGGAACCATGGTTGCTTCTTATGACAATAAGGAAATCTATTTCAATCTTTCTTTTGCAGTTGAAAGCACAGGCAAATCCTATCCTCCTATCACACCCCACACTTTTTCGTTTAATACTGCTCATGGAATGTGTGAAAGCTGTTTGGGACTAGGATTTCAATACGGAATCAATTTCAAAAAATACCCTGCTGTCTTGAGGCTCTCTCCTATCCAACTGATCAGCTACTTGTGGAAAGAACATGCAAACTTCCAAGCTCTTGATTTTTTTGAAATGGCTCTCAAAGAGCTTCACATCAACCCAGATCTCCCCCTTCAAGACTTTTCTGATGAAGAAATGCAAGCTTTTTTAAAGGGGGGGAAAGAAGAGAGTTGGTCTTCGAAAAAAAAGGTGCGATTTAAATGGAAGGGGTTGAATGAGATTTTTGCCGATCTTGCAAAATCGGTGAGAAACTTTTCCTTAAGACAGGCGATTCTTGCTCTTTTAGAAGAGCATGTTTGTCCATCCTGTCAAGGAGCAAGGTTAAATCCCCTCGCAAGAAATGTTCTCATCGACCATCTTTCCATTGCGGATGTCTGCTCTTTGCCAATTGAAAAAGCAATTTCTTTCATTGATTCTCTTGATCTACAAGAAAAAATGTTTTTAAAAGATCCCCTCAATCAACTCAAACAGCGGCTCCATTTTATACAAATGATTGGCCTTGGCTATTTGTCTCTCAATCGATCAGCGCCCACTTTAAGCGGAGGAGAAGCACAGCGGATATCTTTAGCAAGGCAGCTTGGAAGTGGTTTGACGGGATGTCTTTATATTTTAGACGAACCAACGATTGGCCTCCATCCTCAGGACAATATGCTTCTCAATGACTCTTTACAAAGGTTAAAAGATTTGGGAAATACCCTTCTTCTCGTCGAACATGATCCATTGACAATTGCCACTGCAGATTATCTCATTGATTTTGGTCCTGCTGCAGGAAAAGAGGGAGGAAAAATCATTGCAAAAGGATCCGTCGATGAGATCAAAGAAAACCCCCATTCTCTAACTGGTCTTTACTTAAGTGGAAGAAAATCGATTTCTATCCCTAAAAAAAGACGTTTTTCCAAAGAATTCCTCTCCATTCGAAACGGGACACTTCACAATTTAAAAAATATCTCCGTCGATATCCCAATTGGTTCGATGACCTGTATTACCGGAGTTTCAGGATCGGGAAAATCGACTCTCATTCACAATCTTTTAAAGTCTGCAATCGAAGAGGCATTTTTACTTAAGGAAAAGAAAATCTCAACGACTTATTTAGGAGCAAAAATAGAGGGATTTCACCATTTTTCCAAACTCATCGTCATCGACCAAAATCCCATCGGACATACCATTCGCGCAGATGTCAGTACTTATGTAGATCTGCTCACTCCTTTGCGGTATTTATTTGCCTCTTTGCCAGCTTCTAAAATGCGTGGGCTCATTCCAAGACATTTTAGCTTTAACCACAAAAAAGGGATGTGCTCCAGCTGTTTTGGCCTCGGTACAAAATCGATACAAATGCAATTTCTCCCTCCTGTAAAAGTGGTTTGTGACTCCTGCCACGGGTTTCGCTTGAATCCTTTGAGTTTGGAAATAAAATTCAAAGGAAAACATCTGGGAGAAATTTTAAAGATGAATGTAGAAGAAGCGAAAGCATTTCTTCCTGAACATCCCCAAATCCAGCGCATCTTAGAAACTTTAATTATGGTTGGACTTGGATATCTACAACTTGATCAAGAAATCGTCACCTTATCCGGAGGGGAAGCACAGCGAATCCGACTTTCTCGAGAGCTTGCAAAGAAATCCAGAGGGAAAATTCTCTATCTATTCGATGAGCCAACAATTGGCCTTCATAGCCTTGATATTGAAAAAATCCTACCCATTTTTCATTCGCTGGTCGACAAGGGAAATACCATCATCTTCATAGAACACAACCTCGATATGATTGCAAATGCCGATTACATCATTGACCTTGGCCCTGAAGCAGGAGATAAAGGCGGTGAACTGGTCATAGCAGGAACACCTGAAGAGGTCGCTCTTTGCCCCTATTCTTACACTAGCAAATTTTTGAAAAATACTTTGTCTAAATAAAAAATTTGTATAATTTATATATTTATGGCAAAGCCTCTCACAACAAAAAAAAGGGCAAAAAGGATTTCACTAGCAATCTTCTTAATTGGGATCGCTATACTCACCTATTCCGGTAAATGGTGGCCTGGACTCATGCTTGCTATTGGAATTCCCATCGCTGCAAGGCAATACCTTCTGGGCAGACACTATGATGTTGGCATCACTCTTTTTGTTTTCCTTGGTGTATTCATCACAGTTCAGTTTAATATCTCCTGGAAAATTCTCCTCCCCGTCTTATTTACGATTGGCGGAATCTATATCTTCTTTAGAGAATATATAGAAAGTAGAGTCGAGTCCGAAGAAGAAGAAAAATAACTCTTCAAAAAAACCTTAAATTTCATCAAAATATTCAGGTTTCGAATTGAGGCATTTTTATGTATTTTCCAACTATCCAAAGTGTAAAAGATTTTTTGCATAATTTAAAGCAGATAGAAATAAAGATTTCGATAAATCCTCATCTTTACCAGACAAACCCTTGGAATCAGTCACTTTTTGCAGAACTTTCATCAAAAGATCTCCTAACAAAAATCGGGATTTTTACGACTGCGATTCTTTCCATTTCACAAATCGAAGTTCCCCGTACATCAATCCCTTTAAAGCTAATTAATCAACTCTTTTTGGATTACAAAGAGTGTTATAAACAGTTTGATACAACTTCTCAGAAACGTCTGGTCTATTTCTCTACTCTTTATACAATTTCTATCATTATTTCTTATTGCTTCGATAAAAAAGTAGGTCTTGCCTTAGAACTTGCAAAAAATTTACATTTGAGCGCGATAGAGTTATTTGAACAGGATACTCCTAGTTCCTATCAAAAGCGCATTGAAAGAATATCAAATTTTGCAATAAATACTATTCACATTGCTATGGTTTATTATCCTGCTTCTCAATTGGCAACTTTGTCGTTCCTTTTCCAAATTAGTAGAGGTCTTTCAGTAATTAACAGCCACGTTCTTAAAGACTATAGTGGTAAAATTCAGTTTGAATCCCCGCTTCTTGAACTTGGTTTAACAATTTCTCGTATCTACATTTTAAAAGTAATTATCAATAATGAAGAAGCTGAATGACGATAGATTACTCATCTATCCATAAACAGCTTTATGTGCAAGGAGAGATTCTTCACCTTCTCATCGACAAAAAAGATGAGATTAATAAGTTTTCCAAATTTGTACTCAATTTGATCCCTCTCATCAATATTGAAGATCCGCATTTTCCTTTGACGAAAAATCTCGCTTCAACAGCCCTTAAAATGGAGATCCTTTTTAGAGAAATAGATAAAAAGAAGCTAGATAATGTTGCGTGTAGTCTACTGTTTGTAAAAGTGATAGCGCAAATGGCTCTAACGATTCTTGCAGAATTTTCTCCCAAATCTGGGGAAAAAGTTGAAATCTTTTTTGATTTTTTTCAAAATATCCAATCCGGTGTCTTTGCTTTTAAGGAAAGAGATTATCCGGTCACCATAAGAAAAATCATCTCCACTTTTTTAAACATTGTCCAGATGAATGCATTAAAATCTAATTCAAGAGAGTCGGCAATGGCTGCTCTTGTTTTTCAAATGGTCCATAGTGGTTTAATCTCTTTAGAACTCTTCGAAAAAAGGGAAATTTCATCTCTCATTTGTCAGGCTTTTATCAATGGAATACGCGCAGGAGTGTATAGAAATTTACTTAGAGACTGTTAACGAATTAAGCTTCTGTCGATTTTTGGGTTCTTTTGAGCCGATTTTCGATTCAAACTGCAGGGGTCAATTAGATTGAATGAGACTTAGGTATTTCTCATTGAGTGTCTTTCTTTTTTCTAAAAAATCACCCATGATTTCTTTGGCTTTTTGCTCTGTCTCATTTGCAGGCTGAATTTTTTCTTCTGCCAATTCTTGTAAATGGTCAAGATCGATCTGGTGGCCATAAAATTTTCCAAAACTATTTTTTGCAATGGAGATCATCTCATCCCATTTGCCTCCAAAACTCTTCGCCACATCAACCATTTTATTTAACTTTTCAAGTGCAAGAACGATCCGTTTTTCATGGAGATCCTGCTTTTCTTTTTTCCCAAGTGAGACAGCATCTAAGAGAAGTTTTTTCATGTGGTATTCCATTTCAATGGCAGCAAGCTTATTTTCTGGGGTACTTTTATTATTATCAGGGAGATAGTAGTGCAAAATTTCTAAATACCGAAATGCCTCTTCTTCCTTAGGATCTAAAGAAAAAGAGACAACTCTTGTGATGAGAAGGCAAATGTCAAGTCCAGTTTGATCAACGCATATTTGTTTTAATTTTTCTTCTCGCTGTTTAGCTAAATTTCCTAACTCATCATGCCAATTTTTATAGATTGCTCTGGTTTTTTCATCTTTTGCATTTGCAAGAAAACCGAGCTTATTTTTTTTCTTAAGGTAGTCGTACAAATTGCGGACAAGACCTGCTTTTCCAGCTCTCGCATATTCTTCATCAAGGGATTTAAGAAATTTTTGATACTTTCCCTGTGCATATTCTCTTTCAACATGTTTTACAATATTTTCTTGCTCATCTGCATATAAGGGACCAAACAGAAAAGAGAAAATGGAAAGATATAAAAGAATTTTCATAATTACCATTATACGTTAAAAATAGTTTAAAGACATCGCTTTTTTCACTTCTGCAAGGGTATATGCTGCAACTTCTTTCGCCTTTTCAGTACCTCGAAAAAGAATATCTCTCACAGTATCAGGATCTTCTTCAAAGATCTTTCTCCTTTCTCGAATCGGTTCTAAAAATTTTTGTAGTATCTCATTCAATCTTTTTTTTACCACAGAGTCCCCTAATCCCCCTTTCTGGTAACGAGCCTTCATCTCTTCTAATTTTTTCTTGTCATGATCAAAGATATCGAGATAGGTAAAAACAGGGTTTCCTTCCACTTTTCCCGGATCTTCAATCCGAAGGTGGTTTGGATCTGTATACATCCCTTTTACCTTCTTTTCAACGACATCTGAGGGGTCGCAAAGATAGATGCAATTGCCAAGACTTTTGCCCATCTTTGCCTGTCCATCTGTTCCTGGTAGGCGCGCTATCTTTGGAATGAGAGCCTCTGGCATGACGAGAACTTCCCCGTAAGTTTGATTGAAGTGGCGCACTATCTCCCTGGTCTGCTCAATCATGGGAAGCTGATCTTCTCCAACTGGAACTAAATCTGCTTTAAACGCTGTAATATCCGCAGCCTGGCTAACAGGATAAATCATAAAACCGGCAGGAACACTCTCCCCAAAATTCTTATCCTGGATCTCTTGCTTTACGGTGGGGTTGTGTTTTAGTCGATTCCAGGTAACTAGATTGAGGTAGTAGGCGGTGAGTTCAAACAGTTCTGGAATCAATGACTGGATAAAAATGGTTGTTTTTTCTGGATCGATCCCGACTGCTAAATAATCTAAAATCACTTGAAAGACATTTTTGCGAACTTTTTCTGGTTCGTGTGCATGGTCGGTAAGTGCTTGGGCATCGGCAATCATCACATATTGTGTGCAGCTATCTTGTAGCTCAACCCGATTTTGCAATGATCCTACCCAGTGACCCAAATGCAAAGGTCCTGTTGGGCGATCCCCAGTGAGAATAATTTTTTTAGCTTTCGGTGGCTTCATAGAGAAAAGTAAAACACTTTTTTGGCAAAAGAGCAACAGCTTTCGAAAGGCTAAAAAAGGAAAAAAACAATCCTCTAATTTAGCCTTTAGATTTTAGCCTTTAGACTTTAATATTCCTAGCATGAGTACGGAAATAGGGAATTATCAGATCATCAAGAGTCTAGCTAAAGGGGGTATGGGAGAAGTGTTTCTTGCCCATGACTCAATTTGCGGAAGAAATGTTGCGCTTAAACAAATTCGCAAAGAATATCTGCAGGATCAGACGATACGAGACCGCTTTATTCGAGAGGCAAAGGTAGCTGCAAGGCTTACTCACCCCTCTATCATTTCCATCTATGCCATGCATCAAGCAGCCGATTCTCTCTATTATGTCATGCCCTATATCGAAGGAGAAACACTTAAAGCGATCATCCGCGTTACTAGAGAACAAGAAAAACAGGGAACAGCTCTCCATCCCATCGGTTCCAATATCAGCGCATTGATCCGTATTTTTTTACAAATTTGTGAAGGAATTGCCTACGCTCATTCCAAAGGAATCATCCACCGGGATATCAAACTGGAAAACATCATTGTAGGCAAATATGGAGAAGTGATCATTCTTGACTGGGGTCTTGCAGATTTTATTCATAGTCCTGAACAAACCCATGAATCGCAAGAAATGGCTTTTCCAGACGAAGCAGATTTGACGATTCCCGGAAAAGTTCCAGGAACACTTAGCTACATGGCCCCTGAAAGAGCTTTTGGAGAAGCCTCTTCTATTTTAAGCGATATCTACTCTCTTGGGATCACCCTCTACTATCTTCTTACGCTTAGACCTCCTTTCGAAAGGCAAAGTTTGCGAGAATTTCGCAAACAATTTAAAAATGAACTGTTTATCCCCCCAGAAGAAATTGCACCTGATAGAGACATTCCTCCTTATCTCTCCGATATTGCAAAAAAATGTCTGGCTCCAGCAAAAGAGCGCTATCAAACTGTCATAGAACTCATCCAAGATTTAGAGAGATATATCGAAGGACTGCCTGAATGGATTAAGGCAGCTCCATTATCGATGGGAAAAAAAGAAGATTGGGGCTTTCAAGCGACCATTCTTTTGGCAAAACACATGGCAATCACCCGCCAAACTGATCTCATGGAATGGGTAAATCTGATGATTTCTAAAAGATCTTTTAGAGGAAATATTAAAATAGAAACTGAAATAGAATTAAAAAAGGCCAGCCAAGGGATTGGTTTTCTTCTCGCTCTTCCCGATAGCTGCATTTCAAAAGGAACCATTGAGGGATATTGTTTATGGATCGGATCTTCTATCAACCCGGGCATAAAACTTTACCGAGCGAGTGTGGAAGTAGTTCAATTTCCTGATCTTTTTCTGCCAGCTGAAAAAAAATCGGCCATTCGCATTGAAATGGTCGATCATCACATCCGGTTATATTTAGATAATAAATTAAAAATAAGCTATTTGAGCCATCTTCCTCTCATTGGGACTCACATTGGCATTCTTTACAGAGACGATGATTTTACTTTGCAAGAATTAGAAATTTTTTCGGGAAGCCAAAATGTGATGGTCAATTGCCTTGCTGTGCCAAATGCATTTCTTACAAAAAAATATTTTACGGAAGCATTGTCCGAATATCATCAAATTGCCAGCTCTTTCCCCGGAAGAGCAGAAGGAAGAGAAGCCATTTTTCGCTCAGGCACAACCCTTCTGGAAGAGGGGATAAGAAAAAAAAAGAAGAGCGAAAAACATCTCTATTTTTCCTTAGCTTTAGATGAATTTGAAAAATTGCATGGAACTCCAGGAGCTCCCCTAGAATATTATGGGAAAGCTTTAGTTTACAAAGAATGGGGAGAAGTAGAAGAAGAGGTAAAATGTCTAGAGCTCGCCATCAGAAAATTTCCCAAACACTCTTTAAAACCAATTCTTTTTGAATATGCGACGGCTAGAATGCATGAAAGTGCAAAAACAAATAGACTAGCCGCATTTCATTTTGCTCTTCTCGCCGTTCGCCATTTAGTCCAAATTTTTTCTAATCCAGACCACAGAGAATTGATCGATACTTTGCAAAAGTATCTGGAACCTCTACCTTTTTTTTCTACTCTTCAAGATCGCAATCGAGATATTGCCATTCAACTCGCTTTTTGGCTTGGCAAAATACAGATCTTATTAGAGCTATTTGACAAAGCCGAATCAGACCAAGAAAAATTGAATATTCTCTACGCTCTTCTCCATTTGGGAAAAGAAGAAGAGGTGAAAAAACTTTCTCAGCGATTGGAAAAGATCTCTTATCAAGAGGAAATTCAAAGATCTCTTGCAAGAAGCGAGGAAGTTTCTACACTTCCTGCTATTTCCTATCTCTTTGAATCGGGAATTGAAACTGAAGATTTTGACCTTTTGGAGAAAATATTTCAAACAATGGATGAAACTACCTTTTCTCCAGAAGAAAATTTCTATTTGAAGGCTCAATCCATTTGGAAATTATTGCTTGAAGATCGATTTGATCTTGTAAACCAGTTCTTCATAGATTTACCAGAAGGATGGAAAGAGCAAGAAAATCATCCACTCTTTTTTCTCTACGGCTGTTTTTTGCGAAAAGTTCAAGGAGAAAAAGCTGCTTTGACCCATTTTTCCGCAGCATCTGAAACCCCATTCCCCTCTCTTTCTACTTTGCTTGCACAATTCTTATTAGGAAAAAGAAAGTTTGAAAAAAAGAGTCTTTTTTTTGAAAAGCTACAACTTTACAAACAGCTTGCACTCTTTTATCATTGCAGCGGCAAGAAAAAATTGAAAATCTCCATGAATAATAAAATCAAGCGACTGAAACAAAATGTATGAAGGAAGAAATTTCTAAAGCTTATGATCCTTCTGAAGTAGAGGAAAAATGGTATTCCTTTTGGGAAAAGGGAAATTTTTTCTATGCAAATTCTCGCTCAAAAAAACCTGCTTATTGCATCTCCATTCCCCCTCCTAATGTAACTGGTACCCTACATATGGGTCATGCACTTGTCGATACTCTGCAGGATATTCTCATTCGATACAAAAGAATGTCAGGATATGAAACTCTTTGGGTTCCAGGAACCGACCATGCAGGAATTGCTACTCAAACGGTTGTTGAGCGCGATCTCATTGCAAAGACAGGAAAGAGAAGAAAGGATTTCAGCCGAGAAGAATTTTTAAAAATCGTCTGGAAATGGAAAGAGGATAGCGAAAAGAGAATCTTAGAGCAGCTTAAAAAAATTGGCTGCTCCTGCGATTGGTCTCGCCTCTGTTTTACGATGGATGATAAACGAACTTTTGCCGTAAATGCCATTTTCGAAAAGATGTTTCATGATGGATTGATTTATCGAGGAGATTACTTAGTCAATTGGGATCCGGTGACACAAACTGCCCTTGCTGATGACGAGGTAGAATATGAGGAAAAAGAGAGTTTTCTCTGGTACATAAGATATCCTACTGAAGATGAAAAGAAGTTCATCACGGTTGCTACAACAAGGCCGGAAACGATGCTTGGAGATGTGGCAGTCGCTGTACATCCTGAGGATCGAAGATTTAAAAATTTTCACGGAAAACATCTTCGCCTCCCTTTTATCAATCGACTGATTCCTCTCATTGCAGATTCTTCTGTAGATCCCAATTTTGGAACAGGTGCTGTAAAAATTACTCCTGCCCATGATTTAAACGACTACGAGATGGCAAAGAGACATCGATTAGAGATGATCAACATCATGACACCCGATGGAAAAATCAATGAAAAAGGGGCTATTTTCCAAGATCTCACGATGGAAGAAGCCAGACTTGCTATCGTAAAAAAATTGGAAGAATTGGATCTATTAGAAAAGGTAGAAAAACATACCCATCGAGTTGGAATTTCCTATCGATCAAATGCTGTTATTGAACCCTATCTATCTAAACAATGGTTTGTTCGCATGGATCGATTTAAGGAAAAGCTGATTTCTGCAGTAAAAGAAAAAAGAGTAAAAATCATCCCAGAGCAGTGGGAAAATACCTATTTTCATTGGATTGAAAATTTAAGAGATTGGTGCATTTCAAGACAACTCTGGTGGGGGCACCGCATTCCCATTTGGTACAAGAAAAGCGATTTTCACCAGATGATCTGCTTTAAAGGACCGGGTATCCCTCATGAAGTAGCAAAAAATCCCCATGATTGGGTTCAAGATGAAGATGTTCTCGACACCTGGTTTTCTTCAGCCATCTGGCCCTTTAGCGTTTTGGGATGGCCAGAAAAAACAGAAGATTTGAAAAAATTTTATCCCAATTCGACTTTGATCACTGGACATGACATCCTCTTTTTTTGGGTTGCCAGGATGATTTTAATGGGAGAATATGCATTGAATGAGGTGCCATTTAAAGAGACATTTATCCATGGGCTCATCTATGGCAAATCCTATTTTCGATTGAGCAAAGATGGATCTATTTCCTACATTACCGGAAAAGAAAAAGCTGGTTATGATTCTGGAAAATCAATTCCTTCTGATGTTTATTCCAAGTGGGAAAAGATGTCCAAATCGAAGGGCAATGTCATCGACCCACTCGAGATTTGTCAATCATATGGTAGAGATGCGATGCGCATTACCCTTTGTCATGCTCCAGCTCTTGCAAGGCATATCGATCTAGATCCAAGAAAATTTGAAGAATATAAGAATTACATCAACAAAATTTGGAATAGTGCACGCTTCATTTTTCTACATTTGCACGATCTTACTTCTGATTCTTTGATCAAAAAAGTGGATTTATCTAGTTTGGAAGATGAGTGGATCATTTCTAGATTGCAACAAATGATAGACAATTGTCACTCCTATCTAGAGAAGTATTTATTTGATCGGATGGTTCATGAACTCTACCATTTTTATTGGGATGAATTTTGTTCCTATTATTTAGAGTTAGTTAAACCAATTCTCTTTGGGAAAAAAGGATCCAATGAAGAGAGGCAAAACAAACAAAAACTTCTCGTGATCCTTCTTTGTAATCTCATGAGACTTCTCCATCCCATTATCCCTTTTATTACGGAAGAAATTTTTCAGCGATTAAGAGAACGATTTAAAGAAATTACATCTTCTCATGCAATGGATTTGTATACGAGCGATACTGTGCAAGCCTTGCTTTCACCTTCCTGTATGGTCGCTTCTTATCCGATTAAAGAAAAAGTCAAACCTAATTTGAACAAAATTTCTATTTTTTCTTTTTTAAAGGATATCATCTACAAAGCTCGCAATATTCGAGCGGAAATGCAGCCCCCTCGAGATATACAAACACCCTTCTACATTGTTGGAGAAAAAACAGATTACGAATTTGCACATACTCATCAATTTATCATTTCCACTCTCATCCCTACTTCAGAAATCATCTTTCAAAGTGAAGAACCTGATGTTCCTTTTTTTGTTAGTAGACCTCATAACAATCTAATTATTGGTTTTTCTCTTCCACTCGAATTAAGAGAGAAGAGAAAAGAACATTTATTTAAACAAAAAGAAAAAATCTTGGTTCAAAAAGACAAAACAGAAAAAAAGCTTTTAGATGAACACTTTCTGACAAAGGCTCCCAAAGAACTCATAGATCAATTCAAATCTCAACTCCACCAATCTGAGAGAGAAATAGAAGAAATTGACAAACAGCTTCATTTACTCGATTAAATTAAGTTATTCTCCTCTCTCTGTGTGCTCTGTGATCTCTGTGGTAAATTAAACTCATTTACATATAATTACCTCATGATTTCGATAATTTCTCCGAAAAGGATGAAAAACCTATTTCCCCTCCTGCCAAAACAAAGAGAATTTGTAGAAAAAAGCAGGCAAACCGCTAAAAGGCTTTTTTTAAGACAAGATGATCGCCTTGTATTCATTATTGGGCCCTGCTCTATTCACCATCTCGACTCTGCACTTGAATATGCACATCGTCTCAAAACACTTTCTGTAAAAATGGACTCCTCTTGTTTTTTCATCATGAGAAGCTATTTTGAAAAACCTAGAAGCGGAGTTGGCTGGAAGGGATTCATTCCAGACCCTCATTTTGATGAAAGTGGAGCAATAGAAGAAGGTCTCATTGGTGCACGCAAATTTCTTCTTTCTCTTGCTGAGATGGAAATGCCGACTGCAACAGAATTCCTATCTCCTCTTGTTGCACCTTACATTGAAGATCTCATTACATGGGGATTCATTGGAGCTCGGACCACAACCTCTCAAATCCATAGGCAACTTGCCTCTTCTCTTTCCATGCCTATTGGATTTAAAAATACTTTAGATGGAAATATCGAATGTGCAATTCAAGGTGTCATTGCTGCTAAACAAAGTCACCACTTTCTTCATATTGATGAAGAGGGAAAAATTCAATGCGCAAAAAGTCCAGGAAATCCTTTTTCCCATGTAGTTTTACGAGGATCTTGCAGCAAAGAAAATGATGATCCTGAAACAGTCGTGCAAACCCAAAAAAGGTTGCGATTTCTCGAATTAAATCCTTCCATTCTCGTCGATTGTGCTCATGGTAATTCACAAAAACAATTTTTCAAGCAAAAAGACTCTTTTTTTCGAATTATGCATCAGATTCAAAGGGGAAACACTCATATCATGGGAATGATGGTTGAAAGTTACTTAAAATCAGGAGCGCAAAAAGTGGAAAATAAGAAGCTCATTCAAAGAGATGTTTCTGTCACTGATCCTTGTCTTGATTGGGAAGCAACAGAAGAGCTTTTTCAATCTATCTCTTCTTCTTCAGTAGTGGCTTCCTCCTCCTCCTCTATCTGAATGAGTTTAACCCATAGCTGATGTTTCCACTCACGAAAGATTTTTCCCTCGTTTGTGACAATTTGTGCCATATAGGTTAATACCCCTTTTGTCTCATCGAATTCTTTTCCCAAAACAGAAATCGTTTCATAGCCAATTCTTCGATCAATTGGAAATTCCATGATTTTTTCCGTATAGTTCCAAAAAATGAGATGGAGAACCAATTTGGGTTCATCTGACAAAAGCTCTCTTGGAACCCACCATTCTGCAATCACCATCTGTCCTCTTGGTGGATCAGCTTGCCTTGGGTCAGGAGATCCGATATGCGTACTTGCTAAATATGTTGGATTGACTAGTTGTTGACGGACTAAAATTCCATACTTTTGACAACTACCAAAAAAAAGGGCGAAAAGAAAAAAGAGGATTGCCATGCAGAGAAAAGTATAGCTTGAATCCCCTTTTAAATCATTTTTTGTGGATCGACAATTCGATCAAATTGTTTTTCGGTAAGAAAACCGAGATGTACGGCCGCTTCTTTCAGGGTAATTCCCCGTTTATAAGCCTCTTTTACCACTTTACTTGCTTTGTCATAGCCAATGACAGGATTGAGTGCCGTTGCAAGCATCAGCGACTGGTCGAGGTATTTCTTTATCCTGGAAAGATTGGGTTTAATTCCATCTACGCACCTCTCTCTAAAGCTCTTTGCGCTATCGCCGAGCAGCCGTATTGACTGCAAAAGATTGTAAATGAGCAGAGGTTTGAAAACATTGAGTTCGAAATTCCCCATCGAACCAGCAAACCCGATGGCAGCATCGTTTCCCATGACTTGTGCTGCGATAGAGGTCATCGATTCGGTCTGCGTAGGATTGACTTTGCCTGGCATGATGGAAGAACCGGGTTCATTTTCTGGAATAAAAATTTCTCCTAAGCCAGCACGAGGACCTGAGGCCATCCAGCGAATGTCATTGGCAATTTTCATATAAGAACAAGCAACCCGTTTCAAAGCTCCGCTCATCTCTACGATTGCATCATTGGAAGCTAGCGCTTCAAACTTATTTTTCGCTTGAGAAAAGGGGTGACCGGTCAATTTGCTGATCACCTCAGCCACCTTTTTTGCATATCCTCGCGGAGCATTTAACCCTGTTCCCACAGCTGTACCTCCAAGGGCAATTTCCGATAAAGCTCCAATCGCATTTTCAATAGCCCTTATCCCTTCCTCAATTTGGCGAGCATATCCGGAAAATTCCTGACCTAAAGAGAGGGGTGCGGCATCCATTAAATGGGTCCTTCCGACTTTGACCACTTTGTGAAATTCTTTGCTCTTTTTCTCTAGGCTTTTTTGCAGCAATCTGAGTTCGGGCAAAAGCTGTTTTTTGCTGTTCATCACCGCTGAAATATGCATGGCAGTCGGAAATACATCATTGGAGGATTGAGACTTATTGACATCATCATTGGGATGAATGGGCTTTTTAGAGCCCAGTTTTTCCCCTACCTTTTTGCTACACCAGTTGCTGATCACTTCATTGATATTCATATTGGTCTGGGTTCCCGACCCCGTCTGCCAAACCACTAGGGGAAACTGGTCGTCTAAATCCCCTCTTAGAATCGCATCGCACCCAGCGACAATGAGATCTCGTTTTTGCTTAAGCAAAACCCCGAGCTCACAATTCACAATTGTCGCAGCTTTTTTGACGATGGCCAGGGCGTAGATGAAGCTTAAGGGTATTTTTTCCTCGCCAATGCGAAAATTCTCTAAAGACCTCTGGGTCTGTGCACCCCAAAATTTACCCTCTGGGACTTTGACCTTCCCTAAACTATCCTCTTCTATCCTGAATTTACCCATTTCTTTTCTATATCATGATAAGTTATTTGTTGAACAATTTTCCTAAGCAGTTGTTAATGAATGACTTATATGATATAACTCATAATTAGAGACTTGAGTATTCTTTTAAGATAGAATGGGTTAGGAACATTTTTCTAATATAAACTTATAATTTAAAATAGATTGCATTTATTAAGAATTTTAAATAAAATATTAGTAGTTAATTTTTATTTTATACATTTAATATGGAAACTGAAGCCGCTAAGCAACTGTTACTTGGACTTTCTCAGATTGACCACTCTGCCCCTGAAAAACTTCAGGAAGAGCAGGTTCTTAAGAATTTTAGAATTTCTGTCTTCTCTGGAAAAGCTGTCCTCTCAACGTCTTTTTGGGGACGGATATCTTATCTACTGAATGGGAAAGAAAGCCCTCCTCTAGAAAAGAAAAAACAGGTGGCAAAACTTCTCCAAAAAACTCAAAAAAAATTACTTTCTGATAAAGAGGCTCTGCAAGAGATTCCTCTGAAAACATCAATCCTTGTTTCTGAATTCGTTGAGAAATATGGAAAACTCACCTTTGAATTTATCCCTTCTGAAGAAGCAAAAAAGGCAACTGATGAGACCTCTTCTTTCGCAAAAGAAATTTCTAGAGAACTAGATTCAACTACAAAAAAGACAGAAGAAGAACAAGCGTCACAAACACTCTCACTCTTATCGCCCAAAAAATCAGATGAAAAAGTTGAAATTTGCACTACCAGCTCGAAAAAAATGGCGGCTTCTATTGATAAACACATCAATGAAACCTATTTACGAGATGCTGCTTCCCCTACAAAAAAGGCTTATAAAAAAATAAATTCTTCTATTCAAAAAGCCTATGAAAGAGAACAAACCCTTTACGAAACCCTTAAACCTTGCAAGTCCCCAGATGAAAGAAACCAAAAACTCCTTGAAAAATCCAAACTCTTTCTCGATGAAATAAAAAAGCTTGAAAATGGAGAGAGATGGATGATGAGTGAGTCAGGGGATTACAAATTCGTCTTTTTTGATCTTTTTCGAGCACTTGTCGTTATTAATGATTTGAGCAATAACCCTATCGATATCGACTCACTCGATATTGGCGCCCTCTTGGGAAAGCTCCCTAAGCCGATCTCCTTAGATGATCTTCGCACTTATGAAGCAGATGATATTGCAAAACTAATTGTAGAAAATCTTACCGAAGCATTGAAAATTCAGCTCACAGATCTATCTGCCTTTCTCAAAAGCAAAAGTTTTAATCTTCTTTTCCAAGATGAGAGAAGGAATATGAAGGCTGCAGAAAATAGTTCTGCATCTAAAAAATGGTTATACAAGCAGATCGAAGATTGGATGAAGATGGGAGCCATTGGCTCGATAATGGAATTTGTCCCTGATGGTTCGCTTAGAGAGCTCGCTTTATGGCTTTCCCAAGAAGGAGAAAAAATCGTCAATCCAAAATATCATGATGAGCTTTCAAAAAAAGCAGGAGAAAAATTGGATCAGCTCCTCAATAAATCTCAAGATAGCCTCTATTTTTCTTCAATGAAATTTTTGAAAAAATTTCAGGGATCCACTCCAAAGTTTTTTCTAGAGTCTATCGGTCTTTCTTCATTGTTAGATCAGTTAGAACTCATCATGGAAATAAAGAATGAAGATAAAGACCATTACAAAATTACGATCCACTCTAATTATCAAAATCTTTCAAGAACTTATTCAGTAAAGAAAGAAAATCTTACACTCGAATTTTTCCATCGGTTACTTTTTTCCCTTTATGAAGCAAAATTTAATCCGAATATCTCTCGAAGTTCAATAAGTGATCTTTTCGAATTATTGGATAAAACATTCAAATCTACTCCATCACCTCTTTTCTTAGAAAAAAAGACAAAAAAAGATCAAAAGAAGGACTCATTCATCAAAGTATCTCCTATTTTTTCTTCCATTTCACAATTCAAGATGGAACCAATTGAAATGACACCTGAAAAAATGGCTCTATTTTACTATGGAAATCAGATCATCGATTTTTGCTCCCCTTATAAAACAAAAGAGGGAAAGCTCCAGTTTGAAAATGTGGATTTTTCTAGCCTTGAGCTGATCTTAGAAGAATGGACGGGACTTGTGGAAAAATATAAAGAGGATCCCGACGTAAAAACACATTATGAGAAGATGAAAGCAACTGAAATAGAAATTCGCAAAGCTGTTGAAAAAGCGAAAGAAAGAAAGGAGGAAAATGTCAAATTTACCAGCCTCCCTTCCATTGGTATTGAACTTCCCTTCAATTTAGCAGAGACTTTAAAGGAAAAATTCCTTCAATCGGGCTTTTCCATTGATCATCTCGAATCTATCAGAGATCTCCTAGTCTGGTCTCTCGGTGAAGAGGTAGGAAATCTTGTCGACTTGGTTGTTGAAGAGGTCAATCTTGCTAAAGCAGAACAGAAACAACCTATTTCTGCCACCAGTCCTAAACCAAAATTAGTAGAAAATCCTTCGAAACGGGGAACTTTAGGAACGATTTGGGTCAGCATCTATTTCAATATGCTTGTCACCTTCTTGCGCTGGGCTTTTTGGCTATCTAACTTGTATGCATGGGGATCTGTTTTGTGGGCTGCCGAAGGTCCTATTGGGCTCGTCAATGCTGCAATCATCAATGAAGCAAGATCCAAAGCATGGAGCCTTTTATTTAAAGTATTGCATAGAGCATTCCCCATCATCGTCAGTGCCCTCATCAATCTAATTTTGCGTTGTCTCTTTGATAAGGAAACGGCGCAAAAAATTCGCTTTTATGCACAAAATGTCCAAGCTTCTGCAGAGGGAATCGCCAATTTAATGGAGGAAAAAGAGCATGTCTCTTTTGAAATCGATCCAGCTCAAGTTCTAAGACCGGTTGGCATCCCTGATATCACTCCTAGCAGCGAGACAGGCGCGATCGATAGAAAAACAATTCTATCCAAATCTGATGTTTTTTTCATCGGCTTAAGCAACAAACCAGCTCTACTGACAAAAGCGCCAGAATTTACAAGTGAAAACTTTTATCCGACCATCCGATCTTGGATCGAGAGTGTAAATAAGATGGAAGAGGAGTTGAAGGATTCTCCTATAAAAGATTTTGCCATATTCCAATTTCTAACCAATCGGCTTTCTTTCCTACCAATTCCAATTGGACAACAAACCCCTTTATTTGATCAGATTGACGAAAGACAAATCGAATCCTGTCTCAATGATCTGCTCGATTTATCTCTTCTTCTGACTAAAAGCGCAAGCAGGGATAGGTTCTTAGATGCTACTTTAAAAGAAAGTGCAAAAGTTCATCTCTATGCGATTTTAGCTATTGTTGACCACCTTTCAAAAAGAAAAGAAAAAGAGCTTCAAAAATACAAGATCGACGCATATCCATTTTTAGCTTGGCTACAAAATGACTTTAAACATGCAAAAGCTGGCTTAACCCCACAAATATTAGAACAAATTGACCAGATCAATGAATATTTCTTTGCAAAAATAGATCTTAGATCTTTTCATTCTAAACTAGAAATCATTAAAAAATCAAAAGACCATCTATTTTCTTACAGTTTTTGGGAAGGACGCTGGCGAAATAAAATCTATGGAGAAATCCCTAAAGAAAGCGAAAACCATGAAATTACTTTTGATAATCAATGGGATTATAAAATCCCAGAAATTGCTTACTATGCAAACCAACTTACAAAAGACGAGGTGAAGAAAAAAATTCAGGAGAAATTCCCAGATCTGGACTCAGGCTCAAAACATACCTATCTCTTTACAGAATCTTTTAATAAAGATAGCGACATCCTACCTAAACCATTTGCGATCTTAAAACTTCAAACGATGATTTGTAGCCAAATGGTCAATGGCGGAATAGATTTTACAGAAATCAATTTAACACCTAAGGTAGAAAAAACCTCATTTCAGACAAATGAAGAGCCATTTCTCATTACAAAATATTTACAAAAGAAAAAGCGTGATCTGCTTGGAACCTGGAGTGCACCTCTTCCAGAACAATTCATCCATGCATTTTGCGGTCCATCCTATGAAGCAAAGCCTCCTAGACAAGCAGACATCTTAGACAAAAGGGTAATATCCTCTGAAGATAAACCCAATTTTTCTCTGCTTCGCGAATCGAGAATTAATGAACTAAAGCAGATGCAAACATCGAAAAAGGGAGACCATTTTTTAAGACAATTAGGACTGCTTCAGACAAATAAGATCTCTTTTTATGATATCCCCCATTTCCTCTCCTATACTCAGGGAATTTTGCTAAAAGATCAGCTGAAATACTCTCCTGATATCGTTAAAACTACTGCCCATTTAATGAAGAGAAAAATGGAAGAGGCGCGTCAGCAAGAGGATTTTGCTCGTTTTGCTCGTCTTTTTTCTCTTGCCCTTTCCATACGCGATTTTTGCGCTCATGAATATGCTGAGCAAACAAAACAAGAGTTCAGGTTTTTAATGAAGGCAAAAGAAAAGGTTAAAAAAGAGTTGCTCTCTTTAGAGGAAAAAGCCACCCTTTCACAGCTCCATGCACTAGCGGTAAAATATGAAAATCCTAAAGATCTTGTCAGAGAAATCTTTCACGCACTTTTAGATTACAGCAGAATCAAGGAATTCACAGAATCGAGAAGAATCCATGGAGAATTCATCAAACTTATCTGGACAGCCCAACCTGAAATTGAAAAATGTTTAAGTGACTCTGCATTTCAAAAAGAAATTTTTCAGCTTTTATTCCAGATTCAACCACAAGATACTGGCCAACTTAAACAAAAAGATAAAAACAATATCTGGAAATGGTCATACAAGAATTTTGAGATAGATTTATTACAAGTCACGACAGTGGATCTCAATGCTGGGGATAAAATTAAGAGGGAAACCATTTTTGAAAAATTGAAAGAGATTGCTTCACGCCACATTCCTGAAGAAACTACTTGGGACATTGCCGTAAATAAAAAGATTAACTCAGGCAGTGGCAAGTATGAAATTCACTATCAAGAGACAGATAGCGGAATCACTTATACTTTAAAACAAAAGAGGGATGGAAAAATTTATCAATTAGCCCATACGCAAACCATTTCAAAAGCCAATCCTTATCTCTATGAGATACTTCAAGGGAAAAAAATCGAATGGCTTTGGATAGAAGAAAATTCTTCCACTTCAGAAATAGAAGCATTTTGGGGAGAAGACCGCTATTTTCTCACAAAAGAAGCAGCTGGATTTTCTTTTGTCGTCAAAGATAAAAAATTGACTCTTGGCGACTCTGTAAAAAAACAGCTCACTGCTATTGAGCGATTCTCTCCTCTTTCAGAAACCATTGTCTACGTTTCAAAAAATGGAACAAAATCCTTTATTTCCCATCTCATTTTCAAAAAATTCTCCGACCTCACCTTCAAAGTCACTGAAAATGAAAAGGGGGAGCTAAATGCATTTTGTAGTCAATTTCCTGGATATTTCATCGCAAAATCTCAACACATTTCCGCTGATGGAATCTCCTCTTACCTCTTACTTGAAAATGAAAGAGGCCAAAGAAAACTTTTAGTCCCAGCTGGTCAGTGGGTCTCTGCAGCTGCATGGAACTTTATCAATCCTTTAGGAAGGCTGATTCCGATCATCAACTCCTTCCTATCTTCTATGAAACAAAACCGCTTTTTTGCATACCAGATGAGAGAAGATGGATTTTTAACATCAGATGAACCAGAAGCCTTAGCCTATCTTTTAGAACTCTCCCTTTTGCAAAACAAAAATAGAGAAGTTGTTGAATATGCAGAAAAAATAGAAAAAATTGCAAAAATCAAACCATTAAATGGATCATTAAACCTTCTCCTAACACTGGTTAGTGTTGCTCCCTACTTGAGTCAAAATCAGCCAATCCTCGATTCAATCAGGCCAAGGCTGATTGCTGCAGAAGAAGAAAATAGAACGATTTTCCATCAGAAACTGACAAATCCGATCTACTTTGATTTTTTCATCTGTTTGCAAATATACAAAGATCTAGAAAAGGCCATTCTCGAGACCGATCCAAGAAAACGGCTCTCAGATGACCAGCGCTGGTTTTTATACAAAGCCTTCTTCCAGAGGGTAAACCTCTTCCGTCTTTTAAGCAGCCATAAGGTGAAGTTGGATAAGGCTCTAAGACAAGATACCCTGCTCTATGAAACAGTTGAACAGATTCAAGAAACAATTACCTCTTTAGCTGAAGATAGCGACAAAGCGCAAACACTCATGGAACAGTTGATTCAAGACCATCTTCTTCTGCCACCTGATATGTATTTAGACTATGTAAGTTTAAAGAAGAAATTGGATGTCTCTTATTCCACAATCCATCGAGCTTCAGATGTGGTTGCAGAAGCCTTAAAAGATACGATAAAAAACTACCACTCAATTCCAATCCCTTCAATTGGAACAATATTAGGAAACGATACCCCAGTCACAGATCAAATCTTAAGACATTTAAAAGATTGGATTAGAAGATCTACCAAACAAAAGATGATCTTCCAAACGCTTCTGAGTGAGATAAGTTGGGAGCAAAAGGCAGATCAAAAATCCCTTCCTTTGGATTATGAAACTTTTTCTCATACTGAGCTCAAAACCAGATTTCTTGAATATCTTAGAGTTGCAGCGCGAAAAGAGGGAACTCCTCCAGACCAGTTTAATCAACTCAAACTTCTTTTAGGTCAATTAAAAGGAAGATGGGGCGATGAAATTACGGAAACATTAATTGAACATTTAACAGCGGTAGTAGAAGACACAGATAAACAAAAATCTATTCGCTCGGATCTTGCAAAACTGCTTTCCGCAAAAGAAAAAGAACAGTTCATTAAAAATCTTCTCTCTTCAGTCCACTTGGATTATCTCAAAAAAATTGGAATTGATCTGGCTAAACGAATAGGTTTGGCTGCAGCAGATAATCGAATCAAAGCTCTTCTTAACTCTTTGAATCCTTATTCTTATCTTGTTACTGGGGCTAATATAGGACAGTTAGTTTATGGAATGGTTTCCAATGCGATAAAACAACCTAACGAAACAGTAGAACAAAAATCAGAAGAAACCAATGATAGCCCTCTCAAATTGGATGTCGATCAAGCGCATGCACGATCCGGAACCGGCCCAATGATAGAAAAAAAAGATTCTATTCTTCTACTCGATGAATCTCACCTTGCAGTTTTTGGGACCTTTTTCCATCAGATTTTTAGAAAAATAGATAAGGAGCCTTCTTCTTCTCAAAAAACGATTCACTTCAAAGAAGTAGGAGAAGAAGAAAATTATCTTAGGACTTTAAATGATAGCTTAAAAGACCATTACCTAAAAACTGCAAGTGAAAAAGAGACCATTTTCAAATTAAAAAATCCTGAAAGTCTTCATCAGAGCTATTTTGCTTTAGCAAAATATAGGGATCATACAAAGCAAGAGATTCAAAAAGATGAAAAGCTCATTTTAGAAACTTTAAACAAGATTACAAAAAATCCTGTTACGTTAAGAGAATTAAAAGATTCTTTCTTAACAGGAAATTTTACACGTCTTTTCCAATCTCTTGCTCTCAACTCAGCTTTAGCTCACCGTTTAGATCCTATCATATGGCGTTTAGTTTTAAAGAAAACACATTTGCAGCAGACGCAGCAGGCAATCCAATGCATTAAAGAGCTCTCTTCTATTGAAAAGGAAAAAGATCCAGTGAGCTATGAAAGAAAGATGGAAGAGCTGGCACAAAAATTAGAGACAAAAAGAAGCTATGATTTGCACTCACCACTCGCAAGACACCTTCTTATCTTCGAAGAAAAATTTCAGGTTACTCTATGGCCCGATCAGGTAAAAGCCATTGAAGCGCTCTTACTTAATGAACAAGGAGAGCTTGACTTGCAGGGCAATGCAGTAATGGAACTTCTCATGTCATTTGGAAAGACCTTTTTCATCATGCCGACTTTAGATGCCTTAGCTGCAAAAGATGGTCTTGTGATCAATATCTGGCCCTCTTCACTTGTCAATACAAATACCCAACAAGTAGCAAATAACCCTTATAATCAGACAGCAAATGCGCTTACTTTTGATCGCAATACCTCTCTTGACCCAAACCATCTAGATGCCATTTTGATCATCTTTAAAAGGGCCATAGAGAAAAAAGAGACGATCAACATGCGCAAAGAAGACTTGCAAGCACTTGAACTCCTCCTCCTTGACCTGATCTATCGATTGACCTATCCAAATACAAAAGAAAATTCCCCATCGATGGATTCCATCAAGACGGTCTTCTCTCTCCTTGATATGATTAGGCAGGCAACGATCATCGGGGATGAACCGCAACTCCTATTCAAAGACGATGAAGAGCTGAATTACCCGATTGGAAAACCATCCACGATTCCTGAACATCTCTTTCATGTCATCAAAAAGTGTATGCTTTCCCTGGTCAATGATGAGAATCTTTTGGAGCAGATTCGCAAAAACCAGTCAATTCCATTTACTGAGGCTTTAGCCAAAAAAATTGCTGAAAAATTAAGTGGTGATTACCTAGTTCCTAAAGAGCAGTTTGTGAATTTCGTCTTGGGAAATCAGACTGCTTCCCCAGAAATGAAACGCGATCAAAAATATGCCGAAATGGTCATGGTCAAGGGAATGTTGACCCACCTTCTGAAAAATGCTCTTGGTCAATCTATCAACGTTCAATTTGGTTCTTCCAAAAAAGATCCAAAAGTGCGCTTTGCTATTCCTTATGAAGGAAATGATGCTCCAATTGAAAAATCGACTTTTAGAAACCCTTATGAAACCCTTGTTAAAACATTCCTCTCTATCTTCTGCAATGGATTGACAGAAAAACAGGCGCAGGAATCTTTAGATTACTTAAGAAAAAAAGCGGTTAAAGATGCAATTAGTCAATCTATTTCCATTTCTGAAACAGAAGCTGGGAAAATTTTCTCCAAAATTTATCCAAACGTCGACCTCGAAAGCTGTAAAAATTCTATTCTCAACTCAACCTTCTCCAAAGATCCTCATGTAATCAGTTTTTATATCGAACATTTTGTACTCAAAGAGGTCAAGTTTTGGAAAAAGAACCTCTCTAGCAATGCGCAGAATTTTGGATCGATGGCAAAAAAAGGATACTATGGCACAGGAACTCCGCACAATTTTGAAACCTATCCAAGCCAGCTTGAAATGTACTGGACTGCAGGAACCACAGGAAAAGCGATTGATATCATCAACCAAAAATGTACCGGAATTGAACCTCTAGAAAAGGAGACCCCACGCGAGGTTCTCAATGAAATGTTGAACCAATTTTTTAAAGGAGATAAAAATAATACCTCTGCTCTCATCGATGCCGCTGCCCTTTTAAAAGGGATGAGCAATTTGGAAGTTGCGCAAGCAATGCGCGAATTTGCAAAAAAATACCGTCCAGACATCAAGGGAATTAAATTCTTCATGAAGGATTTTAAAACAGGGAAAGAAGAGATCATGTGGCTCAGCACAGGCGATGCTGCAGAAGTGACCCCTTATTCTCCATCTTTTACAGAAAACGATGGGGCTTGGACCTATTTTGACCAGTTTCATAAGGAAGGGGCTGATATTCGCCAACCGGCTGGGAAAAAAGCAATTTGTACAACAGATGAAAAAATTCCATTACATGACCTCTTACAAGCTGCATTCCGCATGCGCAAAATAAAAGATAAAAGAAGGTTTATCGATAAGATTCTTGAAAAAGAGGAGATCGACCATGCGCAGACAGTTCATTTTGTCTTATCTCCAAACCTTGGAAAGATCCTCACTGCAAATGGACAA
Organism: Chlamydiota bacterium; assembly: GCA_022614855.1. GTDB lineage: Bacteria > Chlamydiota > Chlamydiia > Chlamydiales > Rhabdochlamydiaceae > JAKEHU01. The sequence continues at coordinate 141,940 of JAKEHU010000029.1, forward strand.
GTTCCAACTTTAAAGGAACTCTTTTATTTCTCAGCAAAAGTCGAAAATAAAATGCACCTCTTAGAAAATCAAAATTCTTATGTCAAAAAGGTGAGAAATGTGATTAGAAGAAAGGTATTGAACAAATTGAGCGATCTTCATAAAAATCCATCTTGGACAACTTTTAGCTCTCTTTCTTCACAAATAAAAAACTTTTTCAAAGCTTTTGAACCGATTTTGACCAGCTCTATGGAATGGGATGATATCCTTGCTCTCTATGAAGGTTTAGACAGACAAATTACAAAGGATGCATTTTTGGATAAGGCAAAAAATAGCCCTCTTTTTGAATTAATTGAAAATAGTAGCTGGTTTAAATCAGACGAAATCGATGAGATAAAAAAAGAAATTGCACAAATCCCTATTCCTACACTGGCTGAAAAGATGACAGTGAAAGAGGGTCAAATTAAAGAAGATGATCTCAATAAGCAGATGTTCAACCATCTGGAGACAGAGGTAGAAGAGGAGATGGAGGTCGATCTCAATATTCAACAACAATCTCAGTTAAATCCAGACCAAGTGGATAAAAGTAAAATTTATAAAGAGATCCCTTGGAAAGCAGAATTCAATCCGTTTGATCTCGACTGGTTGGAATATGCAGAGGCAAAACTCTCTGATTCATTTGTATCCAGTATGCTATCCTACAATCGGCGCTATGAAATGCCACCTTTTTATAAGATTCGACAGCTTGCTCAAGAAAGCCCTGAGAAAGGAATTAAAGATATCTCTGGCTATTTCGACGAAAGGCTTTGGGCTTCTAACAACTTTATCCCACGAGTGAGAGTAAAAATTCCTGTAGATCTCAGCACAGAAAGACAGCGCCCACTTTTCCATACCCTAGTCCACCTGGAAGAAACCGAGGCAGGCTTAAAAGTGGTTTCTATGGGCTGCTTGTCGCAAAAAGAGGCACTCCATTGGAAGAAGATATTAGAAAAAAATGAAAAAGAAAAACAGGGACCTTATAAAACCATTCTTTACGATATGCAAAATCGATTGATCATCCGAGGAAGCCATGTTGGATTGGATAGATTGCTGGAAAATGAAGACTTCCTTAAATTAGAAGTAGAGCTCAAGCTGCTCAATGGCGATGCTTATTTTGAAAAGGATCAGATCATTGCTCTGCAAAAATGGTTTTCATCTACAGGAATAAAGAAAGATAAAATTTTAAAAGCAATTGAAACGATTAGAGATTTGAGAGGAACAGACAAATTACAAGAATCTCCCCTCTATCGACTTTGGAAAGACCTCCAAGAAAAATCTGATACAACAAGATTGGCCGACCTTAAAGATCTTTTTGGCAGCTTTATAGATAGTTAATCTCTCTCTTCAAAAACCTCGGTAAAGAAATTTTGCATAGAAAGCCAACTTCTCGCGGCAGAAATGGGATGAAATTGGACTCCCGTTTTTGGATTTTGCGCTTCAGGATTGGTAAAAGCATGCATCGTTTTCCCATAAATATGCATCTGCCAATCGACTTTTGCCTCTGTCAATTCTTTTTGAATCGATGCAATATGGCTACTAGTCACAAGCGAATCATCATGTCCATGCAATATCAAAAGCGAACCTTTGATCCCCTTAGCAATTGGGACTACCTTTGCCCTGCGCCCATCTAGCTCATTCCCTAAAACAGCATGAAAACTCACCACTCCCTTTACAGGAGCACCGCTTCGAAAAAGCTCGATGACGGTAAGACCTCCGAAGCAAAAACCAATCGCTCCAATTTTCTCTCTATCCACTAAAGAGTGGGTTTGAACTACTTCAAAAGCCGCTATAATTCTTTTTTGTAGCAATACTCTATCTAAAAAAAGAGGGGCCATCATTTCAGGTGCTTCTTCATTTCCCACACACTTTCCCTCTCCATACAAATCTGCAACAAAACCGACATATCCAAGCTCTGCAAGTGCCATTGCTTTATCCCTGGCAAATTGATCCAACCCTCTCCAAGCAGGTGCTACAATTACTGCAGGCCGCCGCATCTTGCTCTTTTCGTCATAGGCGATAAAACCCTTCATTTCGATGTCTGCATGGCGATAGAAAAGATTTTCTGTACGCATATTGACAATTTTGCAAAAAAGAGAAAATTTGTTAAAGAAAACTTATGAACATGCAAGCCCCGATTCCCATTTCCAGATATGCTATTCCAGAACCTTGGCACTACAATCCTTCAAAATGGAGCCAGAGAATTACCATTTGTCTCGTTGCAACCATTGCGACTCTCATTGCAATCTACCTTGGATTGTATCAATGGCGGCTAGTCGATTCAATCTGGGATCCAATTTTTGGTGTACAATCGATGCAAGTACTTGATTCCGATGTTTCTCATGAACTATCTCGTTGGTTTCGCATCCCAGATGGAATTTTTGGAGCTTGGGCTTACCTTGGAGATATCATTTTTGGTCTCGCTGGATCGACAAGGCGCTGGTATGATCGGCCTTGGATTGTCATTCTTTTTGGGTTTGATGTAATTCCCCTTGGCATTGTCAGTGCTATTTTAGTTGCGATGCAAGGTTTTGTCGTAGGGGCATTTTGCACCTTATGCCTTGCTACAGCTGTAATTTCTATCATCTTGGTTTTTTTGGCTTACGATGAGGTTTGGTCGTGTATTTTACTCCTCTATCGAGTGTGGAAAAGAAGCAAAAATTTTCGAATTTTATGGAACACTTTCTGGGGCCATCCCTCAAATATCGCCTATCAAATAGCAGGAGAAATGGTCAAAAAAAGAGAAAATAAAAAAAGGAAATGATCGATGTGGGCACGAGTCATCGAATTTACCATTGCATGCTGGCTTGCAATGAGTCCATTTATTTTTCATTATCCAAAGACGGATCATCTTCTTTGGATAAATGATTTTTCCTGCGCAATGATGATCGCTATTTTTTCCCTTTTTTCTTTCAAAAAATCCCTCAGAAAAATCCATCTTTTCAATTTGGTGATTTCTCTCTGGCTAATTGGGATTGGGTATGCAACTGAAAATCCAAAAAGCATACCGCCCATCCAAAACTATGTGACTGTCGGTCTATTTCTTCTGTTGATCGCAATTGTACCTAGCGAATCCCAGCTTCCTCCATACCCTTGGAGAGTATATCGCCACCGCAAAAGAGAAAGGCTAAAGTATAAAGGCTAAAAGCTAAATCGGATTCATTTTTAGCCTTTACTGTCTGAGGTCGAGGATGTCTCTGAGTTGGAACTCATCAAAACCTATCATGATATATCCATCGATGTCAATGACCGGAACGGCCATCTGACCAGATTTATTCACCATTTCTTTCCAGCCAAATTCATCTTGAGAAACATCGATTTCCGTATAAGCAAGCTTATTGCGATCAAAAAGCTCTTTTGTCTTTAAACAAAAGGGACAGTTTGGCGCAGTATATAAAACGATCATTTGCTACCTTTTACTGCAAAAAAATGGGTTGCAATTCTGCTTAAAATCCAAACAGTTGCTGTAGTAGCAAAAATAACCATCCATTCCTTCATTCCTAGGAAAACTGTACCAAACACGATTCGAAGCGATGGAATGTAAAGCACAAGCAGTTGTAATAGCAGGGAACTGGCCAAAGCAGAGAGGAGCCAAAAATTGGAAAAAAAGGAGAGCTTGTACTCTTTTCGCACCATTTGCGCTCTGACAAGCTCTAGAACCACAAGCGAGGTAAAGGCCATTGTTTGCGCCATAGCAACACTTGTAGAAAGACCAATGTAACAAGTAGTGAGCGCACCTATGCCAACAAAAATGCCAATTGTCAAAAGAAAGAAAAACCGCTTTTTCGATAAGATTCTCTCTTCCATCTTTCTTGGAGGTCTGTCCATTGCTCTTGGATCAATGGGATCTAAAGCAAGGCTGATTGCCGGTGCTCCATCTGTGATTAAATTGATCCAAAGGAGTTGTACAGGTAAAAGAGCGACAAAAGGCTTGCCATCTGGCCCGGAAAAGCCCAAAAGCATGCTGGCAAAAATCACCAAAATTTCTGCAAAATTAGAAGATAGAAGATAGCTGACAAATTTGACGATATTATCATAAATTCCTCTTCCTTCTTCCACTGCGCTAACAATCGAGGCAAAGTTATCATCTAAAATCACCATATCGGATGTCTGTTTTGCAACATCTGTCCCTGTAATTCCCATTGCAATGCCGATATCTGCTTCTCGAATGGCTGGTGCATCATTGACCCCATCCCCTGTCATCGCAGTTATATGCCCTAGCTTCTGAAAGGCATAGACAATGCGGATTTTATGCTCAGCCGAAATCCTTGCAAAAATGTTTACTTCCTTGGCTTTTTCTATTAATGTCCCCTCATCCATCTCATCCAATTCAGCTCCGGTGATCGCCTTTTCGCTTTCTCGAATCATATTTAATTCTCTGCCAATGGCAAGAGCTGTTTCTTTATGATCCCCTGTTACCATTACAGGTCGAATTCCTGCTCGTTTGCATTTTTCGATCGCCTCTTTTGCCTCTTTTCTAGGAGGATCCCTAAGTGCAATTAAGCCAACAAAGACAAGATCCCTTTCTGCTGGTTCTTCCTTCTTTTCCAAAGTTTTATATGCAAGAGCCAAAACGCGAAGACCCTGAGATGCTAATTTTTCATTTGCTTCAAGAACCATCCTCCTTTTTTCTTTAGTTAGTACTTCTCTCTTTCCTTGATGCCAAATGGAAGAAGAGTGGGTGATAACCACATCGGGAGCCCCTTTAGCAAAAAGGATTCTTCCCTCTTGTGAACCTATCTCAATAAAATTCCCTTCGATATTTCGGTTCTTTTGGTCAGATTCTCTAAATTTTTTCTCGGCCCTAGTTTTTCCAATACTGTCCTCGGAAAAATTTAGAGAATCTGCCTCAAAATCTCCTGAAATCTCATTGGAAATTTTATTGAGATAGGTTCTTGCCTTTCGAACCATGCTCATCATTTTGCGATCGGAATCAAAAGGAAATTCTTCAATCAGGGGATAATCGTGTTCTAAATCTTCTTTTTTTACATTGATCAAATGAGCAGCTTTTAAAAGAGCCCCTTCTGTGGGATCGCCAATAAGAGTGACTTTTCCCTCTTTGATATAGAGCTGCGCATTGTTGCAAAGCAGTGCTACTTTTAATAGCTCTTTTGCTACAGATAAATCCTCGCTTTCCACATCGATCATCGCCCCATCGATCCAAATTTTTTTGGCACTCATTTCATTTAGCGTCAATGTTCCCGTCTTATCTGTGCAGATGACAGTGGTACAACCCAGAGTTTCTACTGAGGAGAGCATGCGGATAAGCGCTTGTCGTTTTGCCATTTTTCTTACTCCCACCGAAAGCGCGATAGTCACTGCAGCCGGCAATCCTTCAGGAATGGCTGCAACTGCAAGGCTGATCGCCGTTAAAAAAAGGGTGATGAGAGAATAGTCTTTAAAAAGGCCGAAAAAAAAGACGATTCCCACAATTCCAATGCAAATGAAGACCAGTCTTTTCCCCAAAATCGAAAGTTGGCGTTGAAGAGGAGTTGGTTCCTTTTTTTCCTCTTTTTCCAAAAGGGCTGCAATCTTTCCAATTTCGGTTTGGATTGCTGTAGCTGTTACAATTACATACCCCTTTCCATTCACTGCGATCGTACCTCTAAAAGCCATATTGACTTTATCGCCGAGAGAAATCCGCTTTGATTCCAAGACGTTAGTAGTTTTCTCCACCGGCAATGACTCTCCCGTTAAAGATGCCTCATTGGTATAAAATTGCGCTGCATAGACAACGCGCCCATCTGCAGGAATATTGTCTCCCGCTTCAATGAGCAAAAGATCTCCTAAGACGACCTTTTCTGCAGGGATCACTTGAAGATTTCCCTCTCTGATTACTTTAGCGGTGGGTGAGGAAAGTTTTTTTAAAGCCTCTAAACTTTTTTCTGCACGAAATTCTTGGATAAATCCCAAAGCTGCATTTAATAAAATGATGGCTCCAATCGCCCAAGCATCGATGGTTTCTCCGAGAAAACCCGCTACAAAAGCAGCTACAATCAAAAGCCAAACGATCAAACTAGAAAACTGTCTTGCGAAGATTTTAGCGATGGAGATTTTTTTCTTTTCGGGAAGTTTGTTTAAGCCATATTGTTGTAACCGTGAATTTACTTCAATTTGATCGAGTCCAAATTTACTATCTGTTTTCCACTGGCTACAAATTTCATCAATAGAAAGGTTCCAAGGTTGTATATCTCTATCCATCATCATCTCGATAACATAGAGGAAATTTTAAAAATATGCAAAAGTGGGTTTAGATATTATTGAGAATTTGGTAAAGGAAAAGGTATGAACCTATCCCTTAATTTAGCTTTGTATCTTTTTGATCTTTTTTCCGAATTTAGATCGCTTTTTCTTAGAGACTGTTATCGAATTAAGGCTTCGTCGCTTTTCGGGATTATTTTGGCCGCTTTTCGATTCAAATTGCAGGGGTCATATACGCAGTTGATATTACCCTTGAAATTTGAAGTTGAAAAGCAGCTCAAAAGAACCCAAAAAATCGACAGAAGCTTAATTCGACAACAGTCTCCTAGCCATGTGTTTTTCACATTGCCTTCGAAAAAACGATCCAAATTCGTACAAAAATCTCTAAAAATCTACAAAAATGCGAAGCATTAAGGGATAAGTTCATGGAAATCAGAGGCATTCCACCATTTTCTACTCCTTGGGAAACTCCACAAGGGCAATTGAGCATTGCTCTAGAAAATCTGCAGAATCTCCTTTCTTCAGATGGTCCTCCTCAAAAAGTTCAAATCAAAAATTTGAAGGAACGGGTATATGAATTAACTGAGCATCTTCAAGACGAGCATTTGAGCGAAATGGTAGCAAAACTCCTCGCAGATTTGGATGAATATGAAAATAATCCTTTGAGCGAGGGGGGACCAGTTAAAATTAGCGCAGATTTCGATGAAATACAAAAAAAACTAAAATCTTAAAGAGTCTAAATGGAAGGCAATTCTCCCTATCATGTTCGCCCCTTCCCCCAACAACCAAAAAGGGGCGGAGTCAAACTCATTGCTAGCTTGGAAGAATTGGAAAAGTGGCTCTCGTTAGAGGGATCAAAACCGGATGAATTGGATGCGATACTAACAAAAATTCACAGTGCCACGCAGACAATGAATGATGCGAAATTGGTCGATCTTTTAAGACAGCTCACCCTTGATCTCGATCAGTACAAGAGCAATCCCCAAGAATCTATCAAGGAAAAAATTCTTAAAGATCTTACCATTATTCGAAAGGAATTAAAACATTTATAGACCTATTTCTTTTTTCTTCATCCCTGTAAAATCTCTGGCAAAAATTTCATTTAGGTAAAATATGAGTAATAGTGTTCAACCTTCATCAGGTTCAAATAGTGATTCTGAAATTGATCCATTACCCAGTAGTAGACTTGAAAAAATTAATGAGGGCGAAGAAGACTTTGAAGAAATAATAAATTTAGTAAATTATGTTAAATTGTGTAATCAAGTTTTGGGCGATAATGTAAATGAAAACACTTCTATTAAATCTAAAAAGCGATCTATACAAGAATATAAAAATATGAACATGGACACTGCGAAAGTTAGACTTCTTACTCTTTTAACTAACTTTAATAAAAATTTATTTAAAATTATGAACAATGATAATAATGCTCTTGCCATATATTACGGAAAATTTACAACTAATTTGAGCGAATTGTATGGTTATTTAAAGAACCCAGAAGAATTATATAAAAACTCAAAAAAAATTTCAGATTTGCAGCAATCTATTGAATCTTGGTCAAAAATGATTGAAGAAATAGCTAAATATAAAGAAATTCTTGGAACAGATCTAATTCAAACTTTAAGAGATTTTCATAAGGAAGCATTGGAGATTTGTTCAAGTATAAGTTCGCCTGTGCTCACTAAATAAAAAGTTTAAGCTAAAAAATATGTCTTTTCCATCCATCAATTTTACACCCAATTATGATAGTGATACTGAGATGGTCGATAGCAAGCCTGCAACGCACTATGATAGTAGTGATGAACGTGATGCAGAAATCGATCAAATACAAATAGTATACGCTAAGTTATTAATTAAGCTTCAACCAGAATATCCTAAAGACAACCTACTTACACGTTCTATTAAAAAGCGTTCTTCATTGGAAATTGATGATGCC
>JAKEHU010000030.1 GCA_022614855.1 Chlamydiota bacterium
CGCTTGTTCTATTGCACGAATCCAATAAAAATTGGAAAGTGTAAATTCATTTTTTTCCCGTTTAAATTGTTCTTTTATTGTATTGATCTCTTCTTGCGTAGGTGGGGATTCTTTCATTTTTTTTAATTCCTGTAAAACAAGCTCTGTAATTTTTTTTCTCTCATCTGGTTGGCTTGTAAATCCAATTTGCATAGCCGTGTAATGGTCATCTGGGAAAAATGGCCGGAAAATCGATGCAAAAGTAGAATACGAAATGCTATACTCCTCTATGATTAACTTTCGTATCCTCTGATGCAAAATCAATGCAACAGCGCGTATTGCATAATCATTGTCATTGGAAATTTTACAGACATTTTTCATGTCAAAGGGAATGGTAATCAAGGTATTTGCATGGTCTCGATTTCCAAATTTAAATTCCTCATGGAGAGTTTCTTTTGGAAAGCTCACAAAATTTTTTATTATAGGAAATGGTTCATCTTTTACAGGAAGTGAAGCTAAATAGGTCTCAATATAAGGAATGACCTCATCGATATTAAAATCTCCCACAATCGTAAATAAAAAGTCTTTGGGATTACCAAAACAAAGAGAAAATATTTCTCTTGCCAGCTTTTCATTTGCCCTTTTTATATCTAAAAATCGCGAGAAATAGTCGGTTTGTAGATTTGTTTTTAAAACAAATTGACCAAAAGCATCTTTGGGATCATTTAAACATTGTTTTATCACTTCCTTCTGTCTTTTCACTACAAATTCCCATTGTGCAGGATCAAAAAAGGGTGGAGAAAAAAACTCATGAAATAGTTGAAAAAGAGATTCGGTTTGTGCAGGACTAGATTGCAATTGAATTATTCGAAAAGTATCTTCTAATCTTAAATCCGAGTCTATTCCCTTTTCTTCAAAAAAATCTGCAGTTTCATTGTAAGAAAGACCTCCTAGTCCAGACAATATTCGATATGTAAGAGATAAATTACCAGAAACAAGTTCTTCTTCAGAAAATGAAGAGATCCCTCCCTTAGCATAAGCAGAAAGGATAATTTGCTCTTTTTTAAGCTCTGTTGGCTTTAGAACAATTTCGATTCCATTGTTGAGAGTTAAATAGGTGACACCAAGATCAGCATCATATCTTTTATCGAGAACTGCCCCTTTAGAAAATTTGGGCTCTATTCTTAAAGTTCGCTCCAATTGAGTAAAATGGGGGTTGGTTAATTCTTTTTTTTCCTGAAAAAAATTCAGCAATAATTCCTGATTTACCGACTCCTCTACCTTTTTTGAAGGAGTGGCAAATAAAACGAGAAAGTTCTCATTTAATGGAGAAGAAGAAAGAGACTGGTTGATCTCATTTATCGTAATGGTATCGATTAACTCTAATTTTTTTTCTAAATAATATTCCCAGGAAAGAAGGGGCTGCTTGGTTAAAAAATGGCTCATACAAGAAGAAACATGGCTTTTATGTTTAATCTTATTGACGTTTGCCCTCTTTTTTAGATACTTTTTTTTCAGTGCACTCTTTACCTTTTCCCATTCATTTTCCGTAAAGCCTCTTTCCAAAATCTCTTGAAATGCTGTTTTTAAGGCTTCCATTCCTTCAAAAACGCGATCCTCATACAAAGTTGCACCAATAGAAAAAAGCGATAACTGGTGAGAAAATTTAGAAAAATGAGCATGCCCTCCAAGAAAGGAAGCTGTTGGAATGTGAGATAGTTTATCCAACCTGTTGTTCAATAGAGCTGCGATAACATTGGAGATAAATTTTTCATTCAGCTGCTCAGAATTTTTCATCGGCTCAGCTTTTAAAAAAGAAATTAAAGCGACCTCTGAAAATTGCAACTCAGGATCAAAATGGATTAGACAAGAGGGGTTAAAAGAAAAAATAGAATCCAAAGAAGGTTTATCAATAACTGGTTTAAGATCTTCCTTCTCATCGCATGGAAAATCAGAAAAATATTTTTTTATCAGACCGAATACATTTTTTTCTTTAAAATCTCCGACTGCAATGATAGCCATGTGGTTTGGTCGATACCATTTTTTGTAAAAATTGCGCACCAATTCAGAAGAACTATTTTGAATGACTTCTTTGGACCCACCTGGGAGTTGAGCGAAGGGAGCAGAAGAAAAGAAGAACTGGACAATCTTTTCAAAAAGTCTGTATTGAGAATTAGATGAATCCCGATGCAGCTCATCCAAAATAACATCTCTTTCTTTATTAATTTCCTCATCCCTCATTGATGCTTTAAAGGCAAAATCACTTAAAATTAATATTGCTTTTTCTAAAGCATCGGGTGAATTTATCGGAATATCTAATTTATAAATGGTTGAATCTAAAGAAGTATAAGCATTTGTATCAGGTCCAAACCAGGCCCCAATCGATTCCAAGTAACGAACTGCTTCTCCATCTTTAAAATGGTCGCTTCCCCGAAAAACCATATGCTCCACAAAGTGGGCAATCCCTCTTTCCTCTTTTGTTTCATGCATCGACCCCACATCTATAACTAGCCTAAGAGAGGCCATCTCCTCAGGATATGCGTTTTCTCTAATGTAATAGGCCATGCCATTGTCAAGCTTGCCAACCTTAATCTGTTGATCAATGCCATCTTCAGGCAGTGAACCAAAGCAGACAATTGACCGAAAAAGAAAAACGAAAAAGAGAAGAAAAGCCATGATTTTCCCTTTTAAAAAATTAAGAAAAGGCATTTTGACTTCTCTCGCAATTTAAGAAAAGAAAATTTAAAATGAATGAATGCCTTTGCTATCGGGAAAAGAATTTGAGAATCAAATTTTCAAAAAATTAGTTTGCATTGAAAAAGAACTCAAGAATAAAGTTTTTTCATATTGTATTTTTGAACATTGCGACTTAACCAAATGTAATCTGACCAGTTCTAAATTTTTAGAATGCAAAATGGACAATTGTAATTTGAGTCTTGTAAAATTAGATGGTTGCCGTCTTCAAGGAATCGAGTTTCAGAATTGCAAATTTGTCGGAGTAAACTTTGGGAAATGCGACCCAATATTTCTGAAGATGAAATTCACAAATTGCTTGATTGATACTTCCAATTATTCTGATCTCACTCTTAAAAATACCCAATTTCTTCATTGCACGATTCGCGATACCCATTTCACAAATACCAATCTTGCAGAAGCAATTTTTTCTGAATCGGATCTAAGGGGTACCATTTTTCACCATTGCAATCTTAATAATGCTAATTTTATTGGGGCGATCAATTATTCGATAAATCCTTTAACAAACCTACTAAAGGGTACCAAATTCTCCAAACCAGAAGTTTTAGCCCTCTTAGATCATTTCGACATCATCATCGAGTAAAGGATATTTTTCATGGACGGTCATGATTGTTCTTTCCGTCATCTTGTTTGAGACTGGGGTCATTTCCGTCACAGAATGTTGTTTTCCCTCATTTGTAAAGAGGATTCCATACCCTTGTTTATAATGAATTGTTTGTTGAATCCAGTTGAAAGACATAGAGCGAAATAGCAAATCTCCTCCAGTCCAGCCTGTTTCATCATTTAAGAGAATGGTCATTGTATATCGACTTGCATCTTGATGGAAGTGCATGCCATATTTTTCGCCAGCCACCATTTGATATTGAACTAGAGACATGCCCATCAGATGGGTTTGACCTTCCCAGTGCAGTTTCTTTGCCATTGCCTCTACAGCAATTGTAGTTGCTTCTTGCAAAGTAGGATAATTTTTCGTGTAGATATATTGTTGAGAAATTTCTCCAAAGAAAATCTTCCCATTTGAATCAAAAGTAATTGGAAACCATCTATCATGAGGATCTATTTGCTCATATTCTTTCAGTTGCTCTTTTTTAAGTTCCCATCTTTTGAGCCGCTCTTCGGGCCAATAATCTACTTTCCTTTGATTATCAAAAAATTGAACAACTCTTTGAGCTCTTTCTTTATCAAAAACAGGAATTTTTTCTGCAAATGAGATAGAACTAGGTAGAAATGCGGTTAGCGATGAGAGGAGGCTGGCCACTTTATTTAATATCTCTCAAACTTCTTACCTTCAGCCCCTTCGAGTTTTAATACTCTCCCACATCCCAAAATAGATTGCGTTTGTTGATCCCAGAAAAAATAGACGAACGGACCATTGATTGTACATTCTGGATCGCAGGATTGAAGACCAGTTGGGCTATAAGATGCGGCAACAAGTTGAACACCCTCTTCTTTCATTTCAAAGCGAGTTCGAGAAACAATCTCTATGACAAGTGGAATCTTTTGATTATTGCTCACTGTTGCTAATAAACCATTAAAAGTTGCACCTCCGATTTGATTCATCAATCCCCAATTTTTAAAGTCACCTATTAAGTCTACCTCATCTTCACAGGTAAATTTTGGCACAGTAATGACTAATGCTTTTTTCTCTTTAAAATCAGGAGAAGAGATATATCCTATCAGGTTTTGAAAATTTTTCTCTTTCATTAGAGTATTCATCCTTTTTTCACAGTTAGCTTTATCTTTCTCTTTCGGTTTAGCAATGATCATGGCAACATTACCATGAAACGGAAGTTCCAAAATATCGAAAGTATGTTCATTTTTCCCTACCAACCCTTGTTCTTCTATCGTAAAATTTCCATAGCGAATCTCATCCGTACCTTTGCTCATCATATCTATAGAAGTAATCGTTCCATCAGCGTTGTAGAAATTTCCTGCTCTAGTGTTTTGTGGTTTAAAAGGATGAATCCATTTTCCACCAAAAATAGAAGTAACAATGAAGAAAAGAACTGGATCAGTTTGCAAATTTTTTACTAAATCCTTAATTTGTCCATCAGTTTGTTTTTCTATCCAGCCATTTGCTTTTTGTATGCCGTCTTGTTTATTGTTAAACCTAATAATCTCAGGTTTATATTTTACAATTTTAGATGCAACTTCGCTATTTAACTGTGTATCATTTCGAATGACAATTGCATTGGAGACTTTATAGATCAAGTCAGTGGAATGTTTTCCAATTTTTTTAATGGTTTGAACCATTTTCTTGAGTTTGTTTGAATCAGGTTGTTCGGGTTTTTCAGATCTATTTGTTAAAGACTCATTTTGATTTTGTAGTTCCTGATGCCAGGTATCTTCAGGAAATTGCTCATCAATTCCGAATTCTCTCGCAAAAGTTTGCTTCACTAACTCTGGTGCTCCTAGATAGATCAAAGAGAGCATGCCAAGTAAATTTGGAGGAAAGAAGATAAAATTTTTCCCCCTTTTTACACTTGAATATTGCTGATAAAATTCTGTGGAAATATGGTTGATTTTTCGAGAAAAGACCTTTTGAGTTTCGGTCAATTCCGGTTTATCAGGCCATTTTTTTGGATCGACCTCTTTGGAATTGCTTTTACTCGATTTTCCAATTTGGTCATATGCAACCTTTAAAATTACCAATATAGCAAAACCACTCAAGATTTCGTATCGCGTTGGAAGGCGCGAAGGAATGAGTTGGGAAATAAAATTACAACCATTGTTATAAATAGATCTGCCAATTTGTGATAAACCCATATTATTGCCCCCAAGAAAAAGAAAAAATTTTATGTAATAATGGAATTACTCACAACGAAAATAATCGACAAGTCACCTATCGAAATAGTTAGAATTTCAATGCAGAGTAGGCCTTTTCATCAACCACCTGTAGATTTTAATCTTGCTGGTTCGATCATCAAAATGACTGCTCGTTTTTCAGCCTTAGGTTTATGGCTCAAACCTTTGGGAATAACCGCTCCTTGCCCCTCTTTCAAAAAGATGGGTCCCTTTTCAGTATCAATCGCAATTTCCCCCTTATATACAAAAAACAGTTCATCATCTTGATGAGAATGCCAATGATATTCTCCTTTGATTGCAGCTGCCCTAAGAACCCAGTCATTGATATGCGCCACATCTATCGGAGACCAAAAGGTATTCCCCAATTCCTTATCGATATCAGCTAAATTGTAGAATTGTGCTAAGGATTTTATATCCACTTGATTCTTGTAAATTTTCTATATTTTTTTTAAATAGCTTCAATTAAGACACTCATACTAGAACCCTCTATATTGCGAGCATACACTAGAACATTATTCAATGTTCTATTAACTGGATGGTCAACTACCAATTTTCCAAAGGGCGGATCTTTATGATTATTTTTTGACCATAATCCTCTAGGTATTTTTTGATTGGTTAAAGCCAAAACAGCAACTACTAGCTGAACAGCAAAATCTGCTGCTAACAAACTTCCATGCAAAGTTTTTGTAGTTGTCAAATAGAGATCTCGGCAGGAATGAAAATGGTTGTCTAAAATCGAATATTCTTCCTCGTCATGAACAATAGTGCCTTTGGCATCGAGAAAAACACAATTAATCTCTTTAGGATGTTTTTTTGCTTGATCCAAACAGATTTGTATTGCTTCAGAAAGTGAACTTCCTATCCCTAATCCAGCAATACGAGCTAATGGAACTCCCTTTCTTTCCTGTGCATGGGCATAGGACTCAATTGTCAGAAGCCCCGCCCCTTCTCCTAAGAGATATCCATCGGATCGCTCATGAAAAGGTAAATAATTTCCTGAAGACGAGATAGGTTCACACCTAATACAACTATTATAGACTAAAGGAGAAAGTGGTGCCTCTACCCCTCCAACAAAAGCTCCTGGTAAATAACCGTGTTGGATAAGATAACAAGCATGTTCCAAAGCATATCCAGCACTCAGTGAATCCGCTGCAAAAGTTTTGCTATATCCAGAAACTTTGCTTTGAATTGAAATTTCACCTTGAGGCGCTGTTGGAAACCAAGCAGTGGCAACATAAGGGCTAAGAGTATCGAAATTGCCTTTATAGACCTCCTCAATCTGTGGTTCTACAAATGTCCAACCTCCTGTACAATTTCCAAGAAGGATCCCAAAGGGATGGATTGCCTTTTCGCTTAGAGCTGCACTTGTTTGTGCTTGATGAAATGTTTGCATTGATAGAAGGCTAAATCTGTCTAACTTGCGCAAAATTCTACTGCTAATCCCTTCACTTAGATTTTCATCATCTACATAGGCTACTATAGGTTTCCAGTTGTCCGTTCCTTCCATTTGACGATGCTTTTGAAAGTTTGTTATACCTTCATTGAGATTTGTCATGAATTTAGCAATATTACAACCAATTGTTGTAGCTATCCCGCATCCGGTAATAACTAAATCGTCTGTTTTCATATTTTCCCTAAAACTAGGCTTGAATGGATGCCAGAAAAACCACTGCTTGTTTTTAGTATTGTTGTTACTTCACTTTCCAAAGCTTTATTAGCAACAACCTTTAATGGACATGCAGGATCTTGCATATCGAGATTAATCGTAGGGGGGATGATATTATCTCTAATAGATAAAATAGCACTAATCACTTCTAGGCTATTTGCCGCAGAGAGCGCATGCCCAAGCTGTGATTTAATTGAAGTCACAGGAATTTCTCGAGCTCGATTGCCAAATATACGATAGAAAGCATGAGTTTCTGCAATATCATTCTGCGGTGTTGATGATCCATGAGCATTAATATAATCAACTTGACTTGGCTCTACTTGCGCATCTCTTAGTGCCAGTTGACAAGCCTTAGCAATCGATTCACCATCTTGGGGAATATCTGTCATATGATAACAATTATTTATGCTGCCCATTCCCTTAATCTCGGCATAAATATGAGCTCCCCGTTTTTGAGCATGAGAAAGACTTTCTAAAATCAAAATTCCACATCCTTCAGCTAGGACAAAGCCATCTCTATTTTTATCAAAAGGCCGAGAGGCTTTTGTGGGTTGATCATTTCTTTTTGAAGTTGCACCAATTTTATTAAATGCAGTGATTACTAAAGGAGTGATAGGAGCTTCTGTAGCGCCAGTAATAGCAATCTCAACTTTGCCTCCTCGAATCATATGCAAGGCATAACCAATTGCGTCGTTACCACCTGTACATCCAGTTGCAATCGTCACAGCTCCGCCTTTAAGACCATATTTAGATGCAATTACTCTAGCAATATGATTAAAGAAAAAACTTCTTCCAAAATAGGGAGCGTTTAAAGGAATAAAACCTACATGTCCAATCCCCTGTTTATATCGATTAAAAGACCACTCCATTAAAGCGATTTCAGCAATCGCTGTAGCAATAAATACTCCACAACGTTGGTCATCAAACTGTTGATCGAGTAAAGCTGCATCTTTTAACGCTTCCTGAACAGCTAGCTCTGTAAATAAAAGATTTCTTTCCTGTATTCTTTCGTTGCTATCTTTAAAAGGAATTTGAACAACTCCTGCTACCTGGCTCATATGCGCAGGGATAGGAATATCAAACAGTGTAGAAACATTACAAACTCCAGATGAGCCTGCAATACAATTTTTCCAAAATTCAGGAATGTTCTTTCCTAAAGGATTTATGGTTCCCATTCCTGTAACAACAACTTTTTGATCACCCATAATTCGACTCCAAATGTTTTTTTAGAGTACGAAGTTCTTCTTCTAAACTTGTGACCATTTTTTGTTGTTGTTCTTCGCTAAATTCAGGAGGAATTTTAAGATGAAAGATTACATTCGTTTGTTGTTTATTGCCTTCAATAGTCACTACGGCCTGCTCTTGTCGATGGTCAAATTTTGAACTAATCAAAAGTTTTATGAAAGAACCACTCTGCTCTTCTTGAATAGTAGTCAAGGATCTTCCTAAAACTGTCTCCATTTCTCCAATGTTTTTATTGTAGCTAATACATCGCTTAAAAAATCGAGTCCAGATTGGTAAATTCTTAATTTCTCTCATAAAAAAATGAACCTTTTGCAAAGAAACATCAATTTTAACTTGACGCTGATATTCCATCACTCATTTCCTTTATAATAAAGCGACAACTCTTGAGGGACCCGCACCACACCCTTTCAATCTTAGAGGAAAACAGGAAACTAAGAACTTTCTATCAGTTGGTAAAAGGGACAAATTAGCAAGTCTTTCAATTTGGCAATATTCTCTCTTTCTTCCTAACATGTGGCAAGGCCATAATGTCCTTGGATCTCCTGTTTGTAGATAAGATTGGATCATTTTTTGAAAAGGTGGATCGAATCCAAAACTATCAATTCCAATAACCCTTATTTCACAATCAATTAGCCATTCTGTCGCTTCTGCACTAAATCCTCGAAAGTTGGTGAAATATTCAGAAGTTCCCCAAAGATGATCTGCACCAGTATTGATGAAGACAATATTGCCTGCTTCTAAATCTAGCCCTTGACGATTCAAAGCGCTTTTTATTTCTTCACAAGTAACTGGCTCAGTATTTTCTGTGCGACAATCTAGCACAACAGCTGGACCAAAAAACCATTCCAAGGGCATTTCATCAATTGACCGAGCCTTTTTTCCTTCACTTGTAGGACCATAATGAATTGGCGCATCTACGTGAGTTCCTGAATGAGATGTCAATCGAATTCTTTCCAAGCTTAATCCAAGTCCTTCTGGAAAACTGTCAGCATGTATACCACTACCACGCGTTAATAAAAAAGCACCCTCGCGATGATCAATCCATTCAATATTTACTGGTTCTGGTTCTGATATCGTTGCTTCCAAGGGAACAGTTAAATCAATGAGACGCCATTTCATATGCTTCCCTGGCCAATTGGATTCCATTCTTAAAAGAAAGGTTCTTCTCCTTTGATTGGCAAAAAGCTTGCGTGAACATCAGAGGCACTACAAAAGGTAGATGAGGATCTGCAAAAAGTCGAACTATTCCTTTCCAGTCCGATCGTTGGATTTTTTCATAAACACCAAATCTCGAATTTTCTAGCCATTCCCTCACCGCCGTTTTATAATTTTGAGCAGTGTTTTTCTCGATTGTTTCAACAGCCTGCTCTGCAGAAAAGAAAGCAAAATCAATACCTGGACAAAAAAATGGATCTAAAAATGCAGCGGCATCTCCAATTAGTCGATAACGAGGACCAGATGGCTCAAGACAAATGCGTTGATGGTTTTTAGCAGGAATGATGGGCAACACTTTTGTCGACTGAGCAACTAAACAACTTACATACGAAGAGGAAGAAATAGTTGAAGCAAAAATTTCATCAGGAGATGCTTTCGCCTGAATCAAATTTTCAGCAATGACACAGCCTATACTTAATCGGCGATCTGAAATTGGAATACAGAATAGATATCCTCCATCTATATGCACAATTTTCATATTTTCAACCATTGCAGATTGCGATTCAAAATGGCTAAAATAAGCTACTCGAGAATCTAGCTTTCTTTCTTCTACCGGAAGTTGTAAATGATGAGATAAAAACGCGGTTTTTCCCGAAGCATCAACAATATATGAGGCTTTTAATTCAAAACGTTCATTTTGAGCTTCACTACTAAGTGCCACTTCTGTAGCAGATACATGGCAATTGATGATACGGCTGAGTGGTTGAAAGATAACTCCTTGATCTAAGGCGCTATTCAATAACATGCGATCCAATTGATTGCGCTCTACCCAAACTACGCTGCCCTTTTCTATTTTCTTAGCTTTATCTTTTACTATAACTTCAACAGAATGTTGAGAGTCTGAAGAACAAAAGGTGCAATGGCTCTGTTGTCTGAGTGCAGAAAGAATCTTTTCTTCAATCCCTAAGCTACTAATACTCCCAGCAGGATTATAGATCCAGGATTCGGGTAAATGGTGGGTTGTACCAGCATCACGAGAAATGATCACTACTCGGTAGCCTTTACGAGCCAAAAGTGTTGCTGCAATGCAGCCACTTATGCCAGCCCCAATTACGATTACGTCGACTTCTCGCATAATTCTCCTAAACACTTGAGCAAATTTTCCAGTCTTCCAACAAAACTTTCAGAAAAATCCTTCAAACGCTTTTGATATTCTTCTAAAGTTTCTCTTTCAATTAATGGTAGCTTAAACCAACGCATAGCTGTCAATTCGGCACTTTGATTATCACTTGCAGATATCTGCCACAATCCATGATGAACAATCATAGGAGGTGGAGCCACTGGAGAAAAAAAGGCAATATTCCCTTCATGATCGAGAAAACGAACTGTTCGAATATAAGCATTAGTTGCTTGCCATTCTAAAAACATAGAGAAATCTTGATGAACTCCATCATCATAGAAAATTTCTACTTTATGCAATGGTGACCAAAATTGGACCCAGCTTTTAATCTCCCATAAAATAGCTCTTACTTTTTCAGCAGAGGATTTCATTTTCCTTTTAACAGTGATTTTATGCACAATTTTCAATCCATTTTTTAAAAGAAGAAAGATTTTTTTCTAAAAATTTCTCCAAAATTGAACTATCAACATTTATATCTTTTTTAATTTCAAATTCTCTTGTAGCTTCGACTAGCACATCATTCTTTTGAGGAATAAATTTCCAAACCCCAGACATGCTTTTAAAAAGCGGAGGGGGTTTTGTTTGAAACATTTCTATTGCATAGTAAGGATAGCAAAATCTCACTGAATGGACAGTTTCTTGACTGGTTCCACGCTGTACTGTCATATTGAATTCTTGGTGAATCCCATCATCATAATCGACATGAACGTCAACAACATCATCGAGAACTTTTTTCCATCCTCGAATATCAACATATGCACTATAAACTTTCTCAATTGAGGCTCTAATAAGAATTTCTTTTACTATTTTCATTAAACTGCCTCTAATACTTTTTTCCAGCTACTTAGTGCCAGTTCAGCATGATTGCGAAGTAAATTAGCAACGCGTTCTTCTGTTGATACATTATTCTGCAAAGGAAATAATTCTTTGGCTTTTTGAGACTCTAAATTCCACTCATGCCAGGTCTTGACAGAGCAACCAGAATCACACTCTTGAAAATTCCATCCTCCACAGTGATGCTTTAAAAATTTTGGAGGTTTAGGTTGAAAAAAGGTAATCCCTTCATCAGGCAAGCAGCGTCGAATAGATCGTACTTGAATCATTCCTGTATCTGATTGAACGTCCATCAAAAATTCTTGATAAACACCATCATTATAAAGAATTTCAATTCGTTTCACATGAGGTAGCTTTTCAGTCCATTTATCTATTTCATAGATAGCTCTATAGGCTTTTTCTGCTGAACAATTCATTTCGATAGCAGCTTCGATTTTTCCTTCAAATGAAGGTTTTGAAGATTTAAAAGTTCGAGCTTCTTGAACATGTTTGATGATGTCGCCAATAGATGTTAGCTTTGTAAAACATGTACATGGCAATTTGATATCAAACTTTTTTTCCATCAAGCAAGTCAATTCGACAATTTCTTGAGAATCTAATCCAATGTCTGTTTCACCTAACTTCGATCCTAAATTGATCCAATGACATTTTACGCCCATTCCTTGTTCAAGCATTTGTTGTATTTCTTTAAGCATACTATAGATACCCCCCCCGCCTAGTTAATCGATCTAATTAACAACTTCTTATGAGAAAACCACTCTATGGAAATTACACTTTGCTTAAGAACTCAATATTACACAGCTGATAGTTGTTCCTTTTCTTCAACCGATCCAAGCCATCTTTCTCGGTTATCAGCTAGAAGATCAACGAGCACTACATTCATTGACCAGTTAGGTTCATCGCGAGATGACTTATTGCCCCAAAACTTAGGATTTACAAATTCTAATACGACATTTAGAAACCATTCTTTTCCAAGTTCTGTCATTTCTATCCTGTCTTCAGCCATAAAAACTAATTTTTTATGAAGCAATTTCAGTATAATTTGCCCAAAATCACCCATTAGTTCCGACCCAAACCTTTCACGATAACGGCTAAAATAAATCCGGAAATATTGAAGTGTAAACATGATGTAACGCTCTTTGTGATTCAATCGATCCATTTTTTCTGAAATCGTTGTGATCATGTGATGTCCTTCATTAATTGTTCGAATATATTCTTCGACATCTTTAGAAGTTCCAATGCGATAATTATCAATCAAGCTATAAGCTCCTGCTCCAATACCCAAAGTATCGCTGACATGTTCCAAGTTATAGTCATTGTATATATTTCTAAATCCAGGCTTGCAGAAATGGTTATGCATGTACAATTCAAAACCCATTTCTTTCGCTATATCGCGCGCTTCCCTATACATCATCTTAACCATAGGAGATTCACGATCTGCCATTTCTGGAACTCTTCCCTCTTTAATCAATTTATCTTGTGGCGTTCCTTCATGGATTCGATAAAGGTAAATTGTAAGATGAGTAATCCCCAATTCCTTAAGTTTCTCTAAATCGCGCCTCCAAACATCAATATTATGCCCTGGCATATTGTACATCATGTCTAGTTGGATATTCACAATTCCTCGTTTTTGTAATTCTCTAATCACCTTTTCACTTGCTTCGGCGGCATGAGGAGAACCAACAATTTTGAGAACTTCTGGATCAAATGATTGAACTCCTAAGCTAATTCGATTGATAGGAGAATTCGCTACATAATCCAATTTTTCATCATCATAGTCACGTGCATTGCCTTCCAATGTAATTTCAGTGGTTTTTGTCACTGGAAAAGACTCACATAGAGCATCCAAAAGTCGTTTTAAATTAGCAGTAGTGAGAATTGATCCTGTTCCTCCACCAATATATATTGCGCGAAGACGGCTTTGGCTCCAGCGGGGATATTGACTCCACTTGTGAATATCTTTAATCAAAGCATCCAAGTAAGCCATTTCCTTATTCTTAGGATCAGCTTTAGTCAAAAGATCTACAAAATAAGGACATCCTTTACAACGAACTCTACAGAAGGGAATAGATACATAAAGGACATAATCCCCACAGGGCGTCTGCATATCTAGGTGTTCATCGACAAATGAATTCCCATACTGGTTCGCCCACATGGCAGTCGGATAAAAAATAAAGGGCAAATAACACTTTTCTGGATATGGTTCTGTGGTAATCATTCTCCCTCTCCTTATTTTGTTAAAGTATACCTATCTTCAAAATCCAAATGCTTAAAATTCAAATCAAAGAAACAAGCGATAGTATTCTCTTTAAATTTTAAAAGTCTTTCCTATCATTCCTTCATAAATCAGCTTAAAATCTTCTTTTTTCATTTCGAAAAAACCATAACGAAATGCCATTCCCCAGCTCTTTCCTTTTTCTTTTGTAAAAGAAAGTTTATCTAAAAGATTAATTATAGGAATAGCTTTGCCTTTTAAGTATTTGATATTCCGCCTCCATGGAATGAACCCTCCTCCCATGTCAAATTGATAGACTTCCTCATCAATAACCTGGCCAATTGATGTGAATTTTTGACAAGGTTCTTTTTCTTGAAAGATCTCTTTTGGAGAATAATGTACAATCCAATCTCCTTGGCGCATTCGCTTAAGAGGAGCAGATTTCCCATGACAACTTTGGGTGATGCCAGCTTTTATACCATTCTTCACATGTTCATGGGATACCACATTAACCCAATATCGTGGATGTTTAATTATTTTTGACATTTAGATTGTCCTTATTATTCTTTTAGCTTTCTAAAGAAGAAATTCTTTTTTCGAAAATCAGCAAACTTTAGTCAACTTGCACTATTTATCGTTTTAGGATATCCGATTAAATATGTAATTTTGATATGAAATCTTGATATTAATTCTCCTGTTTCCCATGTAAATTGATCTTGAAATTGATTTGTCATCTCAAGCCACTCTTGTTTTGTATATGTTCTCATATTGGAAATAAGACCATCCCAAGTATAAAGTAGAGGAATAATTGGTATTACGTAAGTCCAAAAGAACCGGCTAACCTTATATGGACGAATAAACAATGAAAATATCAAACTAGTAATAGGTGCAATAATTAATGTCATTAATGAAACCAACTTTCGTTCTGTAATTTCAAAAATTCCGATTGGCATGCAACCATCAACCGCATTTTTTAAAATACCTTGAGCCTGCTCTGGTTTAAAATGATGAAAAGCCGTAAACACTGTGCGCATACCTTTTAGTCTTTGAGAAACTTTTACAGCATCTACCGATTCCGAAATCGAAGTAACATGTTTTTCCTTAATTGCAGCAAATGCCTCCAAATTTGGATATTTATCTGTTAGAACCAAGCGAATGTCACGTCCAACAGCTTTTGAAGCTTTTTCTCTTACGCCCAATGCGGGCCCACCACTACCAGAACATAAATCAATAATGGTATCATGACCTGTTTTATCAAGAATTTCGACAAGCTTACCGATTGTAGCCTCATAGATTCCAAAATGGTTGATTTGATATGTAAGTAGATCAGTAATGAATCGACGGAAAATTTTGGGCATCCATTTTAGATCTTCAAATTCAAATAGATGTAACCGTGGGAAACCCATATCATTCCTTTATTATCCTTTTAAGTTTCTTTCCTTATGGAAAATTCTCAACGAGCTATTTTTGTTTTTTGACTTTTTTCTTCCACAAATTTTGCTAAAGCTTTTACTGATTCTGGTAATTCTTTTTGAATTTTAGGTAACATTCGCATTTCAAACATTTCCTTTGCTTTGGGATTAGCTGGTATATACTTCAAGCTGTGCGTAATTTTTACCCCATCTTTATAAGGTGTGATTTTATGAGAAAATTGAATTGAACCAAATTCAAACTTTCCTTCATCTGTAAAACTTTTATTAGGAGTACATTCAATCAAACGAATGTTTAGAGGGAATGGTGATCCTTTTGGCAATAAAGAAGCCTCACCATTTAATTCAAATTTACTTCCCTCTTTTAATTTACACCATTCCACACCATGATCCCATTTTGACCATGTAGACACATCACTCCACATCTTCCAAACATTTTCAGGAGTTGCCTTAGCAAACTCAGTATGGGTTAACTCTACAACCATAAATCCCTCCTCATAACTTTTTAAAAATTAATCCTGTTTAAGAATACTTTCTAATGGCAAATTTTTTTTACGCTTCTGACCTTCTTTAGTAGAAGTTGTAATCAAATCTTCTTCTTGTTTACGCTTAGATTTTGGTTCTCCTGCCATTTCACGATAAATGATATCGAAATCTTCTTTAGAAATTTCAAATATTCCAAAACGAAACTTAGCTCCCCAATTTTTCTTGTCTTTAGTAAAGGAAAGTTTGTCTAATAGTGAATGAATTGACTTTTCTTCTGCATCTTTCAAATAAGTGACATTTCTTCTGAAAGGAACAAAATCTTGGTTCATTGCAAATTGATAGATTTTGTCATCAACCATTTTTCCAATAGCTGTAAATTTTTGGCATAATTCCTTTCCTTCCATAGACATTTTTGGAGAATAATAAACAATCCAATCTTCTTTTTTCATTCGAGATAAAGGACCTTTCTTTCCATGACATACTTGACAAAATCCTTCATTCTTTCCAATTAATACATGTTCTCGAGAAACTGTGCTAATCCAATACTTAGCGGAAGCTACCACTGACATTAGAAGCTCCTAAATTTTTCTTTTGGTTATTAATAAAAAATTAATCTTAATAAATTATTTAACATATGTTTAGCTGTCAAGGAAAAAAATTGATTTTTTAAAATACAATTCTTAAAATGAAACCTTTTTAAAGGAGGAAACAATGCTTGTTGCCAAATCATCCACTGTAACATCTGCTACACCAGAGAGTATTTGGAAAATTTGGACCGATGTTAAAAATTGGTCTACCTGGGATCGAGATGTGGCATACTGTGAAATGAACGAAAATTTCCAAACAGGCGCCAAAGCTGTTTTAAAGCCCACAAGTGGTCCAAGAGTAAATATTGAAATCATTGAGTGTACAGCCATGAAGAGCTTTATAACTAAAGGTACTCTTTTCTTTGGCACTTCTTTAATTTTTAAACATAAAATAACACAAGTTGATGAAGGTTTAAAAATTACTCATAAAGTTGAACTACAAGGATGTTTGGCTCCTTTATTCTATTGTTTGTTAGGACCATCAATTCAACAAGGTCTTCCTATAGCCTTACAAAATCTTGCTGAAAAGGCAAAAAAAATAGAATAATGATGCTGTCTTAAACATGAATTATTAGGAGAAAAATATGTTCAAATGGACCGTTCAAGCTGAAGAAATAGCAAAAGCGAGCACACGAGATGTGTGGGAAATATGGACTGATGTTGCTGGATGGCCTAAATGGGATCATGATCTCGAATGGAGTTCACTTAATGGGCCTTTTAAAGTAGGAACTGAAGGAAAACTTAAGCCCAAAGGTTGGCCTGCCTCTAAATTCTGTCTTATCTCAGTTGAAGAAGGGAAATCTCATAGTGATAAAACGGTAATGCCTATGACCGAAATCATTTTTAACCATTTGGTAACTCCATGTAATAATCTAGAAGTGCGCATCACCCACCGCGTTGAAGTAGCTGGACTTTTAGCTCCTATTCTTTGGATGACAATGAGAAGAGCTTTGAAAAAAGGAATGCCCCATGCTGTTAAAAGACTTGCTCAATTAGCAGAATCTCGTGCAAAAGAAAAAGTGCATAAATAAATTGCCTGAAGGTTTCTATTTGCTTTCCATTTCCAAGATATTTGTTTCAAAAGAATTTCTATTCAGTTAGAACGGAGAAACCTTGACGGGTGTTGAATAATTTCCTGTCCGAATATCGAGCAGCACAGGCTTATTGAGAGCAAGGACCTTTTCAAAGGCAGGAGCAAGATCCCCTGGTTGATCCACTGTGATCCCTGTAACACCAAGCCCTTCGGCTACTTTAGCCCAGTTATGGATGGGCAACTTTAATGCATTTTCTTCATAGGAGCCTACTTTTTTGGCACGCAGCTGCGGGTTGCCGTGCGCGCCATTATTCATCAGGACAAAAATCACAGCAGCCTGATAGCGCGCAGCAGTTTGAATCTCTAGACCGTGCATCAGCATGCTTCCATCCCCAATGATCGCAACAACAGGGACTTCAGGTTTGGCTAGTTTTCCTCCAATGGCTGCACAGATCGACCATCCCATCGAGCTAATGTATTTCACCTGGGTAAAATGTTGCCTAGGACCGCGGCATTTCCAATAGTGAGATGCGATAAAACTGCTCGCTCCCTCTCCCGAAAAGAGGATGGTATTGTGCGGCATTGCCTTTTCTAATTCGTGCATGACCCGTGATGGATGGATCGGGACAATATCAGACTTGAGATTTTCTAGATCATAATAGTTCGGTCCTGTTTGATGGATTTGTTCCACCCATTTTTTTCGTTCGGAGGCCCCTTCTAAAAGAACCGCTTTTTTCTCTGTGGGCGCTTCATTTAATACTCTTAAATATTCTGAAGTATCGCCGAGGACAAACAGATCGGGAAAGTAGTTTCCATAGTAATTCGATTCATTGATGTCATTGATGATCATGGCCTTTTTCGGAATTAGATCGACTGACCATTTAGCCGTGTCAACCTGATTCAGCCGAGATCCCAGAACAATTAATACATCGATCTCTTTGCTAAGCAAAGTGTTGAGGGCATAGGGGTTCCCATACCAGCCGAGCACACCTAGCGATAAGCGGTGATCCTCTGGGAAAATGCTCTTTGCCGAAAGGGTCGTAGCAACGGGAATTTCATATTGTTCGGCAAATCGGACAAGCTCTTCTGTTGCATTGGAATGCTGCGCTCCTCCTCCTGCGAGAATAGCGATTTTCTTGGCTCCTTTAAACAGCTTCCAGCTGCTCTCGCAACCTTTGCGATCGACGAGACGAGGCTCTGATTGGTAAGGAAGAGTGCGCGGCTGAATGGAGACTTCTTTGAGCTGCAGGGTTCTTGCAAAAGCGAAATGGACAGGCCCACGCGTCGAGCCGTTGAGCATAGTACGCATCAGCATGTCGATAAAAGGTCCTAAAACGGCTGCGTTATAGGCGCGAAGCTGCTTCATCGTAATAGGGGCAACCAGGGCGCTATCGTTGATCCCGCCTAAGCTACCATCTTGAAAAGCACCTCTTCCTTCCCATGTTTCATCGGTTTCCCCTGTGATGATAAACAGAGGAGTCCGGTCACTATGGGCACAGGCAATCCCTGTTACCATGTTCGTAAGACCGGGGCCTGCAATTCCTGCCGCTACGCCAAACTTTCCGCTCACCTTTGCATAGCCATCCGCCATAAAGGCAGCCCCCTCTTCGTGACAGGCCATCACAGCTTGCATATCGGGAAAATGCTGAAAAGCAGACACGAGGGGGTCCACATGCATGCCAGGAACCAAAAAAACATGCTTCACTCCCTCTTTTTCAAATACTTTGAGTAAATATTCGGCTCCCTTCATCAAGTCCTTTTAGCTAACCGATCGTATTCCTCAAACGCTTCTTTTGCATAGTGATATGCAATCACTAATTTAGGAACACCTGAATACAAAGTAAGAAACACTAATAATTCGAGAATTCTTTCTTTTGTAATTCCTAACTTGAGACAAGTAAAAACATGGGATTTGATTTCTAGCGGATTTTGCTGTTCGATTAAAACAGCCAAAGAGGCAATTTCTTTTTCTTGGACGGTAAGATTCTGCGTTTTACGATCCCAAATATCATAAACCCCATGGGCAATAATGACATCTGCAAGTTCTGGGGAAAGACGATACATCTCATCAATCATTTTTAGATTGGCAGGAGGATGTTTAGATTTAAAGATCTCTATCCCTTTTTTATATTCCGGAGTATTTCGGTAATCCATCTTACTTATTTAAACTCCTTTTATTTGTGCCCAGCTTTCAAATAGTACTCAGAATGAGCAAACCAATCTTCTCGTACGGGAATAAAAATATCGATATTAACCGTATCTTCTGGAATAAAAAACTCGTGCGGTACAAAAGCGGGAAAAATGATGACCCCGCCTGCTTTGACAGTAAAGGTTTTTCCTTGCGACTTTACTTCGGCAACTCCCTCTGTAATCCAGGTGATTTGCTCGTGCGGGTGAAAATGCAAAGGAATCACAGCCCCCTTTTTGTACATCCACTTGATAAGCATCCCTTGAGAACCTATGACGTATTGGCGACTGATCTTGTCAGAAATTTGCTCCACAACGCTGTTGTCAAAGTCATAAAGAAGAGGCAAAGCGGGAGAATGATTTAAGATAAGAGGAACTGTTCCTCCTTTCGTATCTTCTGATTTTTGACTACTCAAAGTCGCCTCATTAATCTCAACAACTAACTTCTAAATGTATGGATTAGTAAATCTTGTCAAGCAAACATGCCTATTATTACTTCATGGCATCATGAATGTAATTAGAAGCTAAATTGCCTATTTCCACTTGCGGTCCACAACACACAAAAACAGACCATTGGAGCCTTTCAAATCGGATCAAAATCTTTAGTTATTTTTGGTCAGTTGATGGACCGCCAGTGGACCGCCGGAATTGAGTGTAAATTACTGACTATTAAAGATGCTCGGGGCGGGAGTCGAACCCGCACGGGATTTCTCCCAAGGGATTTTAAGTCCCTAGTGTCTACCATTCCACCACCCGAGCTAAATCAAATTATTTAGTAAAAAAAGAAAAGTGTAGGGAGTGAAAGATTTATACTCAAGTAAACTGAAAAATCGGCAAAAGGCCAATACCGAAATTTCAATTGAGTATAGCTTTCAAGGCTAATTCTTAAAGGGATTGTGGAAGATATCGTACCAGGGGGCCTTATTCGTTGTTAAAGAGGTGTCTTGAGAAGAAATCTCTGATGACACTCGGAAGACTTCTGTTGAATCTGATTCTGGAGGGGTTTCTTGGTTGAAATCTTGCTGAGTTTTTTCTTCCGTGGATTGCTCGGGGAGTACTTCTTTGGTCTCGGGAGGTTTTTCCTTTATTTTGGCCAATTTTTCGGAAATTAAGGTAGGAGGAGGAGGGAAAAGTCGGCTAAAGGTTGTTGGTGTAATGGTTTCTTCTGGGGCAATTTCTTCTTCGAGTTGAGGGGTTCGAGGTTCTATTCTCTCTTCTTGCCCGCGTCTTCTTCGATGGCGTCTTCGATCTCGCTTTTTATCCATGCGCTGCTCGATGGTTGGAGCTAAAGGTTCACGCTCTCCTTTTTCTTGAGGTTCTTTCATGGTTTTAAGACCTTCTCGGCCACCTCCAATTTTAATGGAGCGGTCAACAGATACTCCTTTCAAAGCAATTCTTGCTTCTCTTGTTTCGACCACTTCGTAATCTGTTGTAGGAAGCAAAAAGGATTTGGCACGATCTAGGGAGCGGAAAAAGAAGGATTTGCCAAAGGAGACGATTTCTACGCCATCCAAAATGTATTCTTCTCTACTTCCTCCTTTGCTATTTCTGATAACGAGTTTATACCCTTCTCTCGGGGTGATGATGGTTTCAATGATTGGTTCTCTTGTAAAATTCACGGGGTCCTAAATGGTTAAGTTTTTTCTCTTTTTTCCATGTATTGCACTAAATCTACGACTCTTGCTGCATATCCCATTTCATTATCATACCAAGCCACTAATTTATAAAAACGGGGATTTAAACCAATACCTGCTCCCTTATCAAAAATACAGGAGCGGAGGTCTCCAACAAAATCTGTGGAAACGACCTCTTCTTCAGTATATCCAACGATTCCTTTCATGGATCCTTCCGAAGCTTTTTTCATAGCATGACAAATTTCTTCATAAGAAGTATCTCTAGATACTCTTACAGTAAAGTCGATGACTGAAACGTCAGTTGTTGGAATGCGAAAAGCCATCCCTGTTAATTTTCCTTTTATTTCAGGTATGCATAGAGAGACTGCTTTTGCAGCTCCTGTTGAAGAGGGAATGATATTGATGCTTGCGGCGCGTCCACCACGCCAATCTTTTTTTGAAGGACCATCGACGCTCGGTTGACTTGCAGTGAGAGAATGGATTGTTGTCATGAGTCCTTCTTCAATACCGAAGTTATCAAGAACAACTTTTGTCAAAGGTGCAATGCAATTTGTTGTACAGGAAGCATTGGAAACGATGAAATCTTTTTTGGGATTGTATTTCTCATGATTTACCCCCATGACAAAGGTGGGTACTTCTCCTTTTGCGGGAGCAGAGATGATTACTCTCTTTGTCCCTGCATCAAGATGTTTTTTTGCATCTTCAAACTGGGTAAAAAAACCTGTGGATTCAACCACATAATCTACATTTAAACTTTTCCAAGGAAGTTTTAGGGGATCTCTTTCTGAAAGAACGTGTGTTTTTTTCCCTTCTATAACAAGATTTTCTCCCTCTGCTTTCACATCAAAAGCAGGTTTGCGATGGACCGAATCGTGTTTTAAAAGGTAGGCAAGGTTATCGGCGGGAACAAGATCATTGATTGCAACGATTTCAATATTTGCATGTTTTTCTTTAATGATGCGAAAAACGAGTCTTCCAATCCTTCCAAATCCGTTAATTGCGAGCTTAATTGTCATTTACTCCTCTTAATGCAAAATAGGGCACTACTCAGGTAAATATTCGATAATGCAAGTTTGTGCATTATCTCCTATGCGATTTACTCCCTTAATGATGCGAGTAAACCCTCCATTTCTTCCCTCATATCTCTTGGAAAGAGTATCGAATAACTTAGTGATAACTTTGCGATCATTGTTATAAATTGAAGTATCGCCTTTTTTTGCAATGCGTGTTTCTTTAGAAGTCAATGGGTTAAAGGTGATCATCAGATCTGAAATTGCCTGTCTTCTACTTGCCAAAGTATTTTTCTTAGCCATTGTAATCAGACGATCAGCATGGCGTCTCAACTCTTTTGCCTTTGCTACACTTGTTTCAATTTTCT
The DNA here is from genome assembly GCA_022614855.1 of Chlamydiota bacterium. Classification (GTDB taxonomy): domain Bacteria; phylum Chlamydiota; class Chlamydiia; order Chlamydiales; family Rhabdochlamydiaceae; genus JAKEHU01. The sequence continues at coordinate 22,569 of JAKEHU010000030.1, forward strand.
CATGTTCAACAAGAGCTTTCAGCATATTTGCAAGTAAACTTCTGCGATGGCCGCAATTTCTACCAACTTTAAATGTATGTTTATTGTGTCTCATGAGTTATTGCGCTTCTGCTCCTGTCTTTTCACTTAAATAAGCAGTAATCACCTGCTTTACATTTTCCCTTGTAATTCCAATTTTCGAAAGATCCATACCGAGAAACAATCCCATCTCTTCCAATTTAGCTTTAATTTCATTTAAAGATTTTTTCCCAAAATTTCTAAATTTCAACATTTCTGATTCTGGCATGATGACAAGTTCTCCAATGGTTTCGATATTTGCCCCTGCCAAACAATTTGTCGATCGAACGGAAAGTTCTATTTCGTTGATCTTCAAAACAAGTTTTGTCATGAGTGCATCGCGATCTGTATTTAACGCCACTTCATCTTGATCAAATGTGATTGCTTGGGCAGTGATATTCTTAAATACATCCAAATGTAAAATGGCAATCTGTGAAGCAAAGGTCAATGCTTCTTCCGGAGAGATACGCCCATCTGTTGTCACTTCCAAAATCAATCGATCATAGTCTGTATCTTGACCAACCCTTGTATTTTCAACAAAATAGTTAACAAGTCTTACAGGAGAAAAGATCGAATCGATAATGATTTCATCGGCAAGTTTATTTGTTAAAACATGTCGTTCCGAAGAGACATATCCCCTTCCCATTGCAACTTTGATGTCTACTTTGCGATTCATGGGTTTAGTCACATGAAAAATGACAAAATTGGGATTTACAATGTCAAAATCTGTTTCACCAATCAATTCTTTTAGAGTCACAGGATATTGTCCATTATGACGATCTAGCTTTTCACCTGTGATATCGAGCATAGTTGAAAGAAGTTTAACTTCACGAGAAAAAGCTTCTGTATCTGTGGGGAGTTTTCGAAGTAGTGCACATTTTAAATTGAGAACAATGTGGGTCATGTCTTCGACAATTCCCTCCACTGCCATATACTCATGAGGTACGCCTTCAAAACGGGCTGACATAATGGCAGGAGCTTCAAGAGAATTTAACATGATTCTTCTTAAAGTATTGCCAATGGTGTGGCCAAAACCTCGTTCAAAAGGTTCGGCAATAAATCTTGCAAATTGGCCGTTTTTGCTTACTTCATCTACTTTTATTTTAGTTGGTAGTTCAAACTTACCGTATTTCACAGACATGACTTATTCTCCATTTGGGTAATTCAGATTATACGCGTCTTCGTTTTCTAGCGCGGCACCCATTATGTGGAATGGGAGTTGTATCGCGGATTATCGTGATCATAAGACCAGCGCTTTGAAGCCCTCTAACTGCAGATTCTCTTCCTGCACCAGGACCTTTTAAATTTACCTCAACTTCTTTCATTCCTATAGCCATTGCTCCTTTAGCAGCATCTTGAGCTGCGACTGTTGCGGCAAAAGCTGAAGATTTGCGAGAACCAGAAAAGTTCACTTTTCCGGCAGAAGCCCAAGAAATTACATTTCCTGCTAAATCTGTAATCGAAACGATTGTATTATTAAACGTCGCTTTTACATGGGCAATCCCACTTGGTATACTTTTTTGTGTTTTCCTGCGCGGTTTTACTGGAGCTGGTTTTTTATAAGTGGAAGTCTTCTGCGCTTCTTGTTGTTGTTGCTTAGCCAAGTATTTTTCTCCTAGTTTTAACTCACCTACTACAAAGCCTTTGTACGTAAGGCGAGTTTATTTTTTCTTGTTCGCTACAGTTTTTCGTTTACCTTTTCTCGTACGCGAGTTGGAACGGGTTCTTTGTCCTCTTACTGGTAAACCAATGCGATGGCGCATCCCTCTATAAGAATGGATGTTAATTAATCTTTTAATATTATTTTGAATTTGTCTGCGAAGATCACCCTCTACTATATATTCTGCTTGAAGGATAGCATTTAGTCGTGCAAGATCGTCTTCAGTAAGTTTACCTGCACGCATATTTCGATCCAACCCCAATTTTGCGATGATCTCATTGGATAATTTCCTTCCAATTCCATAGATATATGTCAAACTCACTTCCAATCTTTTATTATCAGGGATATCGATTCCTATTATTCTTGGCATGAACCCTTTCCTCTCTTATACTGACAAATTTCTAAAACGATACTTCGTAAACACATTCTTAAACGATAAAATTTAACAGAATAATTCTTTAAACTCAAGATTAACTAAACGTATAAATTTTTTTTAAATAGGGTTAAATCCTGGTTTTGCCCCTTTTCATAAATCCTTCGTAGCGCTTCATCAAAAGATGAGATTCTATTTGTTTTGTCGTATCCAGCACAACACCGACTAAAATAAGCAGAGAAGTCCCCCCAAAAAAATAGCTTATTGTTGGATCAACACCTAAAATTTTTCCTACTACTGTAGGAAGAACTGCAATTAAAGCTAAAAAAAGAGCGCCGACTAAGGTGATGCGATTCATTGTCGTTTCAAGAAAATCTTGTGTGGGTTTTCCCTGCCTAATACCTGGAATAAAGGCTCCGTTTTTTTTCATATCAGATGCAATTTGTTCAGGATGAAATTGGGTAGCAGTCCAAAAATAGGTAAAAAAAATGATGAGAACAACATAAAAAATCATATAGAGCATACTTCCAGGCGAAAACAAATTGGCCACCTGTCCAAGCCAAGTCCCTCTTCCCAAAAATTGGCCAATTGTTGCTGGAAACATGAGAAGAGAAGAAGCAAAAATGACAGGAATCACACCTGCATAGTTTACTTTCAAAGGAATATGCGCACTCCCGCCTTGTACTTCATGTCTTCCCACGATTCTCCTTGCATATTGAAGAGGAATTTTTCTCTGTCCCTGAATGATGAGAATCGTGCCAATGACGATCATGACAAATACGCCCCCAAGGACAACTAGGGAAGAAAAGGTTAACTGACCAGGCTCTTGTGAATCGAGATTTAGCTGACGGACAATCGAACCAAGGGTTGTAGGTAGAGAAGAGAGAATTCCAACTGTAATGATTAAACTAATTCCATTTCCAATTCCCTTTTCACTAATTTGCTCGCCTATCCACATGAGGAGCATTGTACCCGTTGTCATGGTCGCCATCACAATTAAATAAAAAAGCCATGGAAATCCCATGATGGTAGCATTGAGAATATCACCTAAAATAATTCCGGGATTGCTCGCATTGAGGCCAATTGCATATTTTGCATAGAGGCCAGATTGCAAAAATGCGAGTAGTATTGTCACAGTTCTTGTCCACTTTCCAATTTTTCTTCTGCCAACATCAGGATTTTCTTTTACTTCTCTTTGCAATGAGGGAATTAAAGCGACGAGAAGCTGCATGATGATTGAAGAAGAAATATAGGGCATGACTCCAAGAGCAATCACAGTCATTTGTGCAAAAGCACCGCCAGAAAAAACATCCATCAATTGAAAAAGATTTTGGCTGCCTCCTGTAGCATACCGAAAAAGTTCAACAGCTGCTTCACCATTGATTCCTGGAACAGGAATATAAGATCCGATGCGACAGAGTGCAAGCATCAGTAGAGTAAAAAAAATTTTTCCTCTTAATTCAGGAACAGAAAAAACTCTTGCAATTTCTTGGATCATGAATCTATAGATGATAGTGTTATACTATTTTTTTAAAGCGATTTCTTTAAAGGGAATAGCACTCTTTTCTATTTTCTCTTTTGCCGATTTGGAAAAATGGTGCGCTTCAATTGAAACTTTTTTCTTTAGCTCGCCTTTGCCTAAAATTTTCAATCCACCAGGAGCAACTCTAGGAGCGTATCCCTTTGATCTCAGCGTCTCCAAATTTACTGTTTCTCCATCTCTGTAAATCTCATTGATGATTGCTAAGTTGATGGAGTGAATTGTGTTGCGAAATCTTCCATTTGTAAATCCTCGGCAAGGAAGTTTGCGATAGAGAGGAAGTTGTCCACCTTCATGACCTTCTCTCCTTTTATATCCTGATCTCGCTTTGTCTCCCTTTACGCCACGTCCGCATGTTTTTCCCCGTTTTGAGCCGACTCCTCTTCCCACTCTTCGCCTTACTCTTTTTTTTCTATGGGTATTCTTAAGATTTGCAAGTGTGATCATACCGCAACTCCTCGCATTTCTAATGTCTTTTGTCGATTTTTTAAGCTCATCAATGCTTTAATGGTGGCTCTTACTTGATTTAAAGGGTTGTTGGATCCAAAACTTTTTGCAACGACATTTTTCACACCACCAAGTTCAAGAACAGATCGCACTTTAGATCCTGCAATCACACCTGTTCCTTCAGGAGCAGGTTTTAGCAAAACCATAGCCCCATCCCACTCAACAAAAATATCATGAGGAATTGTCGTCCCTTCTAATTCAAAAGTGAGAACATGTTTGCGCGCTGCTTCAGTTCCCTTTCGAATGGCATCAGCAACTTCATTTGCTTTAGCAAATCCAAATCCAATATGACCTTGGCCATCTCCAATAAGAATTAGAGCAGAAAAACTAAATTTTCTTCCACCTTTCACCACCTTGGCACACCGATTAATATAAAGAACTTTTTCTTCAAATTCCGTGCCAAAATCTTCTGCTTTTAAAAACCTTTCTTTTCGACTCATGAACCTATCCCTTTAAAATTTAATTCCTTCTTCGCGAATCGCATTTGCAAGTTCTGCAATTAACCCATGAAATTTATACCAACGTCGATCAAATACAAGGCTGTCTATTTGATTCTTCTTCGCACTTTCTCCTATTCTTTTCCCAATTTCTTTCGCCGCTTCTTTCGACTTCTTTTTTGTCTTGATTTCTGGACTGAGTGTACTCGCAAAAAAAAGTGTTTTTTGATTTTCATCGTCGATAAGCTGTGCAGATAGATGTTTATTCGATCTGAAAACAGATAATCTTGGACACTTTGCTGTACCTAAAATTTTCTTCCTAACTCGAAAAACTCTTTTTTGCCGTTTAAGATTTCTCTTTTCTAAACTTTTTTCCATGAACCTATCCGCAAATTATAAAAATTTGATTTTTGCAAGTTTTTTTTATCAGATTTTTGTGCCATTTCGATGGACATACTTGCATAAGTAGGCCAAGAAATGCCACAAAAATCTGAAGAAAAAAATTCGAAAAGCAAGTTTTATAATCAGTGGATAGGTTCATAATTCATTACTATGCTGTTGCTGTTTTGCCTTTTGCTGCTTTTCCTGCTTTTTTGCGCACATATTCTTCTTCGTAGCGAATTCCCTTTCCTTTATAAGGTTCGGGTGGTCTCACACCTCGAACAGTCGCTGCAAACTGCCCAACTGCTTGCTTATCCATTCCAGAAATGATAATGGTAACACTCTTGTCTACTTCCACTTTCACCGTCTTCGGAATGGCAACTCTAGTTGGATGAGAAAATCCCAGCTGCAAATCCAATGAATGTCCAGAAAGAGCAGCTCGATAACCAACTCCGACTAGCGATAATCTCTTTTCAAATCCTTTACTTACTCCTATCACCATGTTCTGAATGAGCGATCTCACTAGCCCATGCTCAGAGTCGGGAAATGCACTGTCTTTTTCAAGTTCAACAAAAGCTTTTTCTCCATCAATGCGAACTTGCACTCCTTTTTTTAAAGGAAGAGAGAGAGTTCCCTTAGGACCTTTCACAGTGGCTGTTCCACCTACTATTTTTACTTCTACCCCTTTTGGGATCAGAATAGCTTTTTTTCCATAACGGGCCATTTTATCTTATCCTCTTACTCACCAGATGTAACATAAAAGCTCTCCACCGACCTTGAGCTCTCTTGCCGTTTCTCCATCAATGATTCCTTTTGGCGTTGATAAAACTGCAATGCCAAGTCCACCAAATATTTTGGGAATTTTTTTATAGCTAACATATTTCCTGAGTCCAGGAGAAGAAATTCTTCTAAGTCCACTTAGAATTGACATTCGATCCGTGCTATATTTTAAAAATATCCGCATTTTCTTTTTTTCGTCATTGACAAGTACATTTTCAATGAATCCCTGTTTTTGCAAAACCTTAGCAATGTGCAGTTTTTGTTTACTCAAAGGAACATCGATAAAGCGATGGGTCTGCTTTTGCGCATTGCGAATTCTTGTCAAAAAATCTGAAATAGGATCATTCATCTTATTTATTTCTCCAAATGTTACTTTGCCAATACATCCTTAAAAGGTAGTCCCAACAATTTGAGAAGTTCAAAACACTCCTCATCGCTCCTTGCAGAAGTGACAAATGTAATATTCATCCCTTGAGTTCTTTTTACCTCATCTAAATTTATCTCTGGAAAAATCTGCTGGTCTTCTAAACCGAGCGAATAATTTCCACTGCCATCGCATTTAAAAGAAAAACCCCTGAAATCTCGAATACGCGGCGCAACGATATTGCAAAATCGATCAAAAAAATCATACATTCTCTTTTTTCGCAAAGTGACTTTTAATCCAATTGCCTGCCCTTTTCTCGATTTAAAATTTGCGATAGCTTTTTTAGCTTTTGTAATGATCGGCTTTTGTCCAGAAAGAGAAGCGAGCTGCTTAATACAATCTTGGATTACATTCTTATCTTTTGTCGCTTCTGCAATTCCCATGCTAATTATAATTTTTTTCAATTGTGGAATTAACATTGAATTGGAATAGGCAAATCTCTCCTTAAGCAAATTTTTTATTTCTTCTTGATATCTTTTTTTTAATCTTGACATCGCTATTCAACCGATTTTTTCGCATCTCGATAAAGATGTTCTTTTCCATTTTTGAAATAAACAAGTTGTTTTTTCCCATCTGAAGAAATCTTTACCTTTACTTTTATAGGATTATCCTTGTCGTCACACAAACGAACTTTAGAAACATGAATGGGGGTTTCCATTTCAACAATCCCAGAACTCACTTTACTCTTTGGCTTTAAATGTCTTTTTCTAATGTTCAAACCCTCAACAATCACTCTATCTTCCAGCCTGTTGCGAACTTTTCCCGTTTTTCCCTTTTCATTTCCGGCTAGAACGACCACTTTATCACCTTTTCTAATCCATCGACTCATGAACTTATCTCACTATTTCTATTTTTAATGTTTTAGAGACTGTTATCGAATTAAGCTTCTGTCGATTTTTGGGTTCTTTTGAATCGCTTTTCGGCTCAAATTGCAGGGGTAATATCAACTGCGTATATGACCCCTGCAATTTGAACCGAAAATCGGTCAAAATAATCCCGAAAAGCGACGAAGTCTTAATTCGATA
>JAKEHU010000031.1 GCA_022614855.1 Chlamydiota bacterium
ATGAACCTATCTTGAAATTCAGAAAAGTTGATTTTTGATGAATTTTTTCACAGATTTTAGAGCCAATTCGCAGGGCATACTTAAATTAAGTAGGCCAAGAAATGGCTCTAAGATATGCGAAAAAAGGCACAAAAAGCAGTTTTTTGAATTTCAAGATAGGTTCATAGGCGAGTGAGACCATGGCATAGATACTGAAAATAAAAGTAAATTTTTTGTAAGGGTTCTAAAGATAAGTTCTAAATTACCCTTTATTATAAGATTTGGCCGCATTACAATATTTTTGGGTAAGGCAATTGATTATTTTATGGCAAAATACTTAGCGAAAAAAGCAATTATTTTAATTTCTTCTCTTTTTGTTGTAGCAACACTCACCTTTGCTCTCATGCACAATATTCCTGGGGATCCTTTTACTCAGGAAAAAGCTGTTCCAAAAGAGATTTTACAGGCAATGGTTAGACATTATGGACTTGATGACCCATGGTATTTGCAATACGCCCGCTACTTAAAAGGACTCATTACTTTTGATTTGGGTCCCTCATTTAAGTACCAAGGAAGATCAGTTTCAGAAATTATTTTTGAAAGTTTTCCCGTCTCTTTACAGCTAGGAATGGAAGCACTGCTAATTGCCCTTTTTTTGGGGACCGGCCTCGGATGTATCGCCTCTTTAAAGCAAACAAAATGGCAAGATCACTTCGCCATGCTCGTAGCTGTCTTGTGGATTTCGGTGCCTAGTTTTATTTTTGCCACCTTTTTGCAATACATTTTTTGCTTAAGATGGGAACTTCTTCCGGTCGCTAGATGGGGAGCATTTCAACATTCGATTCTTCCTGCAATTTCTCTGGCTGCTCTTCCTACGGCTTTTATTGCAAGGCTAGTGCGTGCAAATATGATCGAAACACTCCATCAAGATTTTATTCAAACTGCAAAATCAAAAGGGCTCTCCTCTTTTCAAATCACCATTCGCCATATCTTAAGAAATAGCTTACTTCCCGTTGTTGCCTACCTTGGTCCTCTAGTCAGCTCTATTTTCACAGGTAGTTTTGCAGTGGAAAAAGTATTTGGAATCCCTGGGCTTGGTCAGTGGTTTATTACCAGCATTATCAACCGCGATTATACAGTAATTATGGGAGTTACCATATTTTATAGCGCAATTTTGATGGTTGTCAATTTTCTCATAGATATTTTTTACGGAATTCTCGATCCAAGAATTCGCATTATCGATGAGGTTCAATGAAAAACCTATATGATCCAATTGATAGAACAACTTTTTTAATCAATAGAGAAGCCCATCTACCTGTAAATCCCTGGTGGGATGTTTGGAAAAGGCTGAAAAAAAACCGGCTAGCAATCATTGGCCTCTTTACTTTTTTGCTGCTTTTGATCCTTTCAATCATTGGACCATGGATTACACCTTATGCCTACTATGAAATCAACCTCAACATGAAAAATCGCCCGCCTTCCGCTATTCATTGGTTTGGCACAGATGAATTAGGCAGAGATCTTTTTGCCAGAACATGGTGGGGTGCCCGAATTTCTCTTTTCGTTGCTATCGTAGCTTCTTTTATCGATCTAGTGATTGGAGTACTCTATGGGGCTATAGCTGGAATGGTTGGAAAAAAAACTGATGAACTCATGATGAGATTTGCCGACATTCTCTACTCTATCCCCTATCTTTTGATTGTGATCCTGTTAATGGTGATGATCGAACCTGGGATCATGACGATTCTCATTGCATTGACTTTAACAGGTTGGATCAACATGGCAAGAATTGTGAGAAGCCAAATTCTGCAGCTCAAAGAACTGGATTTTATCAAGGCAGCGCGCCTTTTAGGCGCATCGAATCTCAGAATTTTACTAAAACACCTCATTCCCAACTGCGCGGGCATAATCATTGTAACTGTTACTTTTACTATTCCCATTGCGATTTTTGCAGAAGCGTTTTTAAGCTTTTTAGGGCTAGGTGTTCAAGCTCCTGTTGCAAGTTGGGGTACAATGGCAAATGATGGTCTCCCTGCTCTTCGCTATTACCCATGGCGGCTTTTTTTTCCTGCGATCTTCATCTCGTTAACCATGCTCAGTTTTAATCTTCTTGGAGATGGACTACGCGATGCATTTGATCCAAGGATGGAGAGATAGGTTCATGACAAAGCCTTTATTAGAAATTCAAAATCTTTCTCTTTCCTTCAAAATGGAAAAGCAATACTTGTCTGCGATAAGAGATATCTCCTTTTCTCTTTATCCAGGAGAGATTCTCGGTATTGTAGGAGAGTCTGGATGTGGGAAAACTGCGCTTGCCAGAGCAATTTTGAAACTTTTTCCACCACATTCTACTTCTGTCAATGGAAAAATTTTTTATAAAGATGAAAATTTGTTGGAATTCAGTGAAAAGCAGATGAGGGCTATCCGTGGGAAAGAAATTGGAATGATTTTTCAAGATCCCATGACCTCACTCAATCCAACAATGAAAATTGGCGATCAAGTCGTTGAAGGGTGTCTCAACCACAACCATTCTATTTCTGCTAGAGAGGCAAAAAAACTTGCAGTTGAACTTCTTGATGTTGTGGGAATTTCTCAACCCGATATTCGCATTCAGGATTATCCTCACATGTACAGTGGAGGAATGAGACAACGTGCAATGATTGCTCTTGCGCTTGCATGCAGGCCTAAAATATTGATCGCAGATGAACCGACAACTTCTCTTGATGTGACCATTCAGGCACAAATTCTAGATTTAATGGAGCGCATCCAAAAGAAGACCAATACGAGTATCATCTTAATTACGCATGATTTGAGTCTTGTCGCTGGTTTTTGTCATAGAGTGGTTGTCATGTATGCAGGAAAAATTGTAGAAATTGCCGATGTAGAAGATCTCTTTACCTCACCAAGACATCCCTATACGGCCCGTCTTTTACAATCGATCCCTCGTTTAGATACCCCAAAAGATCACCCCTTGATTCCAATAGAAGGTACGCATGAAGATCTTCTTCATTCAACAACCGGTTGTTCCTTTTGCCATAGATGTACCTCTGCAATGAATATCTGTGTCTTAAAAGATCCATCTCTTGTTGAAATTGCAAAAAGACACCATACTGCATGTTGGTTAAATGATGCTCCCCTTAATTAAAGTAGATCATGTTTCCAGATACTTTAAACACGGCAAAAATGCATTTCATGCTGTAGAGGATGTATCCTTTGAAATTTTTTCCGGAGAAACTTTTAGTCTGGTAGGAGAAAGTGGATGTGGAAAATCTACGATTGGATTTCTCCTTGTAGGTCTACTTACTCCCAGCATGGGAAATATTTTTTATAATGGAAAAAATCTACAAGCGCTCTCAAAAAAAGAATTTCAGCAATTCAGAAAGGAAACAGGAATCATTTTCCAAAACCCCTATGCATCTCTAGATCCCCGGATGACAGCTGGGGACATCATTGGAGAACCTCTGATCATATACAAATATGGCAATGCAAAACAGCGAACAAAAAGAGTTGAAGAGCTGCTCGAACTTGTCGGACTAAATTCTTCCCATATTAAACGATTTCCTCATGAATTTAGCGGAGGGCAAAGGCAAAGGATTGGAATTGCAAGAGCGCTCGCAATCAATCCGAAATTCATTATCTGCGATGAGCCCATTTCTGCCCTTGATGTTTCTGTACAGGCACAAATCATCAATTTGCTTAAAATACTACAAGTAGAAATTGGGTTAACCTACTTTTTCATTTCTCACGATTTGCGAGTTGTTAAATACCTTTCTGATAGAGTAGCCGTGATGTATTTAGGCAATATTGTAGAAATAGCTGAGACAGATTCGCTATATCAAAACCCTTTTCATCCCTATACACAAGCACTTCTCTCTGCAATCCCTATCCCAAATCCCCTTCTAGAAAAAAAGAGAGAGCGCATTGTGCTTAAAGGAGAAATCCCCAGCCCCCTTCATCCCCCAAAAGGTTGCATTTTTTCCTCGAGATGCCCCTTTGCGATGGAAAAATGTACCCATGAAGTTCCAAAATTAGAAAAAATTCAAGATAACCATTTTGTCGCCTGCCATTTATACCCGAACAAAGTGGAAAATCGACAAGAGACTAAAGTCGCGGCCTCTGCTAAAGGCTAAAGGCAAAATTCAAAAAGCTAAAAGATGAAGAAGAGAAATACAAGAGTTGTCAAAACAAACGCGGATTTTTGCATTAAGATGGTCAATCTGTAAGGACAAAAAACAACCTAATTTAGCCTTTAGCTTTTTGCCTTTTACCTTTAGCCTTTTCTCATGGGGGAAAAGAGCCAAACGCGGCAAGGTGCTAGCCGAAAGAGGCGATCGGTGATGGGATCTAATGTTTTGGGATAATGTTCTTTATGAACTTTACCTTCTCCTAAAATCAGCAAATCATATTTCTTTTCTTCGATGACTTGTAAAATGGATTCAGCAACAGACCTGGCACGAATGATTTTAACTTCAATTTCCACATTTAATTCTCTTGCTATCGCCTCCATCCGTTGCAAAATGGTCTCCCCAATTGTTGTTCTATAGGGAACAGGGGCATCTATGGGAATTGAATAGGGCACTTCAATGATATGAATGGCTGTTATTTTGGCGTGATGCAATTTTGCGATTTCAGCGGCAAATTGCATTTTCTCAACATTAAGCCCGCTTTTAATAGGCACAAGAATTTGATGAATTTTTAAGGTTTCAAGCTCAGGGATTTTGATTCTTTCTATTGCAATTTGGCCAGCAGGAGCAATTCTTTTTTTGCGTCGATATAAAAGATACATCGCAGTCCCTGCAGCCATCCAAACGAGTCCAAGATACCTTCCTTGTGGCTTTGTAATGACAACAAGACACCAGACAGAGAAAGTCGCAGCTGCTCCAATGAGTGCACTAATAGGGATTTGAATAGATCGAAAGCGAATATTAAAAGGAACGCGAAACGGCCTTTCTAAATCGGGTTGTTTCACCCTGAGAACGATCAGAGAGGCATGAGCAGAAAAAAAGGCAACCATTGCACCAAAATTATAAAGATCTGCGAGAAAACTCAATTTCCCGCGACTCCAAATCACAATAAGCGCAGCTAAAACTGCAAATACAGCAAGGGAAATATGGGGAGTTTGATAAGTCGTATGAACCTGAGAAAAAAATCGCGGGAGCTGATAGTACCTTCCCATATTGAAGGCAAGCCTAGAGGCCCCCATTATTCCTGCATTTGCTGCAACAAAGAGAAGCATAGCTGCGACAATTCCCACCCAAAAAGGAAGAAAATGTTTTCCAAATGGAAGGTGTTGTACAATCCCTGCAATGGGATCTTCAAGATAGGTAGTGCCCAAAAGTTTTGGAGTGAGAGCAGATAAGGCAACAACAGAAATGCCAAAATAAATTGCAACAAGCACCCACATCACGCGAATGCAAGCTTTTGGCAAATTTCTACTCGGGTCTTTTGCTTCTGATCCCAACTGAGCGATTGACTCAATTCCCGTATATGCAACCATCGCCATTGCAGTTCCCTTGAAAAATTCAGGCCAAGATGGAGACCAATCTACATTGGGAACACCAATGCGCATGTGGCTAAAAATGGTTTTCAAATCGAGAATAAAAAATATTCCAATGATAATGATTGCAATTTGTGTCAAAAGAGTAGCGCCAGCTAAAAGTTCGCTGATTTTTGTCGATTGTTTTACTCCAAATAAATTCATGAAAAACAAAATGGATATCAAGCAGACTGTAAAGCCAATTTGCACTGGAGTATCATTTAAAAATGGATGGATAAAAGAAAGATAAGGGGCCACTGCAAATGCTGAGATGGCAATTGTAACGATATAGTCCAAAAGCAATCCCCATCCAGCGATAAAAGAAATCAAATCATTAAAGGCATGTCTTGCAAAGCTCGCTGATCCCCCTGATTCATGAAAAGTCGATGACATTTCTGCATAGGTAAGAGCCGTACAAATGAAGACAATTCCCGCAAGTGCAAGTGAAAGAGGAGTTGCACCAAGTGCATACAAAGCAGTGACGCCGAGAGCATAATAAATGGAAGAGCTAAGGTCGCCGTAGCCAATTGCAAAAAGATCCCTTATCCCAAGAACCCTTTTCAAAGGCGTTCTTTCCAGTTGGGCTACAACCCTGCTCAACTGCTGTTTCTCTTTGCCAACCAATTAAGTTCCCTCAACATCTGCTGCGCATCGAAATCCATATGTTTTATTCATTATTCCAGGATTATTGCGGTGGCGATGCGAACAGCGCATATCTTCTTTTAAACTTTTCCAACAACCTCCACGCAAAACTCGATAAACACCTTGAAGCGGACCTTTGGGATCGTCTGGTTCTTGAATGGATAAATCATAATAATTGTATGCGTACCAATCTTGACACCATTCATAGACATTTCCCGCCATATCAAAAATGCCATACCTATTTGCAGGATAGCTCATCACGGCTGTCGTATCAGAACTGAAAAAATTTGCTTGAGATCTCTCTATGTTATCCCCGGTAGGATATTGGCTGCTTTCAACTCCACCATATGCTGCAATTTCCCACTCTGCTTCTGTCGGCAACCTCTTTCCAATCCATTTTGCATAAGCTAAAGCCCCATACCAGGTAATACCGACAACGGGATGTTTTGCATATCCGGATTCGATACTGAGTTTTCCTCCGGCTTTCTTAATTCGCGATTCGCGAAGTCTGATGATATCATTGTTATTTCCATCCTTTTCGCCACCCATTGCTTCAAGGAATCTGACAAATTGCTCATTTGTAACGGGGTGAACATCGATTGCAAAAGAAGAGAGGTGAATTGCATGCCTTGGAATTTCATCTCTTCCCCCATTTTGACTTCCGCGCATAAATGCTCCCCCTTCTATTACGACCATTTCCGTTACAAGGGGCTCGACTTGATACTTATTATCCGATCGTTTTGGAGTATATTTTACCACGGTATTATCGATTTGAAATACGCTTGCAGGATCCGATTCATATTCTGGGCGAATCAATTCTGTTGGTTTTAAGATCGGTTTTACACTTTTTACTGGAGATGTCTTCTTATTTCCCAATTTATTTTCTAAAATTTCAGAGAGATCATCCCAATTATGAACCTGTTTTTGCGAAACCTTAGATGCGATGGTTTCCTCAATTAAAGAAAGGATTTTAGCTGGTCTATTTTCCGGCTCGCTCTGCAAACATTGGTAAAGGAGAGCATCCCAAGGATATTTTAAATCTTTTCTCTTTGATGAAGGAAAAGAAAATATTCCGTCTGGAAAATGGTTCATGATCATGTAGTAGACTAAAACTCCAAATGCATATACATCTGATTTCTCATCTCCATTTTTTGAAAAATCTTCAGATCTCAATTCAGGAGCTAAAAATGGGTAGCTTTGCATGAAAGAAAAATAAAGCTCTTCTCGATTTATATATTTAAAAGGATGTTTTTGAAGAAAAAATAGGCCGAAGTCAGAAAGAAAAGCATCAATGCCACTTTTATTTTTTCGAATTAAAATGTTATTCAATTTGATTCCTTGATAACACGTCGATTCACCATGTACCACTTTTTGATGTACATAATCTAATGCTGATGCAATTTGTTTAGAAAGCTGTACAATTTCCTCTTCTTCAAGAAGCCCATTTTTCTCTTGTATATACTCAAAAAGGTTCATTGCATTTCCACTTGAATCATGAATGCAATCTGTAACTAAGAAATATTTTCCATCCACGCAGGAAAAATTGTACAATTTTACAATGTTTGGATGGTCGAGTAGTGCTAAAGAAGCTACCTCTTTTTCTAAATTTTGCAGAAGTTTTTTGTCCTGAGCGAGTTCATTCGGAAGAACTTTTAATGTGTAAAACTTTTTTAAGAAGCGATGTTCTGCTAAAAAAACTTCGCCTAAAGAACCTTTTCCTAAACTCTTTAAAAGGAGAAAATCCCCGATTTGCCCAAGAACCGATTTAGTTTCTAAGCCACTCATCAACCACCTCCAATTATGAACTTAAGGTTCATAAGGTTTCGATCGCTTTTAATATTTCTTCTTTTGCAGTCAATGGAGATTCACATCTATCTTGCCTGCAAATATGTAATGTTGTCCTTCCATCTATTTTATTTTTCTCTTTGATGAAGGGAAGAAGCTCATTCAGCTTTCCGCTAAGCCCATTTTTCCAAATGATAGCAGCATGAGGGCAAAAATGAGAATGCAAACTTAAAGAAATTTCATTTTTTAAGCTCTGTTTTTCATCGAGAGAAAAAATTAAAGTAGGAGCTTTTACATCTAAATAGCGCTGCAAGGCAATCAAATGGTAACATGCACCTGGAGGAAACGTTTCGACAAAATTCTTCGCAGCTTTCAAGATATCTTCTGCCTGACGCAAATATTTTTCTTGCAATGTAATTTGATAAAGGCGAAGGAGATTTTCAGCATGAACAGCATTTCCTGAAGGCTCCGCTCCATCATAAAACTCACATTTTCTCACAATGATTTCGCTCTCCTTTTCAACTTGAAAAAAAGCCCCTTTTTCCATTTTGAACTTTCTTTCTAAAATGGCGGATAATTCTATTGCCCACTCCAACCACTCTACTTCTCCCCTAATTTCGAAAAGAGTGATGATCGCTTTAATCATAAAAGCATAGTCATCCAACCCCCCTGGAAAGCGAGCTTCTCCATCTCGATACCTTCTAAGCAATTTCCCCTCTTTGAACATCGCATTTTTGATGAACGAAGCAGCTTTTAGTGCCGCAGTTGCATATCTCTCTTCACTGAATGTCACCCCTGCTTTTGCCATTGCATCGATCATAAGCCCATTCCAGGAAGAGATGATTTTATCATCTTTAAAAGGCTGTACTCTTTCTTGTCTTCTCTGAAATAAAGTTTCCTTTGTTTTTTTCAATTTCTCTTTAACAAGCTGCTCTGGAGCACCGATAATCTTTGAAAATTCTGTTAAAGACAGTTCATTATAAAAAACATTTCTTCCTTCAAAATTTCCTTCTGGAAAAACAGAAAAGAAGCGACAAAAAATCTGTCCATCTTCTCCAGGAATCACTCGCAAAATTTCT
This sequence comes from Chlamydiota bacterium, assembly GCA_022614855.1. GTDB lineage: Bacteria > Chlamydiota > Chlamydiia > Chlamydiales > Rhabdochlamydiaceae > JAKEHU01. Next base: position 9,022 of record JAKEHU010000031.1, read on the forward strand.
TCTTCAGTCCACGTGTAAAAGAGCCCCTCACGACCTTCAGTATCCGCATCTTGAGCAGAAAAAAATCCGCCCTTTGCATCTGTCATTTCACGTAAGATGTAATCCAATATTCCTCTGACAACATCTCTATATTTGAGATCTTTTGTATATTTCCAAGCTTGTAGATATGCTTCTGCAAGGAGGGCATTGTCATAAAGCATCTTTTCAAAATGAGGGATATGCCATTTGCTATCTATGGTATATCGTGCAAATCCTCCTCCTAAATGATCGCATATTCCTCCCCTTGCCATTTTATCTAGAGTCAGTTCGACATAAAAAAGAGAACGAGAATCATTTTTGTCTTTTGAATATTGCAAAAAAAGATCGATTTGATAGCCCAGTGGAAATTTTGGCTCTCCTTTAATTCCACCATACTCAGGATCAGCAAGTTCAAAGAGAATTTGAATCGCGCTAGAAAGCTCTGCTTCTCCAGGGAGCTCTTCTCCTGACATTTTCGAAGTTTTTTCAAAGAGTTCTATCAAATGATTTGCTTGTGAAACCAGTTGAACGCGCTCATCACTTTTCCATAGAGCTTGAATTTGCTTGATGAACTGATCCACTCCAACCAATCCTTTTCTGGATGTAGGAGGAAGGTATGTGATAGCAAAAAAAGGTTTTAAATCAGGCGTAAGAACAACATTGAGCGGCCATCCACCAGCAGATGACATGAGTACTTGCGCAAGTTCCATGTAAATACTATCTACTTCAGGATGTTCTTCGCGATCGACAATTACATTGATAAAAGTTTCATTGAGCATTTTGGCAATTTTTGGATCTTCAAAGGTCTCTTGTTCCATGACATGACACCAGTGACAAGTGGCATAACCGATGGAAAGAAAAATCGGTCTATCTTCTTTTTTTGCCTGCTCAAAGGCTTCGTTTCCCCAGGGATACCAATCGACTGGATTGTGTGCATGTCTTAAAAGATAAGGAGATTTTTCGCGAATCAATCGATTAGTAAAGGCTTCGCTCATAAAATTCCAACAACTTTTGCAAAATACCAAGCTAAAAGCAAAATGATTGTCGCTATTCCTCCCCACATCAAGTTTGGCAACCATTTAATTCCGCCGCCCAAGCTTCCACGAACTTCTAATGTGCCAATTCCATAAGAGAATTCATGCTTTTCAGAAGGCATTTTAAAAGCTGAGGGATATTCTCGTAAGATTTTCTCCGCATCAAAACCTAAAAAACTGGCATATTGTTTAATAAATCCTTGTGCGTAAACTCCTGAAATAAATTGACTGATGTTTCCTTCTTCAATTGCCCCTAAATAACTTGAACGGATAGAAGTCGCATTTTCTACCTCTTTAAGAGTTAGGTTTAACTCCTTGCGTTTTGCTCGAAACATGTCCCCAATTCGTTTCATCTCCTCATTCATATTCCTCCTGAAGGGCTTATTCGAACCTATCTCGATAAAATTCCCTTTGATATTTTGGTTCTTTTGACCAGATTTTCTAATAACCCAACTTGTCCCCTATCCTCCATTATTCACGTGCTGCGACGGGAAATCTGCTGTGCTTCGCTCGTTGCCAAGGTGAAACCACCTTGGCTTCCTCGCGAATCTTGCATCTTCCCCCATCTCACTTCGTGCCTAAGGGAAGATAGGGGACAAGTTGGGTTAATATTTTTCCTCGGCCATAGTTTCTCCAATACTGACCTGAAGAAAAATATTAGAAAATCTGTCTCAAAATCTCCCAAAATCACATTGGAAATTTTATTGAGATAGGTTCACCCCCGAAGCTTTAACCATATCGCATCAACTAAAAATCTGCCAGAAGAACCTTGTCTTTTTTTGAATTTGCGTAGAAAATTGGTTAAATGTCTAAAAAGCCTTCCTGCTTTGTTGCAAATATCGATTTAGCGCTCGCATCAAAATTGCGCGAAGATTTAATGGATCAGGGTTTTGAGATTTCAACCCCTCCCCATACCATTTTCAACGCGCAAAAAAAAGGCATTTCCTGCGCTCTTTACCAATCTGGAAAACTGACCGTCCAAGGTAAGGATAAAGAAGAATTCATTGCATTTTATTTGGAACCGGAAATCTTAAAAAATCTTGCATACACCTATCCGGAAACATTAGTCGACCTTACTCCTCGAATTGGCATAGATGAAGCGGGAAAAGGGGATTTTTTTGGCCCTTTATGTGTTGCCGGAGTCTTTGCTGGTAACGAGACGCTAAAAGAGCTACTTTCCCTAAATGTGCGCGACAGCAAACGACTCTCCGATCAGGCAATCGTAGAAGTAGCTCAAAGAATACGCCAAAAATTCCCCCATCACGTCATTCGCATTTTCCCCCAAAAATACAATGAGCTCTACCAGAGTTTTAAAAACCTTAACCAGCTTTTGGCCTGGGGCCATGCAGCTACGATCGAACAACTATCTAAAAAAGCCAACTGCACAACTGTCATTGTTGACCAATTTGGCGGAGAACATCTCATCATAAATGCGCTAAAAAAGAAAAATCTTTCAATTGATCTCACTCAAAGACACTATGGAGAATCTGACCCATTAGTTGCTGCAGCCTCTATTTTGGCAAGAGACGGGTTTTTAAGTGGATTAGAGCAGCTCAGCCAAGAAATAGGGATCGCACTTCCAAAAGGTGCCTCCAATCAAGTGATAGAAATAGGAAAAAAAATTGTCGCAAAGTATGGAAGAGAAATCTTAGAAAAAATTGCTAAAACCCACTTCAAAACTACACAAATGATCCTCAAAGAGGAGTGAGGTTATGTCGATATAGCAATCAATTCTCATTTTTTATACTCTCAATTGAAAAACGAGCAAAATGCGTCTTTTTTCTATTCTAATTTTCTTTATCTTTTCTCGACTATATGCTTCTGATATCGAAGAATTAATCTCAGAAGGAAGTGCTCACAACAACTTTTTTCTTTATGAAGATGCCATACCATTTCTCAATGAGGCTATTAGACGCGAGCCCTCTGCAAAAGAAGCTTATAAAGAAAGGGCATTAAGCTATTTTGAACTCAACAAGATTGATTTAGCATTCAAGGACTACAAACAGGTTATTGAAGACCTACCTCCTCCTTATAGAAGGTATAATCGAAATTTCCTTGGTTATACTTCGATTCTCGAAAACACGCTTCCTTCTTTAGATTTTGCTAAAGGTTTACTCCATGGAACTTTATTGGGAGGCAGAGAAAGTACTATAGAGTTTGTCTCCTCTATTAGAGGTGGTCTCACCTTTTTATGGTCCTTTGCATGTTCTCCCATCGATGTATCAAAAGAGTTGATTGAAACGCTTTATGAAATAGGCGAGCTCTTGGCTTCTGGAAGAATCTGCTATCTTTTAGAAGAAGCTTTACCAGAGCTTTTTGAATGTGGGAAATATTGGGATACCTGGTCTGATTATACAAAAGGACAAAAACTAGGCTTCATCATTGGAAAATACAGCATTTTAGCATTCTTTACTGTAACTACATTTAAAGGAGGAGCTTATTTTTATAATAAGCTCAAAAGAGCCAACATAATGGCAATTCTAGAACGTTATTCTCTAAAAAAAAGTCCCATTATACTTGAAGAAAGTGCTAAACATGCCAAAAAAAGCGAAACAATTTTAAAAAAAGCGGCGAATGGTTCAATTGTTGCTCACAACCCAAATGTTTTACCTCACGTTTTTACAAAGAAGCATCAATGGGATAAATTTATCAAATTAACAGGAGATCATGAAAAAGACTTTGAAAAACTTGTAGCATTTTTAGAGAATCAAAAAATTTTACAATGTTCACGTGAAATAGACTATGCACATAAGGGAGTTATTACTTACAAATATACGAGGGAAATAGGGAAAGATAAAATTATTGCATTATTTGAAATTAATAAAAAGAATGTCCCTTTATTAAAAAATGCATGGGTAGAGGCAAAAATTCCATAACAAAATATGAAAAATTTTCCAAATATCAAAGACATTGTTGCAAGTAAAAATTGGAAGTTCTTAGTAAGAAATTCCCTCCCAGTAAATATTTCCGATTATTATTCTTTTTCTGAAGCTATGCATATCGTCGATCATTTGATCCAAGCTTCTACTGAAGAAATAATTAAAGATGGCTCCACGGCAGACTTAATGAGAGATTACTGTGTAAATTTGATGACCATTTTACGAACAAAATATAGAGAAGAATGGAAAAAAGATTGGAAGAATGAGGCCTTTCTTGGAATTATCTGTGCACTCGTTTATCGAGAAGAGGAGGCTTTTAAATACATTAAAAATGCCTATAAACAATCGAGTGATCCCCCTCAATCCTTGATTCTGGCCTACATTAGCGCTGGAAGCGGCCCTGACCACTTTTTAACAAAAAAAGAGATTATTGAGCTTTCACAAAAAGCCATAGAAAAGGGCATCTCATACGAGGCAGCCCTTCGAATGTCTGCTTTAGCCTATGAACAAAAAGACCAAAACAAACATGAATATTGGCAAAAACAGGCCATTGAAGCTGAAAAAAATGGATTTCATACACCAATTATCGTACCAAATGTTTTAAAAGATTTATTTAACGAAGAAAATGGGTATCAATATGAAGAATAGAAAAAAAATCATGCTACTTATTGCCGTGTTCTTTAGCAATTTGCTGAGTGCAGAAGAATGTCAATATCAAATCTCTGATTATGAATGGATTGAGGGAAAGGATGTAATGGTTCGGGAAGATGGGATTTATATCGACACAAACAAAGGTCTTATGCCAATTAATGTGGTCGATTACGATAAAGAAAATGATCGTTATTTAGTCAAGTGTACACCTCTAGAACATGGACCTCAAACCGTCGAAATTTTGTACGATCACTCACGCAAAGAAATAGGCCCTTAGTCCTTAAAGTGGAAGGAATTGACAAAGTAGTTATATCTTCCCTCATCATAATTTTGCACTTCGCATTCCATTGCTAAAAGGTAGAGCTTGTTTTTTACCATGATCGCTCTTCCCTTAAAATAGATTCCGCCTGATCGAATGAAAAAATCTAAAGCTTCATATCCGTTAACCAATAAGAGATCTGCAAAGAGAAGCTGGTTATTTGGATTATGGGCTAAAATTCCATTTAAAAAGCCTTCCAGGCTCACTTTTGCAAAAGATTGATCTACAAATTCAGGGTATTCTGCAATGAGAAGAAGAAAGACATTTTTTTTATCGATATTTGAGATATAAGCATCATACTTTAAATCATATCCCTCATCTGGGACGCTCATTTTTTCTGTGACATGTTCAGGACTCTTGGGAAACTTCAATGAACACTTTCCCGCAACTGAATGAAATTCATGCCAATCTTGGTTTAGTGTTTGTTTAGAGTTGTTATTCTTTACTGTGTTTGGTTCAATAGCTTGCAATCCTGGATTTTGATAAGCAATCAAGACAAATGCTGCGGATGCAAGAAAAATATGGATTATCTTTTTCATCTTTTCCTCACTTGAACGAACCCTTCAAAGCTTCGTCTTTAGGTTTTTAATTTGTGTTTAATCAATACTCAACCACAAACCAAAAATCTTAAACCTCATGCAATTACCGGCATGCCTTGCGCTACCCAAACTAGCCAGGAAAGCAGCCAAATCAGAATACCAATCATGAAAAAAGGAATGAGGACGTTGAGCAGAGATTTCCATATAGAAAATCCCTGTACTTCTCCCAGTCCTTTTAGCAAAATGACAAAAGACCAAATTGCAACCACCGTTTGCAATAAAAATATGGTTGATACAGTAAATAACTCCCTTCCTGCAAAAGCTGACTGATGAAAATCTTCAGTAAATAATTCTTTTCCAAACACTACGACTAAAATAAGCCACAAAACTATACCGACGAGATTGGGTACATTTGACCAGGCTACCGCTGTGCGAATGGGATAAAATCCTGCTTTTCCCCCTATCCATCTACCCGTCCACATCATAAGTCCGCTTGCAACCATAATTCCAAGAGCACCGACAAAAGGAGCTAAGACAAGGGCCAAAATCAAAATCATGTAGAGATTGGTCGTCTGTCCTAACGAAAAATTTTGCATTAGATGAAGCAGCATTGGAAATCCATAGATAGATGACAAAAGCCAAAATCGATATTTAGGATCGAAAGAGACAATTGTGCGAATTGTTTGACGAGGGGATGTCCAAATTTGAATCCATGGATTAATGCGGAGTTTTCCTTGCATTCTATTCTCCATTTGCAAGTCTTTCTTTATTTTGATTCTTAAATAAAATAATTTAACTTTCAAGGAAATTAGTTAGAAATTAATTAATTTGATAATTAACTTCTAATTATCATCGACATCTTCTTCTTCATTGGAAACGATAACTTCATCATCATCCCAAACCTCATCCTCTTCATTCATTTGTTGCTCTTGTGGAGGTTTTGGAGAAAGCTGAGTAATTTCTTCCAATTCTGCTAAAATTTGAGAAAAGAAGACAATAATTGGTAATAAAAACATAAAAGAACCTACACCGAAATTCGAAAATTTTGATTTTTGATAAATTTTTTCATAGATTTCAGAGTCAAAATATAAGGAAAAAAGCGCAAAAAGCAAGCTTTTTGAATTTCTGGATAGGTTCAAACATCAATTTGAAAATTAATGGATAAAATATTTTAATAAAATTAGAGATAAATTAACAAAGGTTTCTATGAAAAAGAAAAATAAACAGATAAAAAGTAGCCCCAACACACAAACAGATGTCAAAAAGCAAGAACTCTGGGATATTGAACATCTGATTAGCGCAGACTTAGGAACTTTTTTTCTCATGAATGAAGAAGGTCAAACAAACCAAATCGAAACTGCAAGACAAAAGGCGCGAAGCGATTTTTTGAAACACCGAAGTGATATGCAAAAAATTGCAAGGGAAATGGGTGGAGAATTTCCCCAGGTCGTACAGAGATTTATCAGCAGTGTAGATGAGATCCTCCATTCAGGACAATGGGTAGACCAATCTAAAATCAACGCATTTCACCAAATATCTAAAAATCTAGAAGAGCAGCTTGGAACCCACCTCTTGCACAAAAGAAAAATTTAAGGCTGCTAGAGCATCTTTGAGAATGCTTCTTCTAAGCTCGGAAATTGGTAAGAAAAATTATATTCGAGCAAGCGGCTAGGAATCGCCTTTACACTAGAAAGGATCATTTCGTCTGCCATTTCTCCTAAAATCGTCCTAATTACAACTTTTGGAATAGAGAAAAAAGCGGGGCGATGAAGCTGCTTTGCTAAAAGTTCTGAAAATTTTTTCTGAGATACTGGAAAAGGCGTAGTAAAATTGACAGCTCCTTCTATTGTATCTTCCATGAGGCATAGATATGTTGCTCGAAGGAGATCATCTAGTGCAATCCAGGAGATAATCTGGTTTCCATCACCAATTTTTCCTCCTAATCCAAGTCGATAAACTTTGAGCAATTTTTCCAAAAATCCCCCATTTGGGGAGACAACAAGCCCAAATCTGGTATGCACAACCCGCGTGCCTCTATTTTCAATAGCTTGAGTAGATTCCTCCCATTTTTGGCAAACCTCTGCTAAAAACCCCTTTCCTCTTTCGCTTTTTTCAGTCAATTCCTCTTCGCCGCGATTTCCATAAAATCCAACCGCGGATGCTGTGATCAAACATTTTGGAGGTCTGAGCAATCTAAGCAAGATTTGGGAAAGAAGCCAGGTATCGCGACATCTACTTAAGAAAATCTCCTGTTTTAAAGACTTTGTCCATCTCCCCGATGCCAAATTTTTTCCGGCGAGGTGAATAACTGCATCAAAATCTTCAAAATCATTTTTTTCAGCCTCTCCTGAACTAGGATCCCAATAAATGGCATTTTTTTGTTTTTCTCCCTTCTTTCTAAATAGACAAACCACCTCATGACCGGCAGCTTTTAAAAATGGCAGTAGATGGCTGCCCACAAATCCCGTTGATCCTGTCAAAAGAATGCGTAAAGACTTTTTCCTATGTTTTGCAAAGCAGGCTAAATCCCAAGAAATGAGTTCATGGCACCACCTAGACGTTCGATCAAACTGTTTCTTGCTCCAACTGGTGGATCTAGGGAAGCGAGAGATAAATGTGATTTCATCGATCAGTTCACATCTTTCTTTTCCTTTTGGTAATACAGAACGGATCTCTTGGTATTTTGCAAAAGGACCTTGTAATTGCACTTGTGTATAGCTCTGGTTTTTCTTAACATTTCGACATTGCAAAATCCATTTTTTCCAGAAAAATCCAATTTTTTCCAAAAATTCTATGGATGAGCCCTCTTTCAAAGAGCTGCTTGTTTGCTTAAGATTTTTTATTTTTTTCCAAGGTGGAACTACCCTTTCAAAGGCGCCGTGACGAACCAGCCAAGCAAAGACCTCTTTTGCAGATTTTTCAATAATAGACTTATAACTAAACTTTGCTTCCTTCATTTAAATAAGGAGAAGGAAAGGCTAAATAAAAAAAGAGAATTCCTTAATTTAGCCTTTAGATTTTAGCTTTTAGCCTTTATTTGTGGTGCTTTCCACTATGGCCACAAGTTGGACAACTTCCTTCTTTGCAGCACATCGCTTTGCAACATCTGCCGATGCAACTCAAACTCCAAAGTCCAGCAAGACCTATGATAGCATAAATTAATCGGCTCAGCCAGGTCGTATTTCCTCCAAACAGCCAAGCGATAATGTCAAATTGAAAAAATCCCCATAAACCCCAATTGAGGGCTCCTATGACGATTAAGATGCAGGCAACAACACTTATAAAATTTTTCATTGAATTTTCTCCTATATTAAACAGGAACCATTAGACAAATAAAGATTTAACAAATTGACAAAGATTTGTCACGAAAAAAAAGAAAAAATTTTTATTTCTCATGAATCTTCTCTTTTCGTCGCAATAAAAAGAGTGTGAAGATAGTCGCGCATAGTATCGATTTGCGCAGTTTTAGACATGTTTAGAGAGTCGATCGTTTTATTTTTAGCTTCTTTTTGGATAGAAGTTATGGCAGAAAATTGCTGTACAGTATCTGCGCCTATTTCAGGATGAACACCAGAGAGAAGAAGACGACCTTTTCCTACTTTCTGTGTCAGAGCTGCAATAGGCTCTATATCCTTATAGACCTCTTTGGGACCTTCTATTGGCCGATAAAACCCAGAAAATCGATAAGAAGTGTATTTTAAAAGGGAATCAGCATCTGGTTCCTCTTCCGCGTTCGGGAAAAATACACTACTTTGAAAATAGAGATGGTAAGGTTTTTTTTGTTCTGTTTCAGGTGAAGCTGTTTTAACCTCTTGTGTTCCGTAAAATGTTCGCAGAGGTACCTGAAAAGAACTGCAAATACCCGAATAGAGATTCAGATGCATACGTCCTTCCAATGTTGGCAACTCGAACATTTCTCGTTTCAGCGGATTAGATACATTGAAAGCAAGATCCTCATCATACATTAGCATTCGGCGTGTCGCTGCGATTGCCCCCGCGCAGAGCCCAAGATAGCTGGCTCCATCTTCTGTGACTAGGTGGCGAATGCGGGCTGCCAGCGGTTTTAATTCGTCTGCCATATCCGTGTAAGAGCCTCCTGGAATAATTAAAAGACTCACTGGATTAAAACGAGAATCATCACTATTAGTTTGAGAGAAATATTCGATCCGATAGAATCTATCATCAACGAGATATTTGATCTGCTTATAAACTGCAGAAAGGCAGTCTGGATCTACTCCAGATTTATTATAAATTAAAATATTACCTGACATAAACTTCCTTAATTCAAATAATTTTACCTTTTTTATAAATAAATAACAATTATAATAACTTTTTATTTAAATTACTAATTTCAATATGGTTCATGAACCTATCCGATAATTCAGAAAATTTGATTTTTGGTGAATTTTCTTCACAGATTTTAAAGACATTTCGCAGGACATACTTAAATTAAGTAGGCCAAG
>JAKEHU010000032.1 GCA_022614855.1 Chlamydiota bacterium
AATATCCTGTGCCTGTACCTAAATTAAAGCTATGGATTCCTTGATTTTTTTCAAGCCAAGATAGTCCCTTTATGTGAGCATCTGCAAGATCCAAAACATGGATGTAATCTCGAATTGCCGTTCCATCTTTTGTCTTCATCTGATTGCCAAAAATTTTTAGGGGGATATTCTGATGGAGTGCGGAGAAAATGGCGAGGGGGATTAGATGTGTTTCCGGATCATGATCTTCACCAATTTCTCCAAGGTGATCCGCCCCAGCAGCATTAAAATAACGGAGAGATAAACTAGAAATCCCATGCGTTTTGCATAGATCTTCCAAAAGTGATTCGATCATCCATTTCGTTTTTCCATAAGGATTTATTGGAAGTTTTTCCTGTTTTTCATCAATCGGAAGGCGAGTGGGATTCCCATAGACCGAACAAGAGCTGGAAAAGAGAAAAAAACGAATGTCATGAAGTACCATTGCTTCTAAAAGAGTCAATGTTCCGATAAAATTGTTTCTGTAGTATTTAAGAGGGTTTAACATAGATTCTCTAACGTTGGCAAAAGAAGCTAAATGGATTACTGCTTTTGGTTTAAAAGTAGAAATTGCCTGTGAAATTGCTACAAAATCACACAGGTCTCCTTTAATGAAAGGTCCCCATTTGACCGCCCATAAATGACCGGTGATTAAATTGTCAAATGTAATAGGAAGAAAGCCTTGCTGGGATAGAGCTTTGCAGACATGGCTTCCAATGTATCCAGCTCCACCTGTCACCAAAATGGGTTCGCTCATTTGAAAACTCAGCTTAAAAAGCTCCTTTTGGAAAAATGAGAATCTTTATTGTTTTGAAAATGATTTTCATATCAAGGACAAAATTTTGTGAATCAATATATTTTTCCTCAAATGCAATTCTCTCTTGAAAAGTGAGGAGATTTCTTCCTTTCACTTGCCAGATACAAGTTAGTCCTGGTTTTACAGACAAAATTTTGTCAGTTTTTTCCCCAAAATATTTTCGAATTTCTATTTCTGCATTTTGAAGATCTTCGATCACAATTGGTCTTGGCCCAACGATGCTTAAATCTCCTTTAAGGACATTCCAAAATTGTGGCAATTCATCTAAAGAGGTCTTTCGCAAAAACTTTCCTATCCAAGTCAACCTTGGATCATCCTTCAATTTGTTATAGATAGCCCATTCTTTTTTAAGAAAGGGGTTTTCTTGAAGAATGGATTGCAACTTGGCATCTGCATCGACACACATGGTGCGAAATTTCCAACATTTGATCAATTTACCGTGTTGTCCCATTCTCCATCCTCCATAGAAAATGGGACCTTTAGAACTCAAAAAAGTGAGGACCATGATGAGCAGGTAAAGGGGAGAACCAAAAGTAAGACAAATAGAACTGAAAAAAATGTCAAAAAATCTTTTTAATCTAAAGCTCCTATAATCTGTAGACATAGTGAAGTGTCTTCTTGAGTATAATTCATAAATATAGGATCTTAAGAGACTTCAGAGCAATGGAAAATTTTTTGATTCTATATTGAGAATTATGATAAAATCATCGCCAAAACTAATGATATAATATGATTAATGTATTTAAAGAAATTGAAGATTTTAATAAACGTGGAATAGACCCGCTTTTATTACATATAAACTATGAAAAGATAAAAGAACTTATTTCAAGCAGAGTTCACAAAATTGCAGAAAATTGCTTGTTTTTCATACCGGTTATTTTTCCGAAAACTTTACGAGTTTGTCGGTTAATGCAATTAGCCGTTGATCTAAAGACCCTTAACCAGTCGCCAGAAAAATGGAACAGTAACATATTTCTAGCTGGTTCGATTGCAATTACTGCTAGTAATCTCTTTTTTTCTCTCCGATGCAGCAGGATAGTAGAACAAGGAGTAGACCTTTGCCAAAATTTTAAAGGTGGAATAGAAGCTTACCAGAAGGGGGAAAAAGGCGAACTGGTGGAAAGAATCGCGCATATGACACTGAACTGTCTGCAAGTTCTTTTGGCAGCAAAAGAAAAAAAATCTTTAAAATTGTCCGCTTGCTGTTTTACTCTTCAAATTCTAACGGGTTTCGCTACATCCTTTAAAGCTTATCGAGCAAGATCTTACTCTACTTGTTTTTTTCAGCTGTTCATGAATTTAGTGCGTATACATGCTTTATTTATTGAGATCAAACGTTATACACTTTATCCAAGAGTTGACTTGAAAAATGAAGAAACTCTTCCACATAAATTTAGAACAGCTCAGTCTGCGTATAAATCTGATCGCAATGTAAATATTTCTAGAGATGGATTAGATCATTTGCCCATTTCTGGAAGTCATCAATTTTCTGAAAATGGTCTTAAAAAAATTATTGAAGAGCTTAAAGTAGATCGTTCTAAAATTACCATTGTGAATCTAAGGGCAGAGTTTATGGGATTTTTCGACGGGTTAGCAGTGGGTTTTAAGAATTCTCTTGGTTCTTATGAATATGATTTTGGGCTGACCGCAGAAGAAATGCATAAACAAGAAAAATCCTTGCTCAACTCTTATGAAGGAGTATCGCAAACATTTTCGACGCGTAAAGAACCAGCTTTCTTGAAAATCTCAAGCGCAATAACTGAAAAAGATCTAGTAGAGGGATTAGGAATGAATTATGTTCGCTTTCCTATAAAAGATCGAGTTCATCCAAAAGATAACATTGTCGATCAGATTATTGCATTTATTCGCGATCTTCCCGAAGATGGCTGGCTCCACCTTCACTGCGCTGGTGGAATGGGGCGAACAACAATTATCATGACCATAGTTGATATGTTCTTTAATAGTGACAAGCTCAGTGCAGAGGATATCATAAAACGTCAATGGGCCATTGGCGGATCAGATTTAATTAAAGGTACGGATTTAGAAGATGGTGAGATGACCATGTTGAGATATGAACAACGGGCAGAGCGAATCAAATTTCTATATAAATTCTACCAGTATTGCAAAGAATGCGCTGGTACTACACTTTCTTGGTCTGATTGGCTTAAACGAGGAAGCTTTCTACCAACTCTATAAGAAGAGAAGAGGGTTTTGAAACCATCCCAAAAATCTCTACGGCTTTTTGTCGATTTTTCTCCATGTGCAATTTTGCCTTTTCAACCCCCATTAAAAAGACGATATTGGTATTCTTCCCAAATTCTTTGTCCTTTTGTGCATAATCAAGGAGATCATCAAAAATCTGGTAAGCAAGGCCAAGATGGGTCCCTGCTCTTTTTAAAAGATTTTTATCCTCATTTTCTACATCTGCAACAATGGCTCCAAATAAGAGGGAGGCAATGAATAGCGATGCTGTTTTACCAAGATGGATTTGACATAATGTATCCCATTCAACTTTCTCTCCTTGAAAAGCAATATCAATTACCTGTCCACCAACCATTCCTTCGCCACCTGCAAACAGGGATAAAGTTTGGATTAATTCAATTTTTTGTTGAGAGGTCAAATAGGGACTTTCCGAAAGAAGCTGAAAAGCGTAAGTAAGGAGAAAATCTCCTGTTAATACAGCGTGACCTTCTGAATAGACTTTATGCAAAGTTGGTTTTCCCCGTCGTAAATCATCATTGTCCATACAGGGAAGATCATCGTGAATTAATGAATATGTGTGAATTAGCTCTAAGGTACAAGCCGGTTGTATAATTGCATCGATTTCAGCGCCATAAGAAATGGCAGATGCAATAGATAAAAGAGGACGCAATCTTTTCCCTTTAGAAAAAAGTGAATAACGTGCTGCTTGATAAAGAGAGTGATAGGGTGATGAGGGTTTTTCTGGAATTAAATCTTGTAATTTTTTTTCTAATAAATCGCGATAACTATCTACAAACTCAGACAGCAGAGGCATGAAATTTTTCCTTTTTAGCAATCCCAATAGAGAAGTAATCAAATCCCAATTCTTGCATCGTCTCCTCATTAAATTGGTTTCTTCCATCGAAAAAGCCATTTCCTTTCATCAATTTCAAAATTTTGGAAAAATCTAAAGTAAGAAATTCTTTCCATTCGGTGATGAGGACAATCGCATCAGCATTGATCGAAGTTTCATATGGATCGGTGCAGTATTGTATTCCTGCGATTTCTTCTGGATTAAGGATTTTCTTCGCATTTTCCATTGCTTTGGGATCATAAAGTCTTAAATTAGCTCCTCCATGGAGCAATTCTTCGATTATGACACGAGAAGGAGCATCTCTTAAATCATCCGTTTCAGGTTTGAAAGAAAGCCCCCAAATCGCAATCTGGACCATTTTCAATGATCCATAATAATTCTCTATTTTTTTGATGAATTTGCTTTTTTGAGAGCTGTTTATTTGAGAAACAGCATCCAAAAGGGGAGTAGGATGGTTGTGTTTTCGAGCAGTAGCTTGTAGAGCTCTTAAATCTTTAGGAAGGCAAGATCCTCCATAGCCAATACCTGCTTGCAGATAGGCAGAGCCAATTCTAGGATCAAGTCCAATTGCTTTTTGAATCAGTTTGATATTTGCTCCCGTTTTTTCACAAAGTCCGGATAGTTCATTCATGAAAGAGATGCGGGTGGCAAGCATTGCATTTGCTCCATACTTTGCAAGTTCAGCAGAAGGAAAATCTAGAATGAGGAGCTGTTTTGAAGATGAGAGAAAAGGCTCATAGATTTTTTCTAAAATTGGAATCGACTTGCCATCTTTTGTCCCAATGACAATTCTATTGGGGTGAAGGCAATCAGAAATAGCGGAACCTTCTCGCAAAAATTCAGGGTTGCAAGCAACATCAAAATCGATTTCAACTTTTCTTTCCCTAATTTTTTCTTCAATAATTTTTGCAATTTGGTCTGTAGATCCAACAGGAGAGGTGGATTTATTGATGATCAACTTGTAACTTTGAATTTGTTTTCCAATTTCACTTGCAGCGGAAAATAAATTTGCAGTAGCGCAGGAACCATCTTGATTAGACGGAGTAGAGACGCAGAGAAAACAGATCTCGGAGGAGGAAAAAGCAGTTTTCAAATCTTTCGTAAAAAAAAGAAGACCTTTTTTTTGATTTTTTCTCATCATTTCTTCTAAGCCCGGTTCAAAAAAAGGAAGGATCCCTTGATGGAGAAGTTCTATTTTTTTTTGATCGAGATCGAAGAAAGAGATTTTATGTCCGAATTCAGAAAAACAAATTCCCGTAACTAGGCCTACCCAGCCTGTTCCAATGATGCAAAGTTTCATAAAACATAATATACTAATTGAATAGAAATTTTGGAAAATTTTTTTTATTAAACCATTGGATAAGGGATAAGGATTCCACCTTGTAGCAGAAAAATTCGATCACAGAGTTTAGCAAATTCTACATCATGAGTTGCTAAAATAAGAGTTTTCTTTCTCTTTTTTACAAAGTCTAAAAGAAGCTTTTGAACAAGACGGGCATTTTCTAGATCGAGGTTTCCAGTCGGCTCGTCAGCGATGAGGATTTCTGGATCATTGCAAAGGGCGCGTGCAATGGCAGCCCGCTGTTTTTCTCCTCCTGATAGAAATTTTGCAAGGGTAGATGATTTAGATGTAAGAGCAACATCCAAGAGAAGGTCCATTGCCATTTGATACGAAGGACTATTTAAATCTGTATTTTTCCTAGCAATTTTTTTTGGCATGAGAATATTTTCAATAAGGGTAAGATCTTCAAAGAGGTTATACGCTTGAAAAATAAATCCAATGTGCTCATTTCTGAATTCATTTTGCTGAATAAGGTCAGCATTTTTTCCACAGAGAAGAAGAGTTCCTCTTGAAGGTTTTTCGAGAGTTCCTAAGATATGTAAAAGTGTGGTTTTTCCTTCTCCTGATCTGCCTAAAATTGCACAGGACTGACCAGATTCGATTTCTAAAGAAATCCCCCTTAAAACTTTTGGTCCATTTGGGGGATCATATTCCTTATGAAGATCTTCAGCGATTAAGACGATATTATTTTTTTTCATGAACCCATCTCCAATTATTCCGATTTCAGTGTAGAAGAAGGTTCTATGCGGCAAGCTTGGATTGCTGGAATGAGTCCAGCCAAAAGAGCAATGATTGGGGTTGCGATTAAAACAAAGTAAAGCGCTTGATTGCTGAGAATGGTTGGCAATGATTTACCAAAAAAGATCGCATTAAAGGTCTCACGTCCTTGAATTGCACTTAAAACGTGCACCACGAAATTGATATTCTTTAAAGTAATCATAGCTAAAACAGTGCCTAGAACGCTACTGAGGATCCCAATAACCATTCCGCACATACCAAAAATTGCAGCGATGCTCTTTTTAGACGCTCCTAGGGCTTGCATGATTCCAATTTCTCTTTTTTTATCGGATACCAGAATAATGAGAAGAGAAATGATATTGCAGCAGGCAACAGCTAAGATAATTAAGCCAATGAGAGAAAAGAGATATTTATCGCTTTGAAACTGTTCTATGAGATCTTTAGAAAAATCATATTGTTTGAATGATTGGATTTTCCAAAAATCTTGAATACCTGCTTCTAAAAAAGAATTTTGGAGCTCCTTTTGAATCGAATCTACCTGTTTTAAATCGGAAAACCAGATCTGGATGCCATTGGATTGATTTTTCTCAAGGCTATAGCCACTATTGGACATATTGATTAAGTGAGGAATCTCTTTGGAGGTGATAATGCATTTATTGCCAATCGCAATCACACCTGGATCATAAAATCCCGCAACATAAATGGGAATGCGCTGTTCTTGGATTGATGTCACTGTAGGAGCGGTATAGGAAAGAAATCCTCGATCGCCAACCATTACGCCGTTATCTTGAAAATTTTTTACAAGCAAAACCCCCTTTTCTCCAAAAAAACTGTCGGGAAGAACAAGTTTAATATCAGAAGAATTGTCTATTTTGTAGAGCCAGCTTGGATGGAAATAAGGAGCTTTAGAGTAATTTGTGAAAATCGTTGCATCTACAATTTCAAATCCTGAAAAAGCCATTTCTCCTTCTATTGAATGGTTCTGCAAGTGAAAAGAAAGAGAGATTTTTAATGGATCTGCAGAGTTTTTTTGTTCAGCAAACCTTGCCTGCAGCTGCTTTTTGCCGCGTAAAAAAATGGAATTAGAAGACACTTGTATGGGCATTTCACCCTGTTTACAGAAGAATAAACAGCCATTTTCATTGTAGAGAACTCCCTCTTGATTTTTAGCTTCAAGAGGAATGATAACCCGAATCAATTTATTTTGATGATATTCTCCCACTGCGCAAAATCGAACTTTTTCTGGGAAAAAGGATTCAGGAATGTTCCAAAGATGAAAACGAGGCTCTACTTTTTTTAACGCAATGTTTTGCAAGATAGATCGAATCATCTCTGGTTTTTTTTCTTTCACAGCGAGGTGTAAAAGATGGTTGATTTCAAAGATTTTTGGAGGAATGAGCAAGTTTGCTAAAAAGGGGGTGCGATCCGGAAGAGAGGCAAGATAGGAAGCTTGCGTTAGAAAACTTTGTACATGATCATGGATGAGTGAAGACTCCTCTTTTGTTTCAGGGCGAGTGAGGGTAAGGCGCATCAATGCTCCACTCAACTCATACTCTTGAAAGGTAAATCCTTTTACCTTGTTTTTTAAGTTCGCTAAAATCCGGTAGACTTCTTTTACGGGGTCTTTTAAGGTTCCGTTCCGTTCGAGTTCTGCCTGCGGCATCCAGGAAGGCAATTCGAAATCTCTCTCGGGATTGTAGGGATTAGTGGTACCTGACAAGGCCTTTTCTTCAATGGTTTTATGTGTAAAGTTTGAAGAGATACAGTGAGGATCGACTTGATAGTAATAAGAGGAAAAGTATTTCTCTGTAGGTTGAATCCTTAAAGGTGCATGTAAAGAGGTCAACTTTTCAAGCCAATTTTTTTCTATTCCCTCTGTAATGGAAAGAAAAATTAAAACGAGCCAAACCACCAAAGAAATGACAAGCGTGGACATTAGAGCGATCAGTGAAACGGAAAGTCGCTTTTTTGGGGGTGTTAAATAATTTTTAACAATAAAAAATTCAAACACTATTTATTTAGCTTCTTTAAAACTGACATGTTTTTTTAAGATTTTATCATACTTTTTTAATTCAATCCTTTCGGTAGTCGTTCGCTTATTTTTTGTCGTCCAGTAGCAATCTGTGCTTTCTGTACTTTTCAATTTAATTTTTTCTCTTGCTCCTTTAGCCATACCCTATTCTCCCTTTTCGAAAAATTTTATGTAATTAGATGAAAAAAAGAAAGGTCTTCTTGATTTTATACTTGGTATTGCAGAAAATAAAAGGAAATTATGCTTATAATTAATTTTATTCTTTTTTTAATTAATTTCTTCTCAATTCATCCAGTTTCCACTCTAACTGCTTCTCTATCAAAAAAAGACAAGATACAAATTGAGGAAAAGCCGCAAAATGCCATTCTCACTTCGCAAAAAGTTGTCAAAATAGGAGAAGTAGAGCTCTGGACTGAAGCTTTGGGCAACCCCAAAAATCCTCCAATTCTCTTGATTTCAGGGGCAGGTTCTCATGCCCATTTCTGGTCCGACCCCTTTTGTAAAAAATTTGTTGATAAAGGCTATTTTGTCATCCGCTATGACAATCGAGATGTGGGACTCTCTTCAGCAGTAAATTTTGAAAAATTTCCTTATGATTTAAACGATCTTGCAAAAGATGCAGCTGCGATCCTTGATAACTATGGTCTCAAAAAAGCTCACCTGATCGGCCATTCGATGGGGGGTTATATTGCCCAGCTCTTTGCTGTAAATTATCCAGATCGTCTTCTCAGCGTGAGCGTCATTGGATCTGGACCTGCCGGAGGAACTACAGAATTGGATACTCCTCCTACGGAGGCAGAAAAAAAACTTTTCGATGAGGCTCTGCAAAGAATGTTTGGAAATCGACCTTCAAAAAATTTTGAGGAAAGCCTCGATGGCTTTTTAACGCTTTGGAAATTCTTACATGGAAAGGTCGATTTGGATCTCCAACTTGCAATAGCATATGCAAAAGACATGTACATCCGATCTAAACATCCCATAGGAGCAAGGAGAGGGGTTCACTTTTCAGTCATGCAAAAAATGGCGGATACCTTAAATCAAAGAAGAGAAATTTTTTCTAAGATTCACTCTCCCTTTCTAATTATCCAAGGAGGAGAGGACCCTCTCATTCTACCAAGAAGAGGTGGCGTTGCGCTTTCTAAAGTCCTCCCTCACAGTAAATTAGAGCTTATTCCTGAAATGGGACATATGTTTTTTAACCCATCATTGGAAGACAAAATTGCCTCTTTAATTTTCCAATTTCACTCTTCACACTAAGAGCGTTTTTCACAAATACTTGAATTTCAAAGACTAAAAAAATAATTTGATAAAATTGTTTAAAAAAAAATTTACTCAAATTAGAGTGCGATTTAAGAAGACAAGACCCTTTTATGGGGAGCGTGGGGGAAAAAATGAATCGATTTACAATACTATTTTCCATAGTGCCATTTCTCGGATTTGGAAGTGTCCAGGATGATTTGTTTTTTCAACTCGAAGATGATCCAAAAGAACAAGAATCGGTTGACATTAGCAGTTTTCTTGAAGAAGAAGACGAAGAACTAGCAGAAATGTTGCGAGCTTTTAAAGAGGAGAAAAAAGAAGAGATTTTAGGCAGTAAAAAAGAGGAAGAGAAATTTTCTTGGTTAGAAGAAGAAGAGGAAATTTTTTCTACTAGCAAGGATAAACGCGACGAGAAAAAAGAAACGCTTTCTCGCGGTAAAAATTCTAAGGAAAAAATGCCTTCTCTTGAAAATATTCCTAAAAGAAATCTTACCTTTGCAAAAAAACCACAAGTCGTTCCTGCAGAAAAAGAGGTAAAACAGTCAGAGATCCAAAAGAAACCGGTGACTAAACCGAAAGTCCAATTAGATAAAGCAAAAATTTTGCGAAAGAAAAATGGAAAAATACGAAGGAATTCTAGTGTGAAAAGCTTAAAGAAAGAACAGAAATAAGAATCTCATAAAGCCATTCGCACTTTTGGTTCCAAATCAAGAGGATCTCCCGCTTCTTTTTTCCGAAAAACATGATATCCCAATCCAGCAATCATGGCTCCGTTATCTAAAGTCAATTCCGAAGAAGGCCAGTAAATAGGAACCGAGATCGAAGAGGTTTGGAAAAGTTCGCGCAACCTGAGGTTATTGCTCACTCCTCCGCCAATATAAATGGCTTTGCAGGGGAAATTTTCTGTTGCCCTACCTGTTTTTTCCACAATATCTTTAAAAGCTGCCTCTTGAAAAGAAGCAGCAATATCTGCCTTTTCTATTTCCCCAATTTGGCCATTTCCTTTGCAATTTTGCCCGTGAATCGTGTACAAGACATTCGTCTTTAAGCCACTAAAGGAAAAACTCCAGGGTTGAGCCTTTACTTTTCCTGCTTTGAAAGGATAGCGCAAAGGATTTCCTATTTTGGCTAGGCTTTCTATAGCGGGCCCTCCTGGATAGGGCTTTTCAAGCATTGAGGCTACTTTGTCAAAAGCTTCTCCGATAGCATCATCTACCGTCCCCCCAATAAACGCATAATTGCCGACGTCAAGAATTTGAACTAAGAAGGTATGCCCACCTGATATGACAAGGCCAATTGCAGGAAAAGTGAAAGCTTGGTTTGAAAGCATAGCAGCATAAAGATGTGCTTCGACATGGTTGACACCGACAAAGGGGATATTCCAAGCAAGAGAGAACGTTTTTGCTGCACTGAGTCCCATTAAAAGTGATCCGATAAGGCCAGGTCCTTGCGCAACTGCAATGAGGTCGATCTCTTCTTTTGAAATTCCAGCAGTACTCAATGCCTGATTTAAAGTAGGAATGAGAAGATCTACATGCTGTCTGGAAGCAAGTTCAGGCCAAACACCACCCAATGATTGATGAATATCTGCTTGTGAAGAGATGACATTGGATTTGATTTCTCTTCCATCGATGACGATGGAACAGGCCATCTCATCACAAGTAGATTCAATTCCCAAAACAGTAATCATATCAGGCTAATGATATCAGAAAAGGAAGTTAGATGCGGTGGGAAAAGAGAGAGAATAAAATCGGGTACGGACACGAATATGCATACGGTTACGAAGAAAAATTGGAAAGTAGTCGAGATGTCTTAAACAAGAAACTTAAACTGCTTACCTCCGGCACTCTTTTCGTAAGCGTGTACGTGCCCATATCCATGCCCGATTCTCTCGCTCATCACTTAGAGGTGTAAGATTTCAGAAGCTGCGGCCTCATCGATAATCCAAAGGGCTTTATGTTCTTTGGTTCCAATTTTTTGGGCGGGATAAAGCTCCTGATTTGGTGAGGTAAATACTTCTTTTACAATATGTTTTTTTGAGGGCCCAAAGACATAAATAGCTATATTTTTTGCTTGATTGATGCACTCTATTGTCAACGTCATACGCCAAGATTTTTTTTGAGGAAGATAATTTTCTATGACAAGCCTCCCCTTTGCATCAAGGGCTTTTGTATTAGGGAAGAGGGAAGCTGTGTGTCCATCTTCTCCTATCCCAAGCAAAACAAGATCAAAAGACCCATGAAAAAGAGAGAGGATTGTCTTTTCATATTCTAAAGCGTTTTTTTCTAGCTCCTTTTCTGCAACCATTCGATGAATTTGATTTGGAGGAATAGCCATATTTTTAAAGCCACCATTCATTGCCATTTGATAATTGCTTTCTGGATGATTGGGAGGTACGTTTCTCTCATCAGACCAAAATAGCCAAATCTTGGACCAATCAATTTGGTCTTTATAAGGAAGAGAGCAAAGGTGCTCGTAAATGGATCTTGGAGTAGAACCTCCAGCAAGAGCCACGTAAAATGAGCCGTGATTTTGAATGGATTGTTGGTAGATAGCAATAAAATGGCGCAGGCAGAGATTAAGAGTGGTATTTTGATCACCGGGAATTAAAAGATTTCGCCTCTCATCCCATGATTTTACCTTAATTTGTTCGATTTGCACCTTTATACGTTCAATCCTTTCATTTCTTTAAAAAAGTGTAACAATTTTACGTAATGGATACTAGACCCTTTCTGTGAGATTTCTCGGATTAGAGATTGCCCTGGTTCAGCTCTTTCAAAGAGATATTTTAAAGGGATTTCACATTTTTCTAGAGTGGAAAAACGCATGCTGATTTCATGGGGCGAGTTTAAATCTCTTCCAAAAGAAAAATGGTTTTCATTTTCTGTAGTTAAATCAACTGAGATGATTGACCCTGGAGGAATATTTTGAAATTTTTCAGGATGTAGAGATACTGTGAGATTTTTTTGCCCATGTTTTCGATAAATAAATCTGATTTGACCCTCTTTTTGTTCAATTTTTATAAACTTCCAGTTCATTTGAGAAGCGATCCATCCTTGAAGATAAATGGATTGAATCAAAGTGTGGCTGTAAAATTCTGAAGGCAGAGCATTGTAAAATATTTGCAATTGTTTTGTTTGTTTAAGTTCATTTAGCCTTTTTTCCGTATAAAAGGTCATGGAAAGAAGATCTCGCCAATTTTTCATTCTAGCCCAATTTAAATCTGCAATTTCTGCTGTTTCTACAATCGAGAGCAGTCTTTTTGCAAAATCTGATAATTTGTCTGCGGTTTCTGAATCAAAAATGAATCGATTTGCAAATTTTTTCAGCTCTTGGAAAAGGGGCTCATTTTTGCAAGGGTCTTCAGCCCAAATCAGGTAAATGGGTAGATCCGGCAACATGTGGGGCAATATGACAAAGGGAATTTTTTTAATGACATGAGTCGATCCTTCAATTTGGATAAAATCACAGAGAATTTCCTGCTCACCTTTTCCTGCAGACAAAATAGACACATCGATTTTTAAAAAAGGTTCTTTTAGATCGGAGTTTTTCGTAATGAAAATGATACGGGAGGGAAATTTTTCAATGATTTTGTGTGCAATTTGCAGGACATATTTTGCCCGCAGGTTCTTTTCTGTGAAAAATAGAAGATTAAAAAGACTGGCCCTTAATTTATTTTTCCCTTGGATAGATTCCCAAAGTCTTGTAAGAGCTCCTTCAATTTCATGCGCAGAAAC
This sequence comes from Chlamydiota bacterium, assembly GCA_022614855.1. GTDB lineage: Bacteria > Chlamydiota > Chlamydiia > Chlamydiales > Rhabdochlamydiaceae > JAKEHU01. Next base: position 13,000 of record JAKEHU010000032.1, read on the forward strand.
TGTTTGTGAATTTTGAGATGGGTTCATTAAATTAACCTCCATTTAAATCCATCTCTGCTAATCATCTCATCTGCCGATTTTGGTCCCCAAGTTCCTGATTCGTAATTAGGAAAATCTTTAGGAGGTGTAGATGCAAAATAATCTAGAATGGGTGTGAAGATTTTCCAAGAACTCACTACCTCATCTTCCCTTGCAAATAAAGTGGTATCGCCAATCATGCAATCTTGAATGAGTCTTTCATATGCTTCAGGTGGGGTAAGTCCAAAGTAGGTTCCATAGCGAAAATCCATTTTAACAGATTGAATGGGACTACTTGGTCCTGGAACTTTGCAATTGATTTTAAGAGCAATTCCCTCATCAGGTTGGATGCGAATGGCAAGTACATTGGATTCGTGAAGATGGCCTCTTTCTTGAAAAAGTACTTCGGGTGGATGTTTAAAGGTAATGGCTATTTCCGTAGCTCTTTTTGGCAATCTTTTTCCTCCTCGTAAGTAAAAAGGAACGCCATCCCATCGCCAATTATCGATAAAAAGTCGCAGCGCTGCAAAAGTTTCTACATTGGAAGAGGGATTGACATTTTCCTCTTGCCGATATCCGATGACCTCTTCTCCATTGATATAACCTTGGCCATATTGGCCGCGAACTAGAGAGGACGAAAAATCTTCTTCAGAAAAAGGTCGAATTGCCTGCACCACTTTTACCTTTTCATCTCTGATTGAATCAGCACTAAGATTGATTGGCGGTTCCATTGCAACAAGAGAAAGGAGTTGTATCATGTGATTTTGCATGATATCGCGCACAAGCCCTGCTTCTTCGAAAAAAGCCCCTCTTTTTTCAATGCCCATATCCTCTGCAACAGAAATTTGTACATGTTCAATATATCGACTATTCCAAAGCGATTCAAAAATCGAATTTGCAAATCGAAAAACAAGAAGATTTTGCACAGTTTCTTTTCCAAGGTAATGGTCGATGCGAAAGATTTGATCTTCGCTTAGAAAATGGGTAAGTGTATTTTGAAGTTCAGTAGCAGATTGCAAATCGTGGCCAAATGGCTTTTCAACTACTACTCTGGACCATTTGTCTTTTACCTTTTCTTTATTATAGATGAGTCCATGTTCATGAAGTTTTTCACAAACAATCGTAAAGAAGCTAGGTTGAGTGGAGAGATAGAAAACTCGATTTCCTCTCGTTCCAAATTGGCTATCGAGTTCTGCGAGGAAAGTTTTTAATTTTTCATATCCTTCATCTTCATGGAACTCCGATCGATGATAAAAAATCTGTTCTTTAAAATTGTTCCAAATCGATTTTTCGACTGGTTTAACTCTAGAAAATTGATTGACACCTTTTTTCATTTCCTCTCTAAATTGCTCGTGAGTTTTTTCTCTTCGCGCAAAACCCACCACGGCAAATTGGCTGGGAAGTTGACTTTCTCTAGCTAAATTATAAATAGCCGGAAAAAGTTTTCTTGAAGTCAAATCTCCAGTAGCCCCAAAGATCACTAAGATACAGGGGTCGACAAATCTAGTAGAAATGCCAGGTTCTTCTAGTGGGTGAGTAAAATTTTGTGCCATGATTATAGCATAAAGGCTAAAGTATAAAGGCTAAAGGCTAAATTAACGAATTCACCTCTTGTAGTCTACTTCTCTCTTTTTAGCTTTTAGCCTTTAGAATTTAGCTTTTGCATTCAAGTAGCTTTGCAAAATCAATATAGCAGCGATAAGATCGATCTCTTTTGCCCGTTTTTTTCTTTTGAGTTTTGCCTCTTTCATGACGCGATCCGCTTCTGCAGAAGTTAGCCTTTCATCCCATAAGACGACCTTTGTTTTGCAGAGATCTTCTAAAATTTTGGCAAATTCTCGAACCTTTAATGATAAGGGGCTATCTTTTCCATTTAATAAAAGGGGAAGGCCGATCACAATCGCATCGAGCGGGAAATGGGGAATAAGTGCTTTGTAAATCTTTTGCGCCGTTTTTTGCAAATTGGCTTCAGTTTGGATCAGTGCAAAGGGAGATGCTAGGATTTTTTTTTCATCTGAAAGAGCAATTCCAATTCTTGCTAAACCAAAATCAATACCTGCAATACGTCTCATTAGACCTCTTGCTTAAGCAAAAGGTCTTTTCTTTTTTTAGAATGAAAAAGACATGCTCCAATGAATTCTCTAAAGAGAGGATGTGGATCAATCGGTTTGGATTTGAATTCAGGATGAAATTGGACACCAACCATCCAAGGGTGATTTTCTAGTTCAATAATTTCACAGAGCTCATCATTTTCTAAGATACCCGAATGGATGAGCCCCTTTTTTTCACACATCTGTTTGTACGCATTGTTAAATTCAAATCGATGTCGATGGCGCTCTGAAACAACCGCCATTTTATAAGCCTCTTTTGCTTTTGTTCGATCTTTGATTACACATCGATGTGCTCCAAGGCGCATCGTTCCTCCCAAATTTTTGACATCTCTTTGTTCGCTTAAAAGAGAAATAATGGGATGAGCAGTATTTGGATCCATTTCTGTGCTATTTGCCTCTTTGAGGCCAAGAACATGTCTTGCAAATTCTACGCACATCACCTGCATGCCCAAACAAAGGCCAAAAAAAGGAATTTTTTTCTCTCTACAATACTTAGCAGTCAAAATTTTCCCCATCCATCCACGCTCTCCAAAACCTCCTGGGACTAAACATCCGTCAGAGTGGCCAACCAGCTTTTCCACATCGGACTCATTTGCAATTTTATCTGCATCAATACTTTTGATATCGATAGAGACATTATGAAAGATAGAAGCGTGTTTTAAAGCTTCAAACACAGAAATATAAGCATCTTGAAGCTGCAAATATTTCCCTACAATGGCAATAGTCACCTTTCCCTTTGGATTTTTTATTTTTTCAAGCATAGTTTGCCATTCATTCAAGAGAGCCTTTTCGCAAGGAAGTTGGAAATACTGACAAATTTTGCTATCCAAACCCTGTTCATGGAGATAAATTGGAACTTCATAAATGGTGAATTCGACATCTACTTCGTCGATCACATTTTCTTTGGCAACACTGCAAAAAAGACTGATCTTATCCTTAATTTCTTCTGGGAGTTTTTTTTCACATCTGCACAAGATGAAATTTGGAATGAGGCCGATTTGTCTGAGTATTTGGACCGAGTGTTGCGAGGGTTTTGTCTTTATTTCTCCAGCTGCTTTTAAATAGGGAACGTAAGTGAGATGAATGATGATGCAATCTCTAGGTCTTTCTTGCTGAAATTGACGTATTGCTTCTAAAAAAGGAAGAGATTCAATATCTCCAACAGTTCCCCCGATTTCTACAATTACAACGTCCGTATGAGTTTGTTGCATCGAAGCATTGAGAATTCGCTGTTTAATTTCATCTGTGATGTGGGGGATCACCTGGATTGTTTTTCCAAGATAATCTCCCTTTCTCTCCTTTTTGATCACAGTTTCATAGATTTGTCCTGCAGTGGCATTTGAAAGGCGGCAGATGGGAGAATTGGTATAGCGAAAATAGTGGCCAAGATCGAGATCTGTCTCTGCTCCATCATCTGTCACATAGACCTCACCATGTTGAAATGGATTCATGGTTCCTGGATCTACATTGAGATAAGGATCAAATTTAAGAAGGGCAATTTTTAACCCACGCCTCTCGAGCAGCATTGCTATGGAAGCAGAGGTCAGCCCTTTTCCAAGAGAGGAGATCACCCCTCCGGTAATAAAAATATATTTTGGTTGACTGGCCATACAAGATAAAGTTTATTTAAAAAAAAGGAAAAACTCAATTAAAATGATACCTCATGATCAACCATGAAAGCCTGCTTCAAAAATTGCGAAGAAAATATCCGCCAACTCTCCCAAAGATCTTACAACATTTTCATCAAGTGCGATTGAAAAAGCTTGGGCCAACTACAAGCATAAAAGATCAGGACCGGTTAAAACAGCTTTTTCCTAAAACGTATGGAAGACCCCTCTTTGAAGGGATAGAAGGAGATGCGCGAAAAGGTCGTCCCCTTAAAGTAGGCGTCGTTCTTTCTGGAGGGCAGGCAGCGGGAGGGCACAATGTCATTGCTGGCCTGTTTGATGCTCTGCATAGCCTAGATCCAAAAAGCAGTATATTTGGATTTTTAGGAGGCCCTAGCGGAATCATCGAAGGAAAATATAAAGAACTCACCGAAGAAATTTTACACCCCTACCGCAATCAAGGAGGTTTTGATCTCATCGGGTCGGGCAGGACAAAAATTGAAACCCCTGATCAACTCGCTGCTGCCTTAAAAGTGGCGCAAAATTTAAAGCTCGATGGCCTCGTCATCATTGGCGGAGATGACTCGAATACCAATGCAGCAGTTTTAGCTGAATATTTCCTTTCACAAAATTGCAATACTACAGTCGTAGGAGTTCCAAAAACGATTGATGGCGATTTAAAAAGTGAATATATCGAAACCTCTTTTGGATTTGATACAGCTTGCAAAACCTATTCTGAAATGATCGGAAACATTGCAAGAGATGCCATGTCTGCAAAAAAGTATTTCCATTTTATCAAATTGATGGGAAGATCTGCCTCCCATATTGCATTAGAATGTGCTTTGCAGACCCATCCCACCTTTACCCTAATTGGCGAAGAGGTGGCAGCTTCAAAGAAGACCCTTTCCCAAATCGTGAAGGAAATTTCCGATCTCATTACTTTGCGGTCGGAAAAAGGAATGAATTATGGGGTAATTTTAGTACCTGAAGGACTCATTGAATTTATCCCAGAGATCAAAACCCTGATTTCCGAATTGAATACCTTTGCAACCGAAGGAGAAGAGACAATTCTTAAAAAACTCTCCGCCAATGCAAAAAAAACTTTTAACAGCCTTCCACCAGAAATTCGCAGGCAACTTTCCTTGGAAAGAGATCCCCATGGAAATATACAGGTTTCTTTAATCGAAACGGAAAAGTTGCTATTGGAACTTGTGACCAAGGAAATTGGCGGGAAAAAGGGAAATAAATTCTCAGGCTTAACCCATTTCTTCGGCTATGAGGGAAGAGCTGGATTTCCTTCCAATTTCGATGCCAACTATTGCTACTCCCTGGGATTTACAGCAGCCCTTCTAGTCGACGAGAAATTAACAGGATACATGAGCTGTGTGAAAGATTTGCACAGACCCGTTAGCGAATGGAAGATCATGGGTCTTCCTTTGACCATGCTCATGAATATTGAGGTTCGCAAAGGCAAGGAAAAGCCAGTCATCCAAAAAGCCCTAGTCGATCTAAAAGGTAAGGCTTTTTCCTATTTTGACAAGAATCGTAAGTCTTGGGCCGAAAGGGATTCTTTCTGCTTTCCCGGCCCCATCCAGTTTTTTGGAGAATCCGAGCTGGTCGATTCTATCCCATTGACCCTTAGAATTGAATCAATTTGAAATTTTAGTTAAAACTTTATTTTAATCAATTAATTATAGCTTCTATTAATTTAATAATTAATGTATAATTCATAGATATTAAATTAATTATCTAATAATTTTTTGAGGTAAAAATGACAAATCCAGTACAACCATTAGTAAAATCAGAAGAGCCACATGTCGAAGAGCCGCATCGATTTAGTTCGGATACCGCCCTAACAGCACAACAGGTTTTAAAGTTTTTAGATAACCCACTCCCTATCCCTACAAAAAAGAAATTCTCTGATGCAACAATCAAAAAAGCAGAACAGATAAAGGACGAATTTGCAGCAACTTATAAGATTATCACAACCAATGTCAGAGCCAGAGAAAAAAAAGAGACCAAGGAAATACCGCTCGATTTGCCAAGAAAAGTTTTAACCCGAAGTTTTTCTGAGGGAACTATTGGAAAACAGGATGAGATGGCGAGCTATTTATATAAGAGTAAATTGCTCCATGGAAGTGAAATTCATACCGATCTAGAAAAACTTTTAACAGAAAAAACTCCTGAAGAGATCTCTAACATCCTTTACCAGGTGTTGAAGCAATTTCCAAATTGTCCTCAAGGCAAAAGAGAATCGGCAGTGGCTCAGTTTAATAATGCAATTCAAACGCTCTTATCTGTTAAAGATGATCGCTTGTCGAAACGTTTAATAGTTATTTCTTTTCTATGGGAGAAATTAGACTCTCATGAAGATCTAGTATCGGAGATAGAATGGCTAAATGCAAAGCAAAACATTTTAGAAGCTATTTGCAACAAACGAGTAAAAATGGATTCAGACAAAGAAGAAAAAGATCAATCTTTACTAATACTAGAAATGCTTCTTTCAATTGAATTACCAAAAGAAAAGTTAGATTTTACTTTCTTACGCGGAAATTCCCTATTGTGTTCTGTTCTAACCTATTTTATTACAAAGGAATTAAAAATATTTGATTCATTGATTGAGAAAATTTATAAAAATAAGACAAATGAGTTGTTTATGCAGAATTGTGTGAAGGAGTTTTACAATACATTGAAAATGAATATCGATCTTTTTAAACCAGTTTGCTCAATGAGTTACTCCGAGATAATGAAGTTTTTAAATAAAAAAAAACTAGGAATTAGTGAAGAAAAGAGGTTCGGTCTCATTGGTATAAATGCCTTCTTCTTTTTCAGAGGAGTGTGCCAATATATTCCAAAAAAAATGCTTAAGCTTGAGAGAGAACAGCAAGAATCAACTCCTACAAGTCCTACAAAGAGGTCACTTTGGTCAAAAATTTTTGGTCATACTTCCCAAGAACCTCTCCAAGAATCTTCTCAGAAAAAATATGGTTTATTTCCTGACATTATCGCTAAAATAGCAAATTCAATGGAATTTGTTGATGAATCAAAAATACAATATAACCAACTGATTAAAGAATCTTATTCGACGCACCAAGAGATATTGCAAGAATTAATCAAAACATGAGATTCGAAAGATTCCTCCGTTTCAATGTGAGTTGGTGAGAATTTTTAGAGCATCTCTTTTCATTCTAAGATACATATTATTCAAACCATTCGCTCTAGTAGGCGTGAGTTTTAGAAAAAGGCCAATTTCATCAAATACTTTTGGATGGATTTTTATTACTGCTTCTGGAGAGGCTTTATCATAAATGAAGATGAGCATGGCAGCAAGACCGGCTGAGATGAGTGCTTCTGATTCTGCTACAAAGCGCATTTTGCCCTCTTCTTCCCAAGAGTAGAGGTAAACGATACTTTGGCACCCTTCTACGATTCGTTCAGGAGTTTTGAGTTCTGGGGGTATTTTTGGAGCAGACCGTCCAAAGTTAATAATTTTTTTGTATTTTTCTTCCTCAGTGTGACAGGTAAGAAAATTTTTTTTTAATTCTTCCTGTTTTTTGAAAATCATAGTTAGAGTATATTCTATTCATTTGAATATAAAAGAAAATTGTTTTATCTTTTTGATGAACAAAATTTTTATGGCTAAAGAAGATACGATAAAGCTTGATGGAACAATTGAAGAACTTCTCCCAAATATGACTTTCCGAGTTGTTTTAGAAAATGGAATGAAGGTGATTGCCCATTTGTGTGGCAAGATGAGAATGCGAAATATTCGGGTTCTAGTGGGGGATATTGTTACAGTGGAAATGTCTCCTTATGATTTGTCAAAAGGTAGAATCATTTATCGCCAAAGATAAAAAATTTTTGAATTAGAAGAGTTGATTTTTATTAGTCTATTACAATAAACTATATAACTTTCGACCAATTAGGAATCAGAGATTATAGGGTTAAGAAGTCTTGAGCTTTTGGGCCCAAATAGCTCAGTGGTAGAGCACTTGCATGGTAAGCAAGCGGCCGTAGGTTCGATTCCTATTTTGGGCAAGAAATTCTAAAGAAATGCAAAATGGCCACAGCGGAGGATTATAATGGCAAAAGAAATGTTTAAGCGAACTAAACCACATGTCAACATTGGTACGATTGGTCACGTAGACCATGGTAAGACATCCTTAACAGCAGCAATCACAAAAGTTCTTGCAAGTCAGGGCAAGGCAAAATACCGCGACTATGCTTCTATTGATAATTCTCCAGAAGAAAAAGCAAGAGGAATTACAATCAATTCATCGCATGTCGAATATGAGACCGATCGCAGACACTATGCTCACGTCGATTGCCCAGGACATGCCGATTATGTAAAAAATATGATTACCGGTGCAGCACAAATGGATGGTGCAATTTTAGTTGTTGCTGCAACAGACGGTGCAATGCCTCAAACAAGAGAACACATTTTATTGGCAAGACAAGTTGGAGTTCCAGCTATTGTCGTTTTCTTAAATAAAATGGATATGATTGGAAAAGGGGATGAAGAGCTAGTGGATTTAGTGGAAATGGAATTGACGGAACTTTTGGAGTCAAAAGGCTATAAAAATGTGCCAATCATTAGAGGATCTGCTCTAAAGGCACTGGAAGGCGACAAAGAATATGAGAAAACCATTTTAGAGCTACTCAAAACAGTTGATGAAAAAATTCCTACCCCAGTTAGAGAAATCGATAAGCCCTTTTTAATGCCTGTTGAGGACGTCTTTTCTATCTCAGGTCGTGGAACAGTTGCGACTGGAAGAGTAGAAAGAGGGATTGTCAAGACAAACGATAAATTAGAACTTGTTGGTCTTGCTCCTACAAGAGAAACGGTGGCAACTGGTCTTGAAATGTTCAACAAAACTTTGGATGAAGCAAGAGCTGGAGAAAACGTAGGAATTCTTCTTAGAGGAATCGAAAAAAATGATATTGAAAGAGGAATGGTTTTAGCTGCACCTGGAAGTTGTAAGCCACACGTTAAATTTAAAGCGACTGTCTATGTATTGACAAAAGAAGAGGGAGGACGACACAAACCCTTCTTTAGTGGATATCGACCGCAATTTTATTTTAGAACAACAGACGTTACGGGAACGGTTTCCTTGCCGTCTGGAGTGGAGATGGTGATGCCAGGCGATAATGTGGAAATCAGCGGAGAATTGCTCAGTCCTGTAGCAATGGAAGAAGGAATGCGCTTTGCGATTCGCGAAGGTGGCAGAACGATTGGAGCAGGAACGGTTACAAAAATTTTACAATAGGCGAAGATAAAAACTTAGAGGGTTTTCTTTTTAAGTTTTTTGGGTGTGTAGCTCAGCTGGTAGAGCAGCGATCTCCAAAGTCGCCGGTCGGGGGTTCGAATCCCTCCGCACTCGTTTTGGGATGGAGAAGATGCAGACAAGTGTAATGGAATCAAAAGAGAAAAATCTTAGTGGACCGGCCGAACAAAAGCGAAAAGAACCATTTGCCTTTGTAGCAAATTTAAAGGAAGAATTAAAAAAAATCAGTTGGACGACAAAACAAGAACTGATTTCTTGTACGAAGATTGTAGTTTGGTCTACTTTTGTTTTTGGAATGAGTATCTATTTGATTGATTTAGTTATAAAAAATAGCCTCGATTTTACAAATTGGATTTTGCATTTTATTTTTGGCTAAAGAAGTGAAAAAGTATGCTTAAATGGTATGTTATTCAAGTTGTGTCTGGCCAAGAAAAAAAGGTAAAGAAGACCTTGGAAGAAAATCGCGAGACAAAAGGAATGGTAGGGGTCATTGATGAAATTCTTGTTCCTACAGAAAATGTTGCTGAAATTAAAAGAGGTGAACAAAAGATAAGCGAAAAAAGGCTCTGGCCCGGTTATATTCTGATCAAGATGAATTTAACAGATGATGCTTGGGGATATGTAAGATATACGAATGGAGTACTCGGTTTTTTAGGAGGGGATAAGCCAACCCCTTTATCGGATCAGGAAATGAAGGAAATTTTGAGTGAACTGGAAGAGAAAAAAGGCGGAGTTGTACAAAAACATAAATTTGCTCCAGGGGATCGCGTAAAAATTACTGATGGTGTTTTTGTCAATTTTATTGGGAATGTGATCGAAGTTTTTCATGAAAAGGGCAGGCTTAGCGTAATGGTATCGATTTTCGGAAGAGAAACAAGAGTAGATGATTTGGAATTTTGGCAAGTAGAACAAGTACCTGATGAAACAAAGGAATAGGTCTAATGGCTAAAAAGCTAGTAAAAGTAATTAAATTACAAATACCAGCGGGAAAAGCAAACCCTGCGCCCCCAATTGGTCCTGCTTTGGGAGCAGCTAAAGTAAATATCATGGGGTTTTGCAAGGAATTTAATGCAAAAACGCAAGAGCAAGTAGGGGAAATTCTCCCTGTCGAAATTTCTGTCTTTTCAGATAATTCTTTTACTTTTATTACAAAACAGCCCCCTGTTGCAAAAATGATTTTAAAGACATTAGGTATTGAATCAGGATCCGGCGTTCCAAATCGAGATAAAGTGGGAAAATTGACAATGGATCAAGTAAGAGAAATTGCTAAGAAAAAGGCCCCTGATTTACGGGTTCGTTCTCCAGAAGCTGCATTGAATCTTGTGATGGGAACGGCTCGTTCTATGGGTGTTGATATTGAAAGGTAGTAGTCTATGAATCTATCCAAATATTCGAAAAACATACTTTTTAAGTCTTTTTTCATAGCTTTTAAGCCCGCTTCTTGGCCTACTTGTTTAAGTATGCCCTGCGAACCGGTCTTAAAACCTATAAAAAAATCCTTTAAAAATCAAAGTTTTCAAATATCGGGATAGATTCATGACTTGGAAAAGCAAGAGATTTAAAGAAATAGAAAAACTCTACGATACAGAAAAAAAGTATACCCTTGAAGAGGCAGTGGATATCTTAAAAAAATGCCCAAAAGTGAAATTTGATCAAGGTGTGGAAGTGTCATTGAAATCTGGAATTGATGTGAAAAAATCGGATCAACAGGTGCGAGGTACTGTTTCTCTTCCTCATGGCATAGGAAAGAAAGTCGTTGTTGTCGTGATTGCCAAAGGTGAGAAAATTAAAGAAGCTGAGCAAGCAGATGCTGATTTTTTTGGTGGAGAAGATATCCTTGAAAAAATTAAAAATGGTTGGACAGATTTTGATGCTTTGATCACAACGCCTGATATGATGAAAGAGGTAGGGAAATTGGGAAAAGTTCTTGGACCAAGAGGACTCATGCCCACTCCGAAAGCAGGAACGGTAACTACCGATATTGCCAAAGCAGTAAAAGAATTGAAGGCGGGAAAAATAGAATTTAAGTCAGATAAGAATGGAGTGATTAGCAGTTTAGTGGGGAAAATTTCCTTTGAAGCAAATAAAATAGTAGAAAATATTCGAACTTTTTTAAATGCTGTTGCTAAAGCAAGACCTTCTAATGCAAAAGGGCAATTTTTTTCTTCTTTAACTCTTTCTTCTACTATGGGACCCGGCTTAAAAATTGATTTAACCTCGTTTTCTGAAAGTTAAAATTGAGAAATTATGAGAGCAGAAAAGCAGTTTATCCTAGATGACATTACTGAGAAAATAGCTAACTCAAAAGCATTAGTGATTACCCGCTATCGAGGATTAGATCCGAATATTGCTTCCAATTTTCGCAATGAGCTGGCTAAATCTGGAGCAGCATTTACTGCTGTTCGCAAGAGAATACTCATGAAGGCTGCCGAAAAAGAGGGAATTTCTCTTAGCCGCGATATGCTTCCTGGACATATTGGCCTTGTTTTTACAAATGAAGATCCGATCATAGCAACAAAAGCCATATTTCAATTCGATCAGAAAAATGAGGAGAAGCTGTTTGAAGTATTAGGTGGCAGATTTGAGGGGGTTTTTTACTCCTCTGCCGATGTTAAAGCAATTTCGGTTCTTCCAGCAAAAGATGAAATGCGTGCCCAGTTTTTAGGAATCCTAGAAGCTCCAATGACACAAACTTTGTCTGTGATGGAATCCATGTTGGCGAGTATCATCCATTGTTTCGCAAATAAAGCGGAAAAAGAAAAAGATTAATGTAACAATTGAGAGGTAATAGCGTGAATACCCAAAAAGATCTAGATCAACTAGTTGAAGCTTTGAGCAAGCTCAGTGTTTTAGATTTGTCTAAATTAAAGACAAAATTAGAAGACACGTGGGGAGTAAAAGCTGCTGCTGCAGCTCCTGTTATGATGGCAGCTGCTGCTCCAGTTGCAAGTGAAGCTGCTGCTGCGGCAAAAGAATCTACTGATTTTAAGATTATTTTAGAACCAGTGTCGAATGATAAAAAAATTGGTGTGATTAAAGTTGTCCGTGAAGTTACGGGGCTTGGCCTTAAAGAAGCAAAGGATATCGTTGAAGCAGCTCCAAAAGTCCTAAAAGAAAGTGTACCAAAAGCGCAAGCAGAAGAGATCTCTAAAAAGGTTTCAGAAGCTGGCGGTAAGGTAACTCTTGCAGGTCTATAAAAAACATATTTCATCTTTGGTCAAACAGTCTAGTAGGAAAGCTTATTTAGGCTGTTTAAAAAATTTTTAGAAAATCATGAAAAATAGGAGAGTTCAATGTTGAAAAGAGCACCTCATCGGGTGAGCTTTAAAGAAAAAGAAGAAATCATTGATCTTCCAAACTTAATTGAAGTTCAGGTTAAATCTTATGAGCAATTTCTTCAAGCGGATAAATCACCGCATGAAAGAGAAAATATGGGTCTTCAGGAAGTTTTCGAAGAAATTTTCCCCATAAAATCTTATGACGAAAAGACAATTCTCGAATACCTTTCCTATAGTTTAGGTGTACCGAAATATACGCCTGAAGAATGCATCCGTCGTGGCATTACTTATAATGTGACCCTTAAAGTGAAGTTTCGTTTAACAGATGAAACCGGAATTAAAGAAGAAGAAGTCTACATGGGTACTATTCCGGTGATGACGGAAAAAGGAACATTCATCGTCAATGGAGCAGAAAGAGTCATTGTTTCTCAACTTCATCGATCACCGGGAATTGCTTTTGAGCAAGAGCGCCATTCAAAGGGAAATATTCTCTATTCTTGTCGCATCATTCCTTATCGAGGAAGTTGGCTTGAAGCAACTTTTGATATCAATGATCTCATCTACATTTACATCGATCGGAAAAAAAGGCGTAGAAAAATTCTCGCAACTTCTTTTATCCGTACTCTAGGATATTCTTCAGATGCTGATATCATTGAAGAGTTTTTCAGCACAGTACGAGTGAGAATCAAATCAGATAAAGATTTCACAAAACTGGTAGGAAAAATTTTAGCAGAAGATGTGGTGGATCAGGAATCTGGTACGCTTTTTGGGAAAACAGCAGAAAAGCTAACTACAGCAATGTTAAAGAGAATGCTAGATAGCCAAATTCCTGCTGTCAAAATAGCTGAAGATGCCGATGAAACAAGCCCGATCATTAAAATGCTAGCGAAGGATACGACAGATTCCTATGAATCTGCTTTGAAAGATTTTTATCGGAAAATTCGCCCTGGAGAGCCGGCAACTCTTTCGAATGCTCGCTCTGCAATCATGCGTCTTTTCTTTGATCCAAAAAGGTATAACCTTGGCAAAGTTGGGAGATATAAACTCAATCGCAAACTCGGTTTGCCAATTACGGATGAAGAGTTGAATTTTGTCGTCTTAAAAAAAGAAGATGTGGTCCATGCATTGAAATACTTAATTCAATTGAGAAGAGGGGAAGAAGGAGCCTCTGTCGACGATATTGACCATTTAGGAAATCGAAGAGTGCGTTCTGTAGGCGAGTTAATTCAAAATCAATGCCGCATTGGTCTTGCAAGAATGGAAAAAATCATCAAAGAAAGAATCAATTTATTTGATTTTTCTGCTGATACTTTGACTCCTGGAAAAGTGATTTCTGCAAAGGGATTGGCAGGGGTTTTAAAAGACTTTTTTGGCCGCTCTCAGCTATCCCAATTTATGGATCAGAATAATCCTATCGCGGAACTCACGCATAAACGGAGACTTTCATCTCTAGGGCCTGGAGGATTGAATCGAGAGAGAGCTGGATTTGAAGTGAGAGATGTCCATTCTAGCCACTATGGAAGGATTTGTCCAATTGAGACTCCTGAAGGTCCAAATATTGGACTCATTACATCTCTATCTTCTTTTGCCAAAATCAATGAATTTGGATTTATTGAAACGCCTTACAGAATTGTGAAGGATGGGGTCGTAACTGATGAGATTGAATACATGACCGCCGATCAAGAAGAAAGTTGCGTCATTGCGCAAGCTTCTGCTCCTCTTGATGAATTTAATATGTTTCAAGATCCAACTTGTTGGGCGAGATTTAAAGGAGAATCGCTAAAAATTGAGACAGGAAAAATCACACACATGGATGTTTCCTCAAAGCAACTCGTTTCAATTGTTGCAGGACTCATTCCATTTTTAGAACATGACGATGCAAACAGAGCACTGATGGGTTCGAATATGCAGCGTCAAGGTGTTCCACTTTTGAAAACGGAAGCACCAATTGTGGGAACAGGTCTTGAAGCAAGAGCTGCACGAGACTCTGGAGCTGTTGTAATTGCAGAGGAAGATGGAACTGTAGAATATGTCGATGGGATACACATTGTTGTTGCCTCTAAGGCGAATCCCTTGAATAAAAAGACCTATTTTTTAAAGAAATTCATGCGATCCAATTCAGGCAGCTGTATCAATCAAACACCTCTGTCTCACATTGGTGATGAGGTGAGATTAGGAGATATTTTAGCCGATGGTCCAGCAACAGATAAGGGGGAAATTGCACTTGGCAAAAATGTCCTGGTCGCATTTATGCCTTGGTGTGGATATAACTTTGAAGATGCGATCATCATCTCAGAAAAATTAGTTCGAGAAGATGGTTATACTTCGATTTATCTAGAAGAATTTGAAGTAACGGCTAGAGATACAAAGCTAGGAAAAGAAGAAATCACTAGAGATATTCCAAATGTTTCTGAAGAAGCTTTGGCCAATTTAGGAGAAGATGGAATCATTCGCATTGGAGCAGAAGTAAAACCGGGCGATATTTTAGTCGGAAAGATCACTCCAAAATCTGAGACTGAGCTTGCCCCTGAGGAAAGATTACTGCGAGCGATTTTTGGAGAAAAAGCAGCAGATGTCAAAGATGCTTCTCTTACTGTTCCTCCTGGAACGGAAGGGATTGTCATGGATGTAAAAGTCTTTAGTCGAAGAGATAGGCTTTCTAAAACGGATGATGAGCTTGTGGAAGAAGCTTCGAGAATAAAAGACATTCATCAAGAGTTTAGAAATAAAGAAGCAGAGCTACTCATAGAGTTCCATGAAAAATTGGGCGCTCTTTTATTAAATGAAATGGCTCCAGGTCCAATCATGCACCGAAAAACTGGAGATGTTCTCATTAGAGAAGGAGAAGCCATCACACAAGAAATGCTTGAGATGCTTGAGTCAGAAAAAGCAGAAGATCTCCTCATGTCAGAACATGAGGTTTATGCAACTCTTAAAGAAATTTTGAGAGAATATGATTTGAAAATGCAAGAATTGGAATCGAAACATAAAACCGAAGTAGAATTCACTAGAAAAGGAGATATTGAGCTAGATCCTGGAATCATTCGACAAGTGAAAGTTTATATTGCCACTAAGAGAAAACTCGAAGTGGGAGATAAGATGGCGGGACGCCATGGAAATAAAGGTGTCGTATCAAAAATCGTTCCGGAAGCAGATATGCCCTATCTTTCAACGGGTCAAACAATTGAAGTCATTTTGAATCCGCTGGGTGTGCCTTCGAGAATGAATATGGGGCAGCTTTTGGAAACCCATTTGGGATATGCTGCGAAAAAATCTGGAATTTATGTGAAATCACCTGTTTTTGAAGGGTTTCCAGAATCGCGTATTTGGAAAATGATGGAAGATTTAGACCTTCCGGTAGATGGAAAGATGCATTTGTATGATGGGCGCACAGGAGAGAGATTTGATAGTAGAGTAGTCGTAGGATATATTTACATACTCAAACTTAGCCATCTTGTTGCAGATAAAATTCACGCACGTTCCATTGGACCTTATTCCTTAGTTACCCAGCAACCTCTTGGAGGAAAAGCACAGATGGGTGGACAGAGATTTGGGGAAATGGAGGTATGGGCTTTAGAAGCGTATGGAGTTGCCCATCTTCTGCAAGAAATGCTTACCGTTAAATCCGATGATGTTGCTGGACGCACTAGAATGTATGAGTCCATTGTCAAAGGAGAAAACATTTTATCTGCTGGTATTCCTGAATCCTTTAATGTGCTTGTAAAGGAGATGCAAGGTTTGTGTTTAGATGTACGTGTCGAAACTATAGCAGCAAGTGAATAGGAGATAAGTTTCATGTTAGATGAAGAGAGAAAAGACTCTTTCGATAAGTTAACGATCAAAATCGCATCTGATGATGTCATTCGCAATGAATGGTCTAGAGGTGAGATCAAGAAACCCGAAACGATCAATTATCGAACTTTTAAACCCGAGAAAGGCGGATTATTTTGTGAAAAAATTTTTGGTCCGACTCGTGATTGGGAATGTGCTTGTGGAAAGTATAAAAAAATTAAGCACAAAGGAATTGTATGCGATCGCTGTGGTGTTGAGGTAACACTTTCCAAAGTTCGAAGGGAAAGAATGGCTCATATTGAGCTTGCTGTACCTGTTGTTCATATCTGGTTTTTTAAAACGACACCTACACGCATTGGAAATATCTTGGGAATGTCTGCGAATGATTTGGAGAGAATCATCTATTACGAAGAGTATGTAGTTATTGATCCAGGTCAAACGACCCTTCAACCTAAACAACTGTTAAATGATAACGAATACCGCGAATCACAAGAAAAGTGGGGAAAAGATAGTTTTGTTGTGAGTATGGGAGCAGAAGCCATCCAAGAACTTTTAGAAAAAGAAGATTTGGTAAGCCTAGTTGCAGACTTAAAAGAGAAATTGCGCAAGACAAAATCGATGCAGGCTCGAATGAAAATAGCAAAGAGGTTGAAAATTGTTGAAGGTTTTGCATCCTCTCCCAATCGTCCAGATTGGATGGTTTTGCGATGTATTCCGGTAATTCCTCCTGAATTAAGGCCACTTGTTCCTCTTGATGGAGGCAGATTTGCTACGTCTGACCTCAACGACTTGTATAGACGTGTAATCAATCGAAATAATCGTTTGAAATCGATTCTTAAATTAAAAACACCTGATGTAATCATTCGCAATGAAAAGCGAATGCTTCAAGAATCTGTCGATGCTCTTTTTGATAATGGCCGCCATGGTCATCCAGTGATGGGTGCAGGAAATCGCCCTCTAAAATCCCTTTCTGAAATGTTGAAGGGAAAAACGGGTAGATTTAGACAAAACCTACTTGGAAAGAGAGTGGATTATTCAGGAAGATCGGTCATCATCGTTGGACCGGAACTTCGCTTCAACCAATGCGGGCTTCCAAAACAAATGGCACTCGAACTTTTTGAGCCATTTATTGTAAAGCGGCTCAAAGATCAGGGTCACGTGTACACGATTCGTTCAGCAAAAAAAATGATCCAGAGACAATCCCCTGAAGTTTGGGATGTGTTAGAAGAGATCATTAAAGGGCATCCTGTTTTATTAAACCGTGCTCCAACTTTGCACAGACTTGGAATCCAGGCTTTTGAGCCGGTTCTGATTGAAGGAAAAGCGATTCGCATTCACCCTCTTGTTTGCGCTGCGTTTAACGCTGACTTTGATGGTGACCAGATGGCAGTGCACATTCCTCTTTCTATAGAAGCACAATTAGAAGCAAAACTTTTGATGATGGCTCCTGACAATATCTTTTTACCTTCTTCGGGAAAACCTGCTGCTGTTCCAAGCCAAGATATGATTTTGGGTCTTTACTATTTGATGTATGATCCGATTTATATTCCAGAGGAACATGGAAAGAAGACAAAAGTATTTAGCAGCATGGAAGAGGTCCTTCTCGCTATGAGTGGTGGTGGAAGTTATAACTGGTTTGAAGAAGATGAAATGTTTAAAGAAGGAAGAAGAAGAGATGAACTTGGCAGAGGGTTGCACATTCATGAGAAAATTAAGCTTAAATTAGAAAGTGGAATCATCGATACAACTCCGGGACGTGTTATTTTCAATACAATCGTTCCAAAAAAGCTCGGATTTCAGAATTATGCCCTTCGAAAGAAAAAAATGAGCGAACTTGTTTTAGAAACCTATAAAAAAGTGGGGCTGGAAGCAACGGTAAAATTTCTCGATGATCTCAAAGATCTTGGTTTTTCACAGGCTACAAAGTCAGCTTTATCAATGGGAATATGCGATGTGCGCATTCCAGATAACAAACAAAAATTGATTGATGATGCCCAAAAGAAAATTGCCATTGTACAGGGTCAGTATGAAGATGGAATTATTACAGATGGAGAGAGAAAATCAAAGACCATCAACATTTGGACAGAAGTGACAGATCTTCTTTCTGAAGAGCTTTTTAAATTGATTAGCCAGCCTCGTGGACGCGAATTAAATCCTCTTTATTTGATGATGGATTCAGGAGCGAGAGGAAATAAATCTCAGGTCAAACAGTTAGGAGCTTTGCGCGGTCTTATGGCAAAACCATCAGGAGAGATCATTGAATCTCCGATTACTGCAAATTTCCGAGAAGGATTGAGTGTTTTGGAATATTCTATCTCTACGCATGGTGCTAGAAAAGGTCTTGCAGATACTGCCTTAAAAACTGCCGACTCAGGGTATTTAACGAGACGCCTTGTAGACGTTTCCCAAGATGTAATCATTACAGAAGAAGATTGCGGAACGTTGAATGGAATAGAAGTTTCTGCAATTAAACAAGGGCAAGAAGAGCTTCTTCCCTTAAAAGACCGCATTTTTGGAAGAACGATTTGTGAAGATATTTACCTGCCAGGAGATAGAACAAAAATTTTAGCAAAAACGGGAACTGTATTGAATCGGCCACAAGCTGATGAAATTGATGATGCTGACATTAAAACCATTCGAATTCGATCTAGTTTAACCTGTGAAGCTCGCCGCGGAATCTGCGCAAAATGTTATGGCCTCAATTTGGCAAACGGAACCTTAGTTGGACATGGTGAAGCAGTGGGAATCATTGCCGCTCAATCCATCGGAGAACCGGGAACACAGTTGACAATGAGAACATTTCACTTAGGGGGAATTGCCGCAGCTGGAATTAGTCCTGAACTCATTGCTGAGCAAGATGGTATCCTTGTATACATGGGACTCCGCACAGTAAAAAATGAAGAGAACTTATGGCTTGTTCTCAATAAAAATGGAGCTTTGCATATTGTTCGCGATGAAGGGCGCAGTTTAGAGGAATACAAAAATTTACTCAGTACTAAATCGATTGAAGCTCTGCAGACTTTTACGGTTGAACTGGGTACGAAAATCCTTTTCGAAGACGGAGCTAAAATAAAGAAAAGAGCAAAAATAGCTCTTTGGGAACAACATAATATTCCGATCATCTGTGAGAGACCTGGATATGTAAAATATGAAGATCTGGTCGAAGGAATTTCAACGCAAAAAGAGGTTAATAAACAAACTGGGCAAGTAGAACTGATCGTCAAACAGCATAGAGGAGAATTGCATCCAGAGATTGCGATTTATTCTGATGCAGAATTTTCTGAACTTATCGGAACTTATGCCATTCCATCAGGGGCTTTCATTTCAGTTGAAGAAAGTCAGCATGTATCGGCTGGAATGTTGCTTGCAAGATTGCCAAGAGGTGCCATTAAAACAAAAGATATTACAGGTGGATTGCCTCGCGTTGCTGAACTCTTTGAAGCTAGAACGCCCAAGGACGATGCTGAAATTTCAAAACTTGATGGAACTGTAGATTTCCGCGGTGTCCAAAAGAATAAGAGAATTGTGATTGTGCGCGATGAGGATTCTGGTATGGAAGAAGAGCATTTGATTCCTTTGACAAAACATTTAATCGTCCAACGAGGAGATCATGTAGTAAAGGGACAGCAGTTGACAGACGGCCTTGTCGTCCCACATGAAATTTTAGATATTTGCGGAGTTCGCGAGTTGCAGAAATATCTCGTCAATCAGGTGCAAGAGGTCTATCGTTTGCAAGGTGTTGATATCAATGACAAACACATTGAAATTATCGTCAGACAAATGCTCCAAAAAGTTCGCGTAACAGATCCAGGTGATACAACATTCCTTTATGGCGAAGATGTCGATAAAAGAGTATTCCATCGAATCAATCGAAAGGTGATCGAAGAGAGTGGAAGGCCAGCTCAAGCTGCTCCAGTTCTTCTTGGAATTACGAAAGCTTCCTTGTACACAGATTGGGTCTCTGCAGCATCTTTCCAAGAGACAACACGCGTGCTTACTGATGCAGCAAGCGAAGGAAAATCCGACTATCTCTTAGATTTTAAAGGAAATGTCATTATGGGCCACATGGTCCCTGGTGGAACCGGATTCTTCGAATTCAATAAGCGCATAAAGAGATATATCGACCAAGAAGGCGAGGAAGAATTAGTTTTTTCTTTTAGCGAAGAATAAACTTTTACTGCTGGCATAAAAGAAAAATCCAATCGCTAATGAAAGATAAAGGGTAAGTGCTACCCAATCGGGGAAAAAAGCCTCTTTGCTAGCAGGAATCACTCCAACCACAATCAAAAGAGCAATGATTACCCCTGTGCATGCATCGCCTGCAACAAGTCCGGATGCAATGAGTATTGATCTCTCAGATGTCTCTTCAGAGTTTTTTGAAAGCTGTTGTAAAAATAGAGAAACAACCCCACCCAACATGATCGACGTGCTGAGAGATAAAGGAAGATAGAGCCCAATTGCAAAGGGGAGGATGGGCATCCGCAAACACTCCATAAAAAGACCAATGACAACTCCAATAATGACAAGTGTCAAAGGGATATTTCGATTCATGACTCCTTGTGCGATTAACGCCATTAATGTGCCTTGAGGCGCTGGAATTTGACTAGAGCCAAATCCATATGCCTTATTGAGAAGATAAAGAGTTCCTGCAATTGCTATTGCTGGAATTATAAGTCCGATAATCTCTCCGATTTGCTGTAATCTTGGCGTTGCGCCGAGAAGATGCCCTGTTTTTAAATCTTGAGAAGTTGTCCCTGCTAAACAGATGGCAACATTTGCAACAATTCCCATTGTCAATGCAGCGATCAGATAAATTCTTTCCGTCCAACCCAAAGAAAGAAAAATGAGACAGGTGATGAGTAAAGTGGTGATTGTCATTCCAGATACAGGATTGGATGTACTTCCCACAATGCCAACTGTCAAAGAAGTGACACCCACAAAGAAAAATCCTAAGATGACAAGCAGAAGAATAGTTAGGAAGTTCATTGGAAGTCCCGGAAAGAGCCAAAGAGTGAGAATGATGATCACAGATCCTAAAAATAACCAGCGAAGAGAAATATCACGGTCTGTTCGGGGAATATGGCTAATATCTGCTTTAAATTGAAAAAGTTCTTTTAACCCAAAATGAAAAGTTTTTTTAAGAAGGGGAATGATTTTAAAAAAACTGAGCAGACCTCCAATGGCAACTGAGCCCACTCCAATGTAGCGGACATAATTAGACCAGATATCTTCTGAAGACATTTGAGAAATGGGCACTTTTCCTGGATAAATGGGCATATTTCCCTGTCCAAAAAGGTGGATGAGCGGAATTAAAACCCACCAACCTAAAACTCCTCCTGCGAAAAGAATAGCTGCAATACGAGGGCCAATGATCGTTCCAACTCCGAGAAGTGCAGGAGTTGCATCCATGCTAAATTCCGTGCGCTGAAATGGTTTAATCATCCATGTAGTGGTTTCATTCCACAGGAACAATGCGCTGGAACAAATTTTGTATAGAGCTCCTGCAAGAATCCCCATGCTGGCAGTAAAAGCTTTGGAACCCGCAGCTTCACCCGATTTCAAAATTTCTGCACAAGCTGTGCCTTCTGGGAAAGGAAGCTTGCCATGCTCATGAACGATGATATACCTTCTCATAGGAATCATGAAGAGAATTCCTAAAATTCCTCCCAATATTGATAGGAGGCAAATGCGAAAAATAGAAGGTCCTTCTCCGAGTATAAAGAGGGCAGGTACAGTAAAGACTACACCAGCGGCCAATCCTTCTCCCATGGAAGCAATTGTTTGCACCAGGTTGTTTTCAAGAATAGAGGCTCTTCTAAAAAACAATCGAAAAATTGCCATTGAGATAACGGCTACGGGAATAGAAGCAGAGACAGTTGTCCCCACTTTTAGAGCTAAATAGCCATTTCCAATTCCAAAAATCAGTCCTAAAATAATTCCCAATATGATCGCACGGACGGTAAATTCAGCGACATGTTTTTCAGAGGCGATAAATGGTTTAAAATTCATTTTTTTACTTTTAGAGACTGTTTGGAAACCTTGCCTTCGATCTTTGGAAGTTTTTCCTGATCTTTCACGTTGACCTCCTCGGCCATATGCAGCTTCGCATATTGTCCTCGTTGATCCACGTGAAATCTCATCAAAAAACTTCTCAAATCTCTAAAAGGCCTGGTTTTCAAACAGTCTCTTAACGCGAGTTTTTGATAACTGCTCTATGAAGATCGATGAAATTTCGGCTCAATGATGTGTTGAGATGAACACAGCTGGCGTCGGAGACGCCGCCAGCAAGTGAATTTCAACACGTCAGTGACTGAAAGGCATTGATAATCATAGAGTGCTTATCCAAAACTCGCGTTTTAATAAGAAAATTTGTTATCATACTGTCCATATATAATAAAAAATTTATGATAAAAGAACCTATCTTATCAATTAAAAACTTAACTAAAATTTATCCCAAAAAGGAAACTCCTGCGGTAGACGGAATTTCTTTTGAATTGCGCAAAGGGGAAATTTTAGGACTTCTTGGACCTAATGGATCTGGAAAAACGACCACGATCCAAATGCTCCTTGGTACATTAAAACCCACATCAGGTTCTATTTTCTATTTTGGGAAAGAATTTTTTAAACATCGCTCTGAAATTTTGCAGAAGGTGAGTTTTGCAAGTGCGTTTGCAAATCTTCCTTGGAATCTTACAGTACAACAAAATTTAAATGTTTTTGGCCGCCTATATGGGTTGAGCAAGAAAGAGATCTCACAGAGGATGGATGAGCTTTTAGAAAGATTTGAAATGACAGAAAAAAAGAAGGCGCTCATTTCCAGCCTTTCTTCTGGGCAACTCACTCGTGTGATGCTCATTAAAGCTTTTATGGTCCGCGCTAAGATTGTTTTGCTTGATGAGCCTACAGCTTCGCTCGATCCAGATATGTCCAAACAAGTATGCGACTACATTCTCCAGCAAAGAGAAAAAGAGAATATCTCTATTCTTTTTACTTCTCATGGCATGGCAGAGGTCAATGTGCTTTGCGATCGAGTTCTCTTTTTAAAAGAGGGGAAGATCATTGCAGATGACCATCCGAGCAACCTGGCAAAAAGTGTAGTTTTTTCCACCTTAAAGTTATCTATTGAAATTGGAATCGAGAAGGCAGTGGAAATTGCAAAAATGAGTAATTTCAACTACTCTGTAAAGGACAATTTTTTTGAATTGAAAGTAGATGAAATACAAATTCCCAAGTTTTTGGGCCATCTGGCTCGGGAAAATATTTTTTATAAACAAATTCAAATTAAAGAACCTCAATTAGAAGATTATTTTTTATACGTTACTAAAAAATTATGAGTCTAAGACGCATTTGGGCAATTTTATTGCGATATTTCTATTTTTTTACTAAACCGGATCAGATGGCGGAGGTCTTTTATTATCCTGCTGTTGATATTGTTCTTTGGGGGATGACAAGCATTTGGATTCAATCTCAGCAGACAGCTGTGCCCAATATTGCCCTCACGATTTTGACAGGACTTGCATTTTGGCAAGTGATTTGGCGCGGGACATATGAAATTGCTGTGAACTTGCTTCAAGAATACTGGTGCCGCAATTTGACCAATTTATTTGCCACATCATTGAAGATTTCTGAATGGATGGTAGCCACAATCGTGTGTGGTATCTTCAAAATCTCCATAGGAATACTCGTTGGAGCTATGGTCGTTTGGCTGCTTTATGCATTAAATATTTTTGCCATGGGATGGGCTTTTCTTCCCTTTGTTGCATCACTGATGATGTCAGCTTGGTTTATTGGATTTTTAACAGCTTCTATTTTGATCTATTTTGGTCAGCGCCTGCAAATGTTTGCCTGGCTCATGCCATTTGTTTTTGCACCTTTTAGTGCCGTTTTTTATCCTCTGGCTGTTTTGCCTGGTTGGATGCAAGCCATTGCAAAAATGCTTCCAACAACCTATATTTTCGAAGCGATGAGAAAATTGCTTTTTACCCAAGAATTGTCTTACGAAATGTTGTTAAAGAGTTTTATTTTAAATATTTTCTACATCACCCTTTCTATGATACTCTTAAAAGTCATGTTTGAAAAAAGTAGGGTCAAAGGCCTAGGCAGACTCGAATAAAGAAGAAAGGCTAAAGGCTAAAAGATAAAAGCTAAAAAAAGAAGAGGAAGAGATATCAATTAAAAGGAATTTGGTACCAAGGTCTCTTCATTTTTTGAAACCATTTTTTTATCTCATCTCCTTTGATTTTTTGAAAACAGGGGCCAATTTGTAAAGTGATCTCATTTGCAGTTTGAAGTAAATGGAGGAAGCTCTTCTTTTCTTTTTCTTCTAAAGTAAAACGATGATTTCCATCACAACTCCTCAATGAAAATTGATAGATGTTAGAATCAGCAATGATTTTGACTTCTTTTGGGAAAACTTTTTGAGAGCGGATTTGCAAAAATGCATAGATATTTGTTTTTGTTTGCATGAATTCTAGGTCGATTCCATTGATTGGGTTAGGTGTATGAAAACAAAGTCTGGAAATGCAATTTGTAGAAGAAAAGAGATGGTCAACTGACCAATTTTCTGTTTGATTGCAAGAAGAGAAAAGTAGAAAGAAAATAAAAGCAAATTTTAATTTTCTAGTCCCCATATTTCTTCTAAAGTATAAAGGCTAAATTAGAGGATTTGTTTTGTTCTCTTTTTAGCCTTTAGAATTTAGCCTTTAGCCTTTAAATTAGCGATGATGATGGGCAACGAGGACAAGTGCTGTAATTCCAATGGCTATGACAATACCGGCTAGTGCCCAATTGTGCAAAAGACTAGAATTTGCCATTCGCGCAGAATCTGCACACCCCTTTCCTACACATTTTCCTGCTTTGATTTCACTTTCTCCTTCTTGAGAAAAGCAGAGGGATGAACCCGTTAAACAAAAAGCGGTGATGTATCCGATAAAGCGTTTTTTCATTCTTTTGTTGATGCTAGCTGTTTTTCCATCTCCTTTAAGATGAGATAATGTCCATAGCCGCCCATTTCTGAGTAATGTCGATTTAAGACGGATGTTAAATGGTAAAGTCGTTTTTCTAAGGATTTTATGTTCTCTTCTTTTTTTTGCAAAGAAAAGGTTGTTTGAGAAATCATTTCTTTAAGATCTGCCCTTTTCTTCTCATTGGAAATAAGGGAAAAAAGATCAGGGATAAATTGGAGACTTTCGAAAGATTTTTGAAAGATAGGAAGATAGGTAAAAAAATCTTTTTTCAATGTAGCTCCGGTTAAGATGTATGCCTTTTGATCTTTGAAAAGGACAAACTGAAGCAGTTTCATATCGCCCCCTTGGCTTGGCAGATCGATTTCCATAACTACGCCATTTCCTGCTTGGGACTTTAACCATCCAAGATTTTTCCAAGTGCAATGGGGATAATCTTCTTCATAATTGCTTTTTACGATCCTTAAGTATTCCTCTAGTGAAACAGCAACCTTTTCTATGGCAAAATTGATTGAAGGGGTAAAGCCACTTCCCTTTTTTTTAAAGCAGGCTTGTACAAGAGAACAATCTTCCTGGGGAAGGGCAAATTCCCATCCATTTGGTGGAACAAATAAGGGGGTTTCCTCACAAAAAAGAGGTATGAAAAATAAAAAAAAAATTCCGAAAATCCAATAGTTAATCGTGGGCATGGCCGCTTTGATGAATTAGCCCGGTTAGAAGACCGATGAGGAAAGTGAGAGCAAGTCCCCAACCAAACATTGGAGCGGCAATGCCTGTAAAAGAACTTTCTTTGCAACCCTTACCTGTAGCATAAATCTCTTCCGTTTGTTCTTGATGTTTTTTCATCTCATCGCAGGAGAGGGGATGAAACTGAATGAGTAGCAGGCAAAGTAGCAAGCGTGTAACTAGTTTCATAACCTTCTGTATCTCATAGTAAATATTTTTTTAACATTGAAAAATATAAAAAGATTGAGGTTAAATTGTAAGGTAGTTGGTTGGAACAAGTCAAATGCAAGGGTTAGATACAGGTAAAGATAAGGTAAAAAAAATATGTGAGCTTTTAAGGCAGGAAACCTTAGAGCCAGCAATTAAAGAAGCAGAAGAGGTCATTAAAAATGCCAAAAGAGAAGCTGATCAATTGATCGACCAGGCAAAAAAGAAAATTGAGAAGATCTCAAAAGAAGCAGAGCTAGAGATTGCACAAAAAGAAAAGATTGTCACCACCTCTCTTTCTCAAGCATGTCAACAAACTGTTGAATCCTTAAAACAATCCATCGAAGAAAAACTTTTTCATCCTAAATTAGTAGAAATAATTAGAAAACAATTGAATGAGCCTGATGTAATCGCAAAATTGATTGCTGCCATTATCAAAGCAATTGAAAAGGAAGGTCTTAAGACAGATATTAGCGTTGTGATTGCAAAAACTGTTTCTCAGCAAGAGATCAATCAAAAGCTAGGAGAGAAAATCCTAGAGCAGCTAAAAGAAAAAAGCGCTCTGATAGGGCCAATCGGAGCTGGAATTGAAGTGAAGTTGCATCAAGAAAACATTACCATTGATTTAACCGACATGGCCCTGAAGGATCTCATTGCGGAATACATTAGAAAAGATTTTCGCAAGTTTCTTTTTGGTTCACTGTAATGCGTAATTACTACTTTCTTGCACCGTCCCTGCCCCCTTTAGTGGTTGGAGAAACCCCAGATATTACTTTTGAAGAATTAGACTATCGACTTTCCACCAATCTTTATAAAAAAGATTATGAAAAAGTCCATCTCTTTCGCAGATATTTTGATCTGCATAATATTCGCTCTCTTTTATTGGAAGAGCCATTGGATTCCAGAGGGAATTTAACCGAAAAAGAATTGGATGAGGCCTTATTAATTCATGATATTTTGCCGGAGTATGTATTTGATTTTTTAGACGAATATGAAAGTAAAGAAGAGAAACTTCGGTACATTTTCGGTCTTTTTTCAAAATATTTTTCAGAAGAAATTCCCAAGCAAAAAGGATTTGTGAAAAAATATCTTCAATTTGAGCGGGATTGGAGGTTAATTCTCCTTGCTTTTAAAGCTAAGAGGTTAAAAAGCGACCTTGTTTATGAGCTTCAATTTGAGGATTTTTCTGATTCTCTGGTTGCATATATCATGGCGCAAAAGGATGCAGAGGAGTTTCATCCACCTCCAGAGTACAATGAAATTAAACTTCTTTTGGAATCTTGTGGAAATGATCCTTGGGTGCAGTTTAAAGAATTTGCTACTTATCGATTCAACAAAATCGAAGAAATGGCCGGATACCCCCTTTTTTCCATCGATTGGATTTTGGGGTACCTTGCAAGATTATTCATCGTCGAAAAGTGGAGACTCATGGATGAGGAAGAAGGAAAACGGCGTTTAGAAAAAATCAAAATTGGGTAGATGATAGGTTCATATGGTTGATGAACAAAAAAAAGCTTTTGGACAGGTAGTAAAAGCTTTTGGAAATTTGATCCAGGTTGAATTTGAAGGAGATATTCGCCAAGGTGAACTTGCAACAGTATTTATTGGAAAGACTGGGTTAAAAGCAGAGGTGATTGAAATCATAGGCAACCAAGCTAAAATCCAGGTTTATGAAGATACGAGAGGAATTAAACTTGGAACTCCTGTGGAATTTTTATCACAGCTTTTAGAAGCTGAATTGGGCCCCGGCCTTTTGACCTCTATTTTCGATGGATTGCAAAACCCTCTGGAAAAAATTGCCGATCGAATTGGTCTTTTTCTTTCTCGAGGGGTCTATATTTCTCCTCTTGATTATTCTAGAAAATGGGATTATCACCCTACGGCAAAAATAGGAGATCTTGTTGAAAGAGGGGATTACCTTGGATACACCATAGAGGAGAGATTTCACCATCAGATCATGTTTCCCTTTTCCCTTTATGGGACATACAAAATCACTTGGGCCATTTCTCCGGGAACTTATCCCTTAAACACTGTTGTAGCCAAAGCTGTAGATGATAAAGGAAAAGAAGTCGAAGTTAAAATGGTGCAGAAATGGCCAGTAAAGATGCCACTTTTTTCTGGGGAAAAATGTCGGCCTGAAAAAATGATGGTCACTGGATCTAGAATCATCGATACCCAGTTTCCCGTTTTGAAGGGGGGTACATTTTGTGCACCTGGTCCTTTTGGCGCTGGAAAAACAGTATTGCAACACCACCTTGCCAAGTATTCATCTGTCGATATCGTAGTCATTGTGGCTTGTGGAGAAAGGGCAGGTGAAGTGGTAGAAGTATTGCGCACCTTTCCCCATCTCATTGATCCGCACACAAATGAACCTTTGATCAATCGAACAGTCATCATCTGCAATACCTCTTCCATGCCAGTAAGTGCGAGAGAATCTTCCATTTATATGGGAGTGACCATTGCAGAATACTATCGTCAAATGGGACTCGATATCCTTGTTCTTGCTGATTCTACTTCTCGGTGGGCTCAAGCAATGCGCGAAATGTCAGGAAGGTTAGAAGAAATTCCTGGAGAAGAAGCTTTTCCCGCCTATCTCGGTTCTCGCATTGCAGCTTTTTATGAGCGGAGTGGTGCTGTGAAATTGAAAAATGAAAAAATTGGTTCTTTGACAATTGGAGGAACTGTATCACCAGCAGGGGGAAATTTTGAAGAACCGGTGACGCAGGCAACGCTGGCCGTAGTAGGAGCATTTCATGGACTTTCTAAAACAAGATCCGATGCGCGTCGCTATCCTGCAATTGATCCTCTCATTTCATGGAGCAAATATATTCCGACCGTAGCCAAAGAATTAGAAGGACAGTTGAAGGGATGGGGAATGGTTGTGAAAAAAGCTCTTCGACTTTTGAAAGAAGGAGATGAAATCAATAAGAGAATGGAAGTTGTTGGGGAGGAGGGAATTTCTCTTGCAGACATGATTGTCTTTTTAAAGTCTGAACTCTATGAATTTTGCTATTTGCAACAAAATGCCTTTGATAAAGAAGATGCCTACTGTCCATTAGAGCGGCAAATTCCACTTTTACAATTGATTAGTGAAATTTTTGAAGGAGAATTTGTCTTTGAAAATCATGATGAAGCGCGCTCCTTTTTTCTTGAATTGCAAAACGAAATAAAAAATATGAATTTTATGCCTTTTAATTCGCAGCGCTATAATCAAAGTTATTCCCGAATTCAGAAAAAAGTATCCAATAAATTGCATATGAAGGAAGGGTTGTAGATAGGTTCATATGAGAAAGATTTATGATCGAATTTTAGATATGCGAGGCAATCTTTTGACTGTTCGTGCAAAAGATGTGACTTTAGGAGAAATGGCTCGCATCCAAAAGCAATCGGGGGAAAGCACCTATGGTTCGGTACTCAGCATCGATGGTGAAACGGTAGTATTGCAGTGTTTTGAAAATACAAGAGGAATTTATACAAATGATCGGGTCATTTTTTTAGCAAAGCAGATGCAAGCAATTTGCAGTGATGCTCTACTTGGCAGGCGTTTGAATGGTTCGGGAGAACCAATCGACAAAGGTCCGCGAATCGTTGGAGAAAGAATAGATATTGGAGCTCCCTCCTTTAATCCAGTTAAAAGAATCATTCCAAGAGAAATGGTCCGAACAAATATTCCCATGATCGATGTTTTCAACTGTCTTGTGAAATCGCAAAAAATTCCCATTTTTTCGATCCCAGGAGAGCCTTATAACCCTCTCCTCATGAGAATTGCAAATCAAACCGATGCCGATGTAGTCATCATTGGAGGAATGGGACTTAGATTTGATGATTATCAGGCATTCATCGACAATGCAGAGAGATCGGGTTCGTTAGAAAAGACTATCATGTTCATTCATAGGGCAACCGATCCTCCTGTTGAATGTTTACTTGTTCCAGATATGGCTCTTGCTTGTGCTGAAAAATTTGCTACACAAGATAAAAATGTTATCGTTCTTTTAACCGATATGACTGCTTTTGCCGATAGTTTGAAAGAGATCATGATTACAATGGAACAGGTCCCTTCAAATCGAGGTTATCCTGGGTCTCTTTATTCTGATCTGGCTTCTCGCTATGAAAAGGCAGTAGATATCGAAGGAAGCGGCTCAATTACTATCATCTCTGTGACGACTATGCCTGGTGGAGATATTACCCACCCCATTCCCGATAACACTGGGTATATCACAGAAGGACAGTTTTATCTTTATGGAGGTAGGATTGACCCCTTTGGCTCTCTCTCAAGATTAAAACAACAGGTAATCGGAAAAGTGACTCGCGAAGATCACGGAGATCTTGCAAATACCCAAATCCGTCTCTATGCCGATTCAAAAAGAGCAAAAGAAAGACAAAGCATGGGATTTCGCCTTTCAAAGTGGGATGAAAAACTTCTCTATTTTGCCAAGCTATTTGAAATGAGAATGATGAATCTAGAAGTCAATTACACTCTTGAGGAAGCGCTAAATTTAGGCTGGCAAACCCTTGCGGAATGTTTTGAAAAGAATGAAGTGGGAATCAAACAATACTTGGTCGATAAATATTGGCCGAAAAATTTGTGATAGGAAGAGAATCTCAATATGGCTCAATTAAAATTTACAAAGACTGAGCTTCGCCTGCAACAGATCAAATTAAATCAATTGCAGCAATATCTTCCTACTTTGCAACTCAAAAAGGCAATGCTACAAATGGAAATCGACTTGGCTGATGTACAACTGGCAAAAGAGGGCATTGAGTTTTCTGATATGGAGAAAAAAATTCTTGGATTTAGTCCACTTCTGTCTGCTCAGGAATCTCCACTCGTTTTTCATTCTATTAAAATTCAAGAAGTTGAAAAACATCTAGAAAATATTGCTGGAGTCGATGTGCCCATATTTGAAACCGTCTTATTCGACCCACCTTCTTATCCTCTTTTTGATACTCCTATCTGGGTGGAATCTACAATGGGCTGGATAAAAAAACTCATCTCCATTCGAGAGAAGATAAAACTGACAAAAGAAAAAAAATCTCTTCTTCTCAAGGAACTGCGCGATGTCTCTATTCGCGTCAACCTCTTTGAAAAGATCATGATTCCAAGAACACTCGAGAATATCAAAAGAATCAAAGTATTTCTTGGGGATCAACAACTTGCTGCTGTTGCTCAAGCAAAAGTTTCCAAGAAGAAAATATTGCTGCGCAGGAAAGGAAAGGGATGATCATTGATTTAAAAAAATATCTATTTCTAGGAATCAAGAGTGATTTGGGTGAATTTTTCCTCAGGGCGCAGGAAAAAGGAACCATTCAATTCTTATCACAAAAAGGGCAAAAAACGTTGGAATCCGAAAGAATTAGAAGCCTTACAGATGCGATTAAAATTTTGCGAAAACTTCCTGTAAAAACTCCTTATCCAGGAGATGGAAATCTCGAATTTGCACAGGAAATTGCAAATAGAATTTTAAACATCAAGGCAGAAATCGAAAAACTTTCGGAAGAACAGCGATTTTTGGAAGCTGAAATTTTTCGAATTAGCCCCTTTGGAGATTTTTCTTTTGAGGACCTTCTCTTTATCGAAAGAGAAGGGAAAAGAAAAATCCAATTTTTTTGCATGAAGACTTCGAAGCGGGAAAATTTAAGAGGATTAGATGGGATCATTTATGTGGGAACCGATTATGACTTAGATTATTTCATATCCATCAATCCAAGGCCAAAAAGCTATCCAGGCATGATTGAAATGCATTTTGACAAACCTGTAGGAGAGTTGAAAAATCATCTGGCTTTTGTATCAGAATCGATGCATCAGCTTCAGGCCGAGCTCAAAGGTTTTGCTGGGCACATTTTCTTTTTGCGAGAGGCTTTAATAGAAGAATTAGATGACCATTTCCTCATAAAAGTAAAAAATGATGTTTCTTATCCAATTGAAGGGACGATTTTTTCTATTGAGGGGTGGGTTCCAGAAAATAAGATTTTTTTATTGAAAGAGCTCGTCAAAGATTTGGCAGTCCACTTTGAAAGAATTCAGATTGAAAAGCAGGACAAGATTCCAACTTGCATGGAAAATAAGGGGAGCGGGCGTTTGGGAGAGGATTTGGTGAGAATTTATGATGTTCCTTCCTGGAGGGACAAAGATCCCTCTTCCTGGGTTTTTTGGGGATTTGCCCTCTTTTTTGCCATGATTGTATCTGACGGTGGCTATGGACTCATCTATTTATCCGCTGCTCTTTATCTCAAGTTCAAATTGCGCACGCTCTCTGACAGCGCTAAGAGATTTCTCAAGTTATTTACCATTTTAGCGATAAGCTGTTTAATCTGGGGTGTCGCAACTCTTTCCTTTTTTGGATTGGCGATCAACCCCAAAGGAAACTTAGCTAAATTTTCTTTCCTTCAATCTCTTGCACAAAAAAAAGCTGAGTATCACTTTGCTAAAAAAGATGATGTTTATGAATTCTGGGTTCGACAATATCCAGAGCTACAAGAAGCAAAAAGTGGAAAAGAGATGCTTTTGACAGAAGTAAAAACAAAACCTGGAAAAGAAGAATTCCAAATGCTCGATGAATTTAAAGACAATATTTTACTGGAACTTTCCATTTTAGTCGGATTGATTCACATCTGCCTTTCCCTCATGAGATATTTTCGTAAACATTGGGCAAATATCGGATGGGCCCTCTTTGCCATTGGAGGATATCTCTGGTTTCCGATAACCATTCATGCTACCTCTCTTTTGCAATTTGCATTTTATGTTCCCAAAGAGTTAGCAAGGAGCATTGGCATGCAACTTGTCTATGGAGGGATCATTCTTGCAGTTGTCTTATCCTTTATCCAAAAAAGGTGGAGGGGGTTGCATGAAGTGACCAATTTGATTCAAGTTTCTGCTGATATTTTGTCTTATTTGCGACTTTACGCTCTTGCTCTTGCAAGCACAATCATGGCTACAACATTTAATGATTTAGGAAGAGAGGTTGGCCTTGCATTTGGAATTATCCTTACAATTTTAGGGCATGGGGTGAATATTGTTTTGGGATCTGTTGCAGGAGTCATTCATGGACTTCGACTCAATTTCATTGAGTGGTATCATTATTGTTTTGAAGGAGGGGGAAAGCTCTTCAATCCTCTCAGGCATTTAAAAGGAGAAAAATAATAAATAAGAGTGTGTTCACAAACTCTAAGGAGAAAAAATTATGGATTTTAGCATGATCGGTCCAGCTCTGTCCCTTGCGTTGGCTTGTATTGGAAGTTCAATTGGATGTGGAATTGCTGGAATGGCATCTCATGCAGTCATGAGTAGGGTAGAAGAAAACCATGGAACTTTTATTGGAATGTCTGCTGTTGCCTCCTCTCAATCGATTTATGGTTTTGTTTTAATGATTTTGATGCGAAATAGCATCCTTGCTGGAAGTTTATCTCCTTTAACAGGGATTGGAATAGGCTTGTCAGTTGGGCTTGCCTTTATGTTTTCTTCGATCTTCCAAGGCATGTGCGCAGCTTCAGGAATTCAAGCATCAGCAAAACAACCTGCAATTATTGGCAAATGTTTTGCAGCTCTTGGAATTGTAGAGTCTTTTGCTCTATTTGCCTTTGTTTTCGCACTCTTGTTGATTTAATAGATGAATTATTCGATGTTCAAAAATAGATTTATCCTATGGCAAATTCCAATTGTACGAGCTAAGAAGTCTTGGATCTTTTCCATTACCTTTGGCCATGGAATTGTTTCTTGGTTGCCATAGGGATCTTTAAAATCTTTATAGCGAGAAGAAACGACCTCTTCAATATTTTTGATCACAGTTAACCAATTTCGAGCGATAGATTCTTCTGCGGTATAGAAATTTATTAATGATCGATTTTTTTTGTTGTGAAAGGTATCCAGGGTATCGAATAAAGTATTTAAATCTTTAATAAACACATTATAACAATCAGCAAGAGATTTATCTATATTTAATGCAAGTTCTAGAGTTTGAAAGTCCCTTAAAAGGCCTATAATCTCATTCTTTATGCTAGTTATATCGGCATCATCAATTTCCAATGAAGAACGCTTTTTAATAGAACGTGTAAGTAGGTTGTCTTTAGGATATTCTGGTTGAAGCTTAATTAATAACTTAGCGTATA
>JAKEHU010000033.1 GCA_022614855.1 Chlamydiota bacterium
CACAACACAGGATATATCCCACAGATGGATAGTAAAAGAGTAAAAAAATATTGGTATCAAAAAGACAACTCATCTTACGTAATTGAAAAAGATCTAGTTGGTTGGTATTTAATTATTTATAATGATCGAAATGCTAATAGATCTTCTGAAGATTACTTATTTGATACATTAGAGGATGCATTTTTTGAGGCTAAAGAGAAGTTTAATATTCCTAAAAGTAGCTGGAAAGAAATTCTTGTTAAAGATGAAGATAAAAAACAGGTATTAACAAGCTTTTTAGAAACCATAGAAGGTATTTCTGATAAAGAATACCAGAAAAAAGCTTGGATAATGGGAGAAACAGCTGATTTTGATGAAACTGTTTGTCTTTTTTTTGGAGAAGGTGATTCTATTCTAGAAAAGTATAAAGACTTTGGAATTACTGAAGCTCAATATCAAGCATTAAAAAAATTTCGAGATGAATTTGAAACATTTTCTGATGAACATGGCTGGCCTCAAACATTTATAGACACACCAGAGTGGGCGAAAATAATGAAGATGGCAAAAGAAATTTTAAAAGCTTTTAATTATCAGAAAAAATAAATCTAATTCAAAGATAGTCTCTTAGGAAATTACACCTAATACAAAATTCTGCATTTGTCATGTTCGCTATATTGTTCTCTCACTCTTTCCAGTTCTGAAGGATCTACAGGACAGGGTTTAATTCCCCAAATCTTATCCGCATAATTTCTGATCGATTCATCCGTAGAAAAAAGACCCATGCGAGAAATATTTTGTATGGCACATTCTGCCCATTTATAAGGCTGTGCAAACAGCTCTTCTATTTTTTTGTGTGTTTCAAAATAACTGGGAAGGTCATTGAGGACAAAAAAATAATCTGCCGCTGCTCCCCAGGATGGCTCCAATAAAGCTCGATAAATTCCAAGAAACGCTTCATGCTCTTCATCTGTATCTGCAAAAGCGCGATCTCTCAGGAGATCTAATGCTCTTGCAATGTAGGGATATTTAGCATAAATATCCCAGGGATTGTAAGAATGATTTTTCCACATTTCTCTATTTTGCTTTGCACTTTGACCAAAACGAAAAGGCCACCACTCATCTGTAATTGCTTCATGCATTTCAATGTTTGCTCCATCTTCTGTTCCAATTGTCAATGCACCATTTATCGCAAGTTTCATATTCCCCGTTCCTGAAGCTTCCATTCCTGCACAGGAAATTTGCTCGGAAAGATCTGCGGCTGGAATGATCTGTTCTGCTCTTGTAGCGTTATAATTTTCTAAAAAAATCAGACGAACCATTGAATTCACATTTGGATCTGCATTGATTTTTCTTGAGAGAAAAAAAATGAATTGAATCACATATTTCACCATTGTATATCCTGGAGCAGCCTTTCCTCCGATAAAAATCATTCTCTTCACTTTTCTGCTATAAGGATTATCCTTTAACTCCAAATAGAGAATAAGTGCATGGAGAGCATTTAAAAGTTGTCTCTTATATTCATGAAATCGCTTGATTTGCACATCGAATAGAGCATCTCCATCCAGTGCATGAGGAAAATCCAAAATTTTTCCATCTTTATCTCTAATTGGATTGTATTCATTGATAAAATCAATGAAATTTGTTTTATTTTCTTTTTTAATCGCGATAAATTCTTCTAAAGTTTTTCGATCTGATGCAAATTTAGCCAGATTGCTTATTGCTTTAAAATTTACAATCCATTCTTTGCCAATCCTCTTTGAAATAAATGTGGCAAGTTTTGGATTACAGCCCAAGAGCCATCTTCTTTGTGTGACACCATTTGTTACATTTGCAATTTTTTCAGGATACATCTCATGAAAATCTTTAAAAATATCGCTTTTCAAAACTTCCGTATGCAATTTTGCTACGCCATTTATCCGATGCGATCCATAAATTGCGAGATTAGACATCCTCACTTGACCATTTTCAATGATCGACATGCGCCTTACTCTCTCTTCATCTCCTGAAAATTTGGAGCGCACCTCATTGCAAAATTGTAAATTTAACCTTTCAATGATGCGATATTGCCGAGGCAACAAATATTGTACTCTGTGAGTATTCCACTCTTCTAAAGACTCTCTTAGAACAGTGTGGTTGGTATAGTTGCAACAAGTCTGAACAGCTTCTACAGCTTTCTCCCATGCAAAATGGTGGTCCTTGAGAAGAATATGGATCAGTTCTGCGATGACAAGTGCGGGATGGGTATCGTTGATGTGAATGCGAACTTTATCTGCAAAATGTTTTATTGAACCTGTATTTTTGACATATTGTGTAAGGATATCCTGTACTGATGCAGAAACAAGTAAAAATTCCTGTTTCAGCCTCACTCTTTTCCCTAGTTCATGGTTGTCATTTGGATAGAGAACATCAGTGAGCGAGGTATTTTCCGCAGCCTGGTCAAGCAGCCCAGCATTATATCTTTGCAATTGAAAATTTCTCGGCGATTCTTTTGTTGTCCAAAGTCGCAGGGAGACAACATTAAAATCTGGGGTTTCTCTATATCCAATGATGGGAAGATCGTAGCAAAGTGCTCTCACCTCTTCTTGTTCAATAAGATCATAGACTTCTACACCGCGATGATTTTGAATCGGGACCAATTTTCCCGCATAAGATACAGTTACTGCATGATCATCTTGTCTAAATTCCCAAGGATTTTCATGAAAAAGCCAATTTTCCGGTTTTTCTATTTGAACTCCTCCCCAAATTTCCTGTTCAAAAATTCCATAGTGGTAGCGAAGGCCATATCCAATCGCAGGATATTGCTGTGTCGCAAGTGAATCGAGTAAACAGGAAGCAAGTCTTCCCAATCCCCCATTGCCAAGTCCTGGATCATGTTCAATCATAATCATTTTTTTTAAAGAGCGGTTCAGCTTTTTCATGACTAGTTTTACGAGATCCATCGCATGAATGTTCGATATGTTATTTTCTAGAAATCTTCCGGGCATGAATTCCATGCAAAGGTAATAGATAGTTCTTGGATTTGTTTTTACCATTGTATGATTCGTTGCTGTCCAATTGATCATGATTTCTTCACGAATGGTGAAGGAAAAGGCACGGAAGAATTCTTCATCCGTTGCTTCTTCTAAAGTTACGCCCATCATCGTGATGAGATAATGTTTTACTTTGCGAATCAAAGCTTCTGATTGCTGCTGAACAATGAGATCGATTTTCATAAAACTATTCATATTCTCATACGGACATTTTGACAACCGTTTTGGAAATAGACCTAAATCTCGACAAATTCTATTTTGTCGTTATGGAGAAATACGAACTCATTGTCATTGGAACAGGACCTGCTGGAGAAAAGGCTGCTGTAAAGGCAGCTTATTTTGGCCATAAAGTAGCTATTATCGAAAAAGGAAAAGATTTTGGTGGAGCAGAAGTGGTCACGGGAACTTTGCCTTCTAAAACACTCAAAGAAACATCCCTCTATTTTTCTGGAAAATATGAAAAGGGGTTGTTTGGTATTGATCGCGATTTAAAAAGAGAAGCTTCAGTTGAAGATTTCATGTTCCGCAAAAATTTTGTCACAGCAGCAGCAGGAAAAGAAATCGAAGAAAATCTCATGCGACATAAGGTAAAAGTCTATAAAGGAGTTGGATCATTTGAAGATGTTCACACCATTAGAATTTCTGGAGAAAAGAAGGAGCTCATCTATGGAGATTACATCATCATCGCAACGGGATCCTATCCTTATCATCCAAAGGAAATCCCTTTTGATGGAGTAAGAATCCATGATTCTGACACAATTTTGCAAATTCACCGGTTCCCAAAATCTCTTTGTATTGTCGGAGCAGGAGTCATCGGTTGTGAATATACAACTATCTTTTCCACAATGGGAACAGAGGTTTATCTCATCAATGACAAAGATAAAATTCTTCCTTTTGTGGATTTAGAAATCACAAAAAATCTTGTAAGCCAGATGCAATCTTCTGGTGTGAAGATCTTTTTTAATACAAGTGTTTCTTCTATTTCTTCTCCTAAAAATGAGAAAGAGATGGTGAAAGTTACTTTAAAAAACGGACAAACTTTGAACGTAGACATGTTTCTTTTTGCTGCAGGAAGAAGTGGAAATACCAAAGCCTTAAATTGTGAAAAAATAACTCTCAAAATAGGAAAACGAGAAACCCTTGAAGTAGATGATACCTATCGCACAAATATTCCTCATATCTATGCAGTTGGCGATGTAATTGGATTTCCGGCACTTGTTAGCACAAGTATGGACCAGGGACGCGTAGCTGTGGCACATATCTTTAAAACCCAAGATCTCGAACATCTTCCTATCTATTTTCCCTATGGAATTTATACCATTCCTGAAGTTTCTATGGTTGGAATTACAGAAGAAGAAGCAAAAGAAAAAAAAATGAATTATTGCGTCGGAAAAGCGAGATATTCAGATATGGCAAGAGGAAAAATCATGGGGGCTCAATCTGGTTTTCTCAAACTCATTTTTATTAAAGATGATCTCATGATTCAAGGAGTGCATATCATTGGCCACATTGCCACTGAGCTCATCCATTTTGGTTTGAGCTTAGTAGAAGACAAAAAAACTCTTTACGATGTAATTGGAACTGTTTTCAATTTTCCCACTTTGCATGACCTCTATAAATATGCCGCTTATGATGGTCTGAGCAATCTCACTGGCCATCGCGTCAAACCTTAAGTGAAAAAATGCGGGCGATTGTAGAAAATCTCACTTTTATAAAAGAGAAAACTCGAGAACTGGGTGCAAAAGAAATTCTCTTGCGCACACATGCTTTTTCTGTCAACCACATGGATATTCTCCAAAGGAAAGGAAAATATCCACTCCCCCCTCACTTTTCTAAAGTATTAGGAGTCGATGCGGCAGGTGTAGTGGAAAAAACAGGGGAACTTGTCACTCGATTTAAAAAGGGGGATCGCGTGATGTCACTTCTCGATGGGGGCGGATATGCAGAATATGCAATTGCTCAAGAAGATCTCACTCTACCCATTCCTGAAAACTTCAATTATCCTGATGCAGCTGCTGTGCTAGAAGTATTTCTCACAGCCTACCAAACTCTTTTTCAAATTGGAGAAATTTCCCCCTCTCAATGGATTTTAATCCATGCCGGCGCAAGCGGCATCGGCTCAGCTGCGATACAACTTGTGCGCGAAGCTGGAGCAGTTCCAATTACAACCGCTAGTTCCTCAGAAAAAATGGAATTTTGCCTAAAGTTGGGCGCTCATGGAGTCATCAACCATACCGAAGGCTCTATTTCGCAAAAAATTCTTCAAATTACAGAAAATCATGGAATAGACTTAATTCTCGATTGTTTTGGAGCTAGTTTTTTCAAGGAAAATATCCAGTCTTTAGCAAAAGGAGGATGTTTGATCCTCATTGCAACATTGGGAGGCTTTCAATTAAAAGAATGGGATCTTCGCCTCTTATTTGAAAAATGGGCGACGGTGACGGCAACAACTTTGCGCCTTAGATCGGTAGAATACAAAGCAAAACTGATGAAGGAATTTTCCCAATTTTGTCTACCTCGCTTTGAAAAAGGAGTTTTAAAACCAGTAATTTTCAAAACTCTGCCTTGGGAAAAGATCGCTGAAGCACATCAGCTGATTGAGAGCAGAAAAGTCATGGGAAAAATTGTCATGAAGATTATCTAGGAGGAATGAAGGTAATTGGCCCCATTGTGGTAAACGTTCCTGTATTCTGAGCTTCAACCCCTGAAAGTTGTAAATTTGGGCTCTGCATCCAAAATGAACCTGAAACATTTCGCCTTAACCCAAAATTTCCTCCTATTGCGGTATTTGAATTAAGCCTAAATTCACCAAGACCACCCTCTGCCAACAAATTAAATGCATTGACCGCACCCGTTGTCCTTCCGGTATTTTGTATGAAACTTGCAAAAACCACTGAATTCTCACCAGTCAATATACTATATGCACTTCCTGTAGCTTCAAAAAAATTTCTATTGATAAGATAGGTTGCTTCGCCGGAATCAACAAAGATATCAGAAGTGGTAATGCCAGTTCCGACTAAAACACCTTCAGAGCGATTGTCCTCGATGCGATATATCGCTCTTCCATTATTGCGAGAAGAAAGATTCATTCCAGCTACTGCCGTACCTATGCTTGTACTCAAGGAATTAGAGCTAATTGTGCAATTTAAATCGCCGTTTATCTGGCTAAAAACACGAATACCAAAAGTACCATAATCTATGCATTTGTTATTTGTGATTACCAGGTTTCCAGCAATATCTATTAGTTGCATTGAAGCATCTATTGATACAAAAACATTATCTTTAATCGTTGCATTCGAGTTAAATGAACTAATCACTCCAGTGAACCCTGCTATGTTAAGTCCGGAAACCAAATTATTGTTAGCAAGAGTTACTACATTCAGAGGTGCAGTAATTTTAGGACGAGCTGAACTCTGAGCGGGGATGTCAATAGTTCCAAAGCGAGTATTTAGAGTAAAAGGTGCAGCTGATCCAACGAGACTCTGTCCATTTTTTAAAACAATCCCCAGATTCATTCCTCCTGTTGTCCCATCCCCAGGAAAAACATAGATCACATCTCCAGGCTTTGAAGCGGCCTGTGCTGCAGCCAGTGTATTAAAAGGACTTTCAAAGGTGCCATTGCTCGCTGAAGTATTGTCGACGAAAATAAAAAATGGATCAGCTGCTGCTGTTCTTTTATGCGTTGCCAGTGGCATGATTTCAAATCTCTCTGGCTGATCGATTAATCGATATTCAAATGCCAATTGATCGTTACAAGAAAGAGAGGATCTTTTTTTCCTTGAAAAAACTGGTCCAAGAGGAGCACGGAGTGCAATTTCTATATTTCCTTGCCAATGATAATGGCTATCATAAGAGGCTTGTCCTTCTAAATAGACATATTCAAAAAGTCTAGACTTCAATTTTACAAAAAGTCCACCGGCCTGTTCTCTGAATTTTCCTCGAAGATAGTAAACTCCACCTTGCACCTCTGCTGTCGCTAGAGGATCATTATAGAGGAGATATGCTCCTCCTAAATCAAAGCCATACAAGGGAAGTTCAAATCTTTTAAAAACAATTGCTTGATTGTCCTCAAAATGGTCAAAGCCTATCCCAATTGTTCTCTTAAGACGACCTAAAGGGATGTATCCATTTGCCCAAAATTTATACAAAGGAAAAAGATATTCAAATCCTAAACCAAGCTGCTGAAATGTTCTTCTTCCTTCCCGAAAATCCCAATAGATATTTGCGCCTACAGCAGAAGTGTCAAAAAGATATCGCATGCCCAATCCAACATTCAGAGCATACTTCCCAGAATTAAAAATATGAGAGCGAAAATCTCCAAAGGGAACAATATTTTCTAGATAGGGATAAACGCCAAAAAAATTTATGCTGGTATAATAATCTGAATATCCAACTCCTCGTGGCCCGCGATGCCCTACTTCAAAATAGGTGATTTTTGGTGGTATGGGACACTTCTCTGATGCCTTTTTTAACCCTGGTTCCGTTGTAATGAGAACTACATTTTCTACTGGTTGATCAGCCTGGACTAAAGGAAAGCTTCCAAATAAAATTAGAGATGAAAGAAAAGAAGTGAATTTCATCTGATCAAAAATATCTTAAGTATAGTTTTTTTTGAAGTGTAAAATCCATTTTGTCTTGAAAAAAAAATTGTCAACTGAGATGGTAAACACACGATATTACCATTGGATTACATTGACCAACACAAATTGGAAACTAGTCCTTAAAAATGGACCTACAATCAGAGGACTTTCCCCATCGCCGCAAGAAAAAAAAGTTTATCTTGGAGAAGCGGTTTTTACAACTGGGATGATGGGATATGTAGAATCGCTGACAGACCCCTCTTATAAAGGGCAGATTTTGGTTTTCACCTACCCTCTTATTGGAAATTATGGAGTTCCTCAAAAAGGAGATTGGGAATCAAGTCAAATCCAAGTTTCTGGAATCGTTGTCGATCAATTTATTGAAAATAAGGTCCACTACGGTGCCCAAAGAAGTTTAAAACAATGGCTTTTAGATGAAAAAATACCCATTCTTTATGGAATTGATACAAGAGCTCTTACAAAATTTTTGCGAAAAAAGGGAGTCTGCCCTGCAGCAATTGCACCTATTTCGCAAAAAAATATCTCCTTTATCGATCCAAATTTGACGGATCTAGTGTCTAAAGTGACTGCTTCTGAAGTAAAAATTTATGGATCGGGAAAAAAGAAAATCATTGCTGTCGATTGCGGCATGAAGGAAAATATCATTCGCTGTCTTTTGCAATTTCCTGTCACAATAAAAAGAGTTCCTTATGATTACGATTTTACGCAAGAACCCTATGATGGTCTTTTTATTTCAAATGGCCCTGGTAACCCGATTACCTGCAAAAAAACCATTAAAAATCTAAAAAAAGCTCTTCTCATAAAAAAGCCGATTTTTGGAATCTGTCTTGGTTGTCAATTGATGGCCCTTGCAGCAAATGCAAAAACTTTTAAACTCAATTATGGCCATCGGGGACAAAACCATCCTTGCATGGAGATAAAAACAAAAAGATGTTTTGTCACTTCGCAAAATCATGG
The DNA here is from genome assembly GCA_022614855.1 of Chlamydiota bacterium. Classification (GTDB taxonomy): domain Bacteria; phylum Chlamydiota; class Chlamydiia; order Chlamydiales; family Rhabdochlamydiaceae; genus JAKEHU01. The sequence continues at coordinate 8,567 of JAKEHU010000033.1, forward strand.
ATATGCGATTTTGGAAAAAAGTATCCCAGATGATTGGAAAATTACTTTTCGCCATCTCAATGATGGTTCGATTGAAGGTTTAGAGCATAAATCTCTTCCTTATTTTTCCGTTCAATTCCATCCTGAGGATTCTCCAGGACCCACTGATGTAGCTTGGCTTTTTGAAAAATTTTTCCAAATGTTATGAACTATAAAGAAATAAAAACAATTCTGCTTCTTGGCTCTGGAGGATTAAAAATCGGGCAAGCAGGAGAATTTGATTATTCTGGGTCGCAGGCAATCAAGGCATTGAAAGAAGAAGGAAAAAAAATTATCCTGGTCAATCCAAATATTGCCACCATCCAAACAAATCCCAAGCTCGTCCATCAACTCTATCTTGAACCTCTCATTAAATCCAGGCTCATAAAAATCATTGAAAAAGAACGACCCGATGGCATTTTACTGAGCTTTGGGGGACAAACAGCTTTAAATCTTGGAATGGAACTTGAAGACAGTGGAATTTTAAAGAAATATCAGGTCAAAATTTTAGGAACTCCAATTGAATCTATTCGTTTGACAGAAGATAGGCAGCTGTTCAAAGACCAACTTCAAACAATTGGTCTTAAAACCCCAACAAGTTTTTCTGCAACAACTGTAACTGAAGCTTTAACAGCAGCTGCAAAAATTGGATATCCCATCATGATGCGATCGGGATTTTCCCTGGGAGGACTTGGATCCGGAAAAATCGCAGATGAAAAATCTCTTGCAATAAGAGCAAAAGAGGCTTTAAGTGGATCGCCCCAAATTTTGATCGAAGAATACCTTCTTGGATGGAAAGAATTCGAATATGAAATCGTAAGAGACAGCTTTGACAATACAGCTGCGATTTGCAACATGGAAAATTTTGATCCCATCGGAATTCATACCGGAGATAGCATTGTTGTGGCTCCTTCTCAAACGCTAAATAATAAAGAATATCATCTTCTCAGAGAGCAGGCTTTGAAAGCTGCAAGACATTTTCAAATTATCGGAGAATGCAACATTCAATTTGCTTTAAATCCTAAAAATGGAGAGTCCCGTGTTATTGAAATGAACGCCAGACTGTCTCGCTCTTCTGCCCTAGCTTCAAAGGCAACTGGGTATCCTCTTGCTTTTGTCGCAGCAAAGCTTGCTCTTGGAAAATCTCTTTTCGAAATACGAAATAATGCAACGAAAAAAACGATCTCTTTCTTTGAGCCAGCTCTGGATTACATTGCTCTCAAAATTCCAAAATGGGATACCCATAAACTCCGTTCTGCAGATAGAAAAATTGGAACAGAAATGAAAAGTGTTGGCGAAGTGATGGCCATCGGAAGATCTTTTCCAGAAGCTCTGCAAAAAGCAATACGGATGATCAATTTTCCTGGTTGCAGTGGAATATCTGATTACACGCAAGAAATCGACGATCTAAAGACAGAAATTGCCATTCCTACGGATCTCCGTCTTTTTGCTCTTTACCAATTTTTTCAAAAAGGAGGATCAGTAAAAGACGCACACAATCTTTCGCATATCGACCCTTGGTTTTTGGATCAACTTTTTACAATTGTAGAAATGGAGAAAAAAATAAAAAGTCATCCCTTAAATGCAAAAATCCTAAAAGAAGCAAAGCGATTTGGTTTTTCCGATAAGTCAATTGCAGGTATTTATGAAACAGATGAGACGGTCATTCGCCGATTTCGCATAAAACATAAAATCTTCCCCTTTATCAAACAGATCGATACTTCTGCAGGAGAATTCGATGCAAAGACAAACTACCTTTATTTGACCTACCATGGAGTGGAACACGATATCACACAGAGTAAAAAAAGACCTTACATTGTACTTGGATCTGGGCCCTACTCTATTGGATCTTCAGTAGAATTTGACTGGTGCGCAGTAAATGCTGTGCAAACCTTAAAAAATTTAAAGGAGAGCACAATCATCATCAATTCTAATCCGGAAACGGTGTCTACAGATTACGACGAATCAGATCGTCTCTACTTTGAGGAATTAACATTCGAAAGAGTTCAGGATATTGCTGATTTTGAATCTCCCTATTTCATCATTCTTTCTTTTGGAGGGCAAATTGCTAATAATTTGGCAATGCCCCTTTACAAAGCCGGTTATAAAATCCTCGGCAGCTCTCCTAAATCCATTGATCTGGCAGAAAATAGAGAAAAATTTTCTTCTCTTTTAGAAAAGTTAAAGATAGACCAGCCAAAATGGCAAAAGGCAACAAGCTTTGAAAGCGCAAAAAAATTTGCGGAAATGGTGGGCTATCCTCTTCTCATCCGACCCTCATATGTTCTTTCAGGAACGGCGATGAATGTCATTAAAACTGATGAGGAATTAAAGGAATTTTTATTAGGGGCCACCATCATTTCCCGCGATTTTCCCGTTGTTCTTTCCCAATTTATCCTGGAAGCAAAAGAGTTAGAAATCGATGGTGTTGCAGAGGAAGGAAAAATCATTATCAAAGCTATCTCTGAACACATTGAAAATGCAGGTGTCCATTCCGGAGATGCAACGCTTGTTCTTCCTCCACAAAGACTTTATCTTGAAACGATCAGAAGAGCAAATATGATTACCCATCAAATTGCTCAAGCCTTGAAAATTACCGGCCCATTTAATATTCAGTTCATTGCAAAAGACAATGCGATCCAAGTCATTGAATGCAACTTGAGAGCATCTCGCTCTTTTCCATTTGTTTCAAAAGTAACGGGCTATAATTTTGTCGAAATTGCCATTAATGCCATGTTGAATAAAAAAATGGAAAAATCTTTTATAACATTAGATCTCAATTATGTTGGGGTCAAATCGCCTCAATTTTCCTACCATCGCCTAAAAGGATCAACTCCTGTTGCACATGTAGAAATGGCCTCTACGGGAGAAGTTGGCTGCATTGCGCATAATTTAGAAGAAGCTTTTTTTCTCTCATTTCTCGCATCGGATAGAGAGATAAAAGGAAAAAGACTTTTAGTCAGCATCGGTGGTGATAAAAAGACCAAACTTTTGGAATGGCTGGAAAAACTGGATAAGTTAGATTGGGAAATTTTCGCCACGGCGGGAACCCATGAATTTCTTTCCAAACATGGGGTAAAATCTGCTATACTTCATAAAGCTTCTGAAAATCAGGAGCCAAATGTATCCACTATTATCTCTAATCGTATGGTAGATCTAATTATTAATATCCCCACAGGAAATGGACTCACTACCCTAACCGATGGCCACAGAATCCGAAGGCTTTCCATTGATCATCACATTCCTCTCATTACAAATTTGCAAATTGCACAGCTCTTTTTAAAATGTTTGTTAGAAATCAACCCAGAGAATATTCCTGTTAAATCCTATAAAGAAATCCTTAAAATATAACCTTCCATGAAAAATCATTTGATAAAATGGTGTTTAAAACTTTTTCGTCTAGGGAAAAGGAGTTCTCCTCGTTTTAAAACACAAGAAAAATTTCTCATTGTTTCTACTACAGGTTTAGGAGATACCCTTTGGGCTACTCCATCTATTCGAGCATTAAGACAAACATTTCCCTCGAGCTATATCGCAATTCTAACAAGCGAAATTGGAGACGAAATTCTCGAAAACAATCCACACATTGATGATCTCTTTGCAGTTTCAGACCCTCCACTCATATCCCTTCTCTCTTTTTTCCCTATTTTGAAAAGAAAAAAAGTCGATTATATTTTTATTTTTCATGCATCGCAAAGATTAGTTATTCTCTTCTGTGCACTTTTAAATGCACCAAATGTGATTGGCACTGCCCATTTGAACAAGGGGCTTGACTTCATCTTAACGGCTTGTCTTCCTCAAAAATTTCAACATGAAATTGAAAGGCGTTTAGATCAAATTGCCACAATTCATGCAAAAACAGACGATTTTTCTTTAGAATTCCATATCAATGAAAAAGAGGAAGACCATGCGAAAAAATTCTTAGAAAATTATCAAATTCCACCAGCAACTCCTTTAGTTGGCCTCCATCCAGGAGCAAAAAATCTCTTTAAACAATGGGATCCCCACTCTTTCATTGAACTAGGCAAAAAACTACAGGAAACATTGAAATGTCAAATTCTCATTAGTGGAGATGAAGAAGAAGCCCTTCTTGTCTTTGAAATTGCATCCAGAATTCCCAATGCAATCCCTATTGCAGGAGAACTTCCTCTCCCCGTTTTTGGATCAATCCTCAAAAAAATGGCTCTTTTCATCACAAATGACACGGGGCCTATGCATATAGCTTTTGCAGTAAAAACTCCCACTATCGCTTTATTTTGTCCAACAGATCCAAAAATCTGTGGTCCTTACCAGGTAGAAGATGCCATTATTCTGCAACGATCGAAAACTTGCCATCCTTGCATCATGAAAAAATGTGAAGATCCATTTTGTTTACTTCAAATCGGTCCAGAAGAAGTTTATCAAAAAGCTCTCAATCTTTTCGAAAAGAGAAAAATTCATGCCTCAAAAGCGTAAGATTCTAAGAGGATTGATATCTATAGAAGATCTAACCAAACAAGAAATTCTTCTTTTGCTGAAAAATGCAAAAAAAATGAAACATGATCAGAAACCGCGTTCCATTTTAAAAGGAAAAATTTTAGCAAGTTGTTTTTTTGAACCATCTACCCGCACTCGCCTCTCTTTTGAAGCAGCAATGATTAAACTAGGTGGAAATGTGATTGGATTTTCTGACCCTGCAAATACATCACTTGCAAAAGGAGAATCTCTCGAAGATACTTTAAAAGTTATTGAAGGATATGCTGATATCCTGATCTTCCGCCATCCAACCGATGGCAGCGCAAAAAAAATCAGAGAAGTTCTCCATAAACCCATCATCAATGCAGGCGATGGGATGAGTGAACATCCCTCTCAAACACTGACAGATCTTTTTTCCATACAAGAGTGCCAAGACTCTTTGGAAAAAATTCACATTGCAATGATGGGCGATCTCAAACATAGCCGCACAATCCAATCTTTAAGCTTAGCTTGCAGCTTATTCAACATGCACCTTTACTTTGTCTCTTCTCCTTCTCTATCTCCTAACCAACCACTTCTCGACACACTAAAGTCAAAAGCCGCCTCTTTTTCTCTTCATCACGACGTAGAAAAAATCTTAAATAAAATTGATATTCTCTACTTGACCCGCCTGCAAAAAGAGAGGTTCAGTGAAAAAGAATATCCTGAAGTGAGGCCCCTTATTTCCTTACAACTCCTTAAAAAGGCAAAAAAAAACTTAAAAATCCTCCATCCACTCCCCAGACTTGAAGAACTTCCTAAAGAAATCGACACTTCTCCTTACGCCTACTACTTTCAACAAGCAGAAAATGGATTATTTGTAAGAGAAGCACTACTCGCTTGGATTTTGCACGCTTAAACTGAATTTAATTAACCACCGGGTTCATTACATGATTCGCATTTACAACGTTCAAACAATTCAAGGAAAAACTCGCGCTCTAAACATTGCATCTCAAGATGAGCTCGAAATCAATGGAGAAGGTCTCATCGCAATTCCAGGATTAATCGATCCCCATGTCCATTTTCGTGTGCCTGGAATGGAACATAAAGAAGATTGGATTACAGGTGCTCAAGCTGCGATTCGCGGAGGAATCACAACGGTCTTTGACATGCCAAATACCATTCCTCCATCTACTACACTCAAGCGCATTCGAGAAAAAAAAATTCTCATTGATCAGCAACTTGCAATGGCAAAAATTCCCTTGCGCTATGGATTATATTTGGGAGCAGATAAAAATCATTTTCAAGAAATTGCACTGGCAAAAGAAGCAGTTGTTGGGCTAAAAATTTTTATGGGCTCATCTACAGGAGAGCTCCTGATGGATGATACAAAAAGTCTCCATACTGCCTTTCAGCTTGCCACCGAATCTAATCTTGTCATCGCAGTCCATGCAGAAGATGAGAAGCGAATTGTGCAAAGAAAAGGGAAAATGGAGGGAAACGATCCAAAATTCCACTCGAAGATCCGCGATGAAAAAGCTGCACTCATTGCTGTGGAAAAAGCAATTCGACTTGCCAAAATTTATGGATCAAGATTGTATATTTTACATATCAGTACGAAAAAAGAAGTTGAACTCATTGCGACAGCAAAAAAAGAGGGGATTCAAGTCTTTGCAGAAACCACTCCTCACCATCTATTCTTATCTGAAAAAGATTATGAAAAATGGGGAACAAAAGTGCAAATGAACCCTCCTTTGCGTTCCGAAGAAAACCGATTAGCCTTATGGAAGGAACTTACAAATGGGACAATTGATACAATTGGATCTGACCATGCTCCTCATACAGAGGAGGAAAAAAAACTCCCTTATGGCACCGCTCCCTCAGGAATTCCCGGTGTAGAAACGACTCTTCCCCTTCTCCTTGATGCTGTGAACAAAAAAATGGTTAGCTTAGAGCAAGTAGTCAAATTAATGCGGACAAATGTGGAAGAAATTTTTCATTTAACACCAAATGATGATCATGTATTGATTGATATGAAAAAAAAACAGAAAATTGAAAATTCGCATTTAAAGACAAAATGCAGATGGTCACCTTATGCCGGCAGGGAACTGCAGGGGTGGCCCGTATGCACGATTGTTAAAGGGAAAGTATATGACTTTAGAAAACCTTCCTGAATGGTTTCCTACAAAACCTGCAATTTACAATATTCAAAAAACCTATTTGGAGAACGCAGAGTCTGGCCCTTTTTTTGAAGGAGAATTTCCTGAGCGCATTTTTCCTCCGAAAGAAAAATGGATCAAATTTCTCGATTTTGATCTCGCCTCCCCTATTGGAATCCCAGCAGGCCCTCTTCTCAATTCTAAATGGGTAGATTTTGCAGCTAAATTTGGATTTGACGTTCTAACATACAAAACTATTCGCAGTTATGAACATTCTGCTCATCCTCTTCCCAACGTGATTTACGTAGATACTCAAGGAATGGTCACTTCACAAAAAATTCCAAAAAGAGCCATTTCCCGTCCCATGCCAGATCGAATAGAAGAGCTATCCATCACTAACTCCTTTGGGAATCCCTCTCGCTCTCCCGAATATTTGATGAAAGATATTGAAAAGGCAAACCGCTCTCTTCAAAAGGGACAAATTTTGATTGTCTCTATCTTTGGAAGCCACCGTCCGCACATAGAACTCGAGCAGGATTTTCTCTCAGCGGCCCGCCTTGCTAAAGAAGCAGGAGCAAAAATCATTGAAGCCAATTTTTCCTGTCCCAATGTTACAAAAAGCGAAGGGATGCTTTATATGTCCAGTGAATCTGTCTTTAAGCTTGCATCGGTACTTGTCAAAGAACTTCGCCCTATTCCACTCATCATCAAAACTGGATATTTTTTAAATAAAGAACAGATGCACGATGTTTTTGTTTCAGCTGCAAGAGCCGGAGTACGCGCGATTTGTGGAATCAATACCATTAGCATGGAAGTTGTCGATGATAAGGGAAAACCTGCTCTCAATTCTAACCGGTTAACAAGTGGAATTTGCGGCGCAACGATTAAAGAAGTAGCTCTTGCATACATTCGCGAAGCTAAATCCATTAACACAAAAGAAAAATTAGATTTAACTATTCTTGGCTGTGGAGGAATTGTTCTTCCAGAACATTTTGATGAATTTTTGGATGCTGGAGCCAATATTGCCATGACAGCAACTGGAATGATGTGGGATCCCTATCTTGCTGCCCGCTTTCATTTAATGAAACAAGAGGTTTTATGAATCTATCCGTTAGTTCAGCTTTGTATCTTTGTAATCTTTTTGCCATATTTGAATTGCTTTTTCTCAGCCATGTGGTTTTCTTCACATTGTCTTCGAAAAAGCAATTCAAATCTGCACAAAAATTTTTAAAAATCTACAAAATCTTAACCAACGAATAGATTCATTCATGAACCTCACTCCTTTCATCCTCAGCTTGCATTCGATTCAAGCCATTAAATTTGGAAGTTATCCTTTAAAAAGCGGTGTGATTTCTCCCATTTATGTCGATCTTCGCATCATCATCTCTTATCCAAAAATTTTTAAAGAATTGACCCATCTCATTTGGCAAAAAATTCAACATCTCAAATTTGATTTCCTTTGCGGTGTTCCCTATTCGGCTATTCCCTTTGCAACAGCCGTTAGTCTCATGCAGGAAATTCCCATGGTCATCAAGCGCAAAGAAAGAAAAGAGTATGGAACAAAAAAGATCGTGGAGGGAGTGTTTAAAACCGGATCAACTTGCCTTGTCATCGAAGATGTGATGACATCTGCCCAAAGTCTTCTTGAGACCATAGAAGCATTAACTGAAGAAGGACTGATCGTGAAAGATATCTTCGTCGTAATTGATCGGCAGCAAGGAGGAAAAGAGAAGCTTAAAAGTAGAGGAGTACAGGGCCACTCGCTCATCACTCTCCCTGAAATCATGCAAATTCTTTTAGATGAAAAAAAGATCGATCTGGGAACACATAAAATGGTCATGGACTTCTTATGCGGTTGACATACGAGGAGAGAATCAGCCACACATCTAATCCGACAGCGAAAAAAATTTTTCAACTTATGGAAGAAAAAAAGACTAATCTAGCATTGGCTGCGGATGTGACTACGAAAAAGCAGCTTCTCTCTTTAGCAGATAAAGTTGGGCCCGAAATTTGTATCTTAAAAACACACATTGACATCATAGAAGATTTTTCCAAGGAATTGATAAGAGAACTTGTCTACCTTGCAGGAAAACACCAATTTTTCCTTCTTGAAGATCGAAAATTTTCCGATATTGGAACAACGGTGCAATTGCAATACGAAAAGGGAATTTATCAGATCGTAGATTGGGCTGATCTCATTACTTCCCATTCTACCCCTGGTCCAGCAATGATTGAAGGACTCCAAAAAATTGGTCTTAAAAAAGGACGTGGCGCATTTCTCATAGCAGAAATGAGCTCTGAGGATAATTTGGCAAGAGGAGAATATACAAAAAAAACTGTCCAGTGGGCCGAACGATTTTCCGATTTTGTAGTTGGGTTTATCACGCAACACAAATTGACCGATAAGCCTCAATTCATTCACATGACTCCTGGAATTCAATTCGAAACAAAAAAGGGAACACTTGGACAACACTATCAAAGTCCAGATCAAGCAATTGAAAAGGGAAGCGATATTCTCATCGTCGGACGGGGCATTTATAGTAGCAACGATCCTAAAAAAGAGGCAATTTTGTATAAAAACTTAAGTTGGCAGGCATATAAGAGGTGCGTTTAAAAATTTCTCCTAGGAGATTTTGGAGCTTTCCGGCATAATTGGTACCACTCTACTCGGCCATATGCAGCTTCGCATATTGTCCTCTTAGAGTGATATCAATTCTCCTCGAAAATCTATCAAAATCTCTATGGGATTAATTTTTAAACACTCCTCTAAGCGACATGTTTCCTAAAATATCTTTCATTATCCTAAACTGGAATAGAAAAGAAGATACGCTTGCTTGCCTTGCTTCTGTGTCGGAAGTTGATTATCCAAATTTCGAAATTGTCCTAGTCGATAATGGCTCCACAGATGACTCAATTCAAGCCACTCAAGAGCGATTCCCAAAAATCACGATCATTCCCACAGGAAAAAATCTTGGATATGCAGGAGGTAATAATGTTGGAATCCAATTTTGTTTAGAAAAGGGGGCCGATTACCTCTTTATTTTAAACAATGACACCACTGTTTCTTCTGATACTCTAAAAAATATGATTCCCCTTTTCAAAGAACATCCCCGTTTAGGAATTTTAGGATGCAAGATTTATCTTTTTGACAAACCTTTTACTTTTGATCATCTGGGGGGAAAATGGAATCGAAAAAAAGCATGTTTTGATCTCATCGGATGGAGACAATTTGACGATGGAAAAAGTTGGGAAGAACCAAAAGAAATCGAATATGTTTGCGGAGCTGCTATGCTGGTTAAAAGAGAAGTCTTCCAAAAAGTTGGACTTTTCGAACCTAGATTTTTTCTCTTTTGTGAAGAAGCAGACTTCTGCCACCGCGCTCGCCAAATTGGATATTCCACGATGACCTGTCCCACAGCAAAAATCTGGCATAAAGTATCTGCTTCCTTTACAGGTGGTAAAATCCAGGCAACCTATTTTTTATGGAGGAGCCGCCTTCTCTGGATCGAACGAAACTGCTCGCTCTGGGAAAAAGCTCTTCTCTTTTTTCCTCTGCTTTTACAAATTTCAAATCTTTGGAAAGGAAAAACTTTAAAAAAAATGCAAATGATCTTTTATCGTTCATTTTTTCCAAAAAAATCTTTAGACCGAGTCGAAGAAAAACTCCTTCGCTGCCAGGCTGCTTCCGAAGGGATCAAAGACTATTTCTTAAGAAAATTTGATAGTGGTCCCAGCTGGATCTATAAATAATGCACGTGGTATAATAGACCTCTTGCGCAACTAAACAGAATGGAGAAAATGAGGAATTTTTATTCAATTTTTAAAATTTAGTTTTTTGACATACTCGAAGGAGAGTAGGCAAAAAAAATAGATTTTAAAAAGTGGATAAAAAGAACCAGTTTATTCATTTTGTTTAGTTGCGCAAGAGGTCTAATGCTCCTGTGCTTAAAAGAAAGGATTTGAAATGACCACACAGCCTCTTTATTTACAAGATGCATATCTCAAAGAAATGGATGCAAAAATTCTTGAAACTATTCCTGAAGGAGAAAAGCGGTGGCAACTGGTTCTTGATAAGACCATTTTTTATCCAATGGGAGGAGGCCAACCTACAGACCAAGGTCTACTTTCTTCTAAGAACTGGCAAGGAAAAGTCTATCAAGTCCTTCAAAGAGGAGATAAAATTATTCATTTTGTCGAAGCCCAGCAAATTCCGCCAATTGGAAGTTCAGTGCAAGGAGCTATCAATTGGGAAAGACGCTATTTACATATGCGCCTTCATTCAGCTGGTCATGTTGTTGACTTTGCTCTCTTCCTGCTTGGCCTTTCACCTCATCCACTTATGCCATTTAAAGGGGATCATGGGAAAAAACCAGTAATCTGGTATTTAGGTACAATTGAAAATGATTTCAGAGAATCATTAGAAAAAAAAGCTGCTGAACTCATCAAAAGAGATCTTAAATTCTCTTTTCGCTTTGTCAACTTCGATGAGTTAGAGCGAGAAGCAATTTATGTGCAACCAGGTCTTCCTAAAAACAAACCTTTACGCTTGCTTACTCTAGAGGGAATCGGAAGTGTTGCTGATGGTGGTACGCAAGTCCATCATACAAGTGAAATCGGGTCTATCATGATTCCCAAGATCGAAATTAATGAGGGAATGACACTTGTTCATTATCGCATATGAACCTCATCTCACTTGCTTCTAAATTGATTTCTGATGCATTCTTGAAAGAGAGGATGTATTTCCATGTTTAAACCCAGTTGGCCATTTATACCTCCCGATCAACCGGCTACAACAAACCATCTACCTCGTTTCTCTTCTCGCCAAGGTTACAACCTTGGCTTGTCGATCATCTCGTATCTAATTTGTTTCGCTCGGTTCTCTTGGAGGATATGCGGCCAATTGGGTTTTAAAAGAATCTTCATCAAATGTCTTTTCTCTATTCTACTTTTGGCTTTGTGTTCCTGCGAAAAGCACACGATCATCGTTAACGATGTTCCTGAGCGCGAAGCAAACGAGATCATTGTCTTTTTAGTTAGCAAAGGAATCGAAGCGGCAAAGACCCCTTCTCCTACAACAGCAGGCCCTGGAGCAGAAGTTGGTGCTGAAATTTTGTGGAGTATTGTTGTAGAAGAGGAGAAGATGAGGGATGCAATGGCCATTTTAAACCAAAATGGACTTCCGCGCAAAAAGGGGATTAGCCTTCTAGACATTTTTGCGAAAAAAGGCCTTGTCTCCACAGAAAAAGAGGAAAACATTCGCTATCAGGCAGGTCTTGCTGCACAAATTGCTGGCACGATTCGAAAAATTGATGGGGTAATTGACGCAGATGTACAAATTTCCATCCCAGAAGAAGAGGTTGCTATACCAGGTACCACTCCTACAAAGCGGATTACTGCTGCCATTTATGTAAAACATCAGGGCATTTTAGATGATCCCAATAGCCATCTTGTCACAAAAATTAAAAGACTTGTCTCTGGCAGTATTTCCGGTCTTGATATCAACGATGTGACCGTCATTTCCGATAGATCTCGATTTACAGATATCACTTTACCCGATGTGGCAGAAGCAACACATCCAAGAACTACAGAGTATGTA
>JAKEHU010000034.1 GCA_022614855.1 Chlamydiota bacterium
GATTGTATCCCAAATTAGGACCATATACTGACCAATGGCTACAAGAAAGCCAAGACGAAGTTTGATGGTCCACCGTTCAATGGGGGAAAGGTAAGAAAGTTCATCCAAGTCCATTAACCCGGATGGTAAGAAAATTCTTGATTCGGGTCAAATAGCAACATTAGAGACAACAGTCTCTTAACCAGTAGCTATCGTTCTTGTGATAGAGATCTGCATTTGAATGATTTCTATGAGCATTTGGCGGATTTCTTTTGAAGGTTCGCTTAGATTTCTCTTAGATTCTGTTGCCATAGGTAACATAGAATTTATGATAAGGGTTTGTTCAGCATCAGACTTAAGGTCTTGGAAGGCAAGTTGTTTAAGAGTTGAATTGATATAAGGAATGATAGAAGAGACAGCCTGCATCATCTCTTTTGTCTCTTTTTTTGAATTAAAGATGGTAATTATTTGGACTAGTCCAGTCAAAATTGCTGTTGCTAGATCAGTAAAGCCTTTATCATTTTCAAAACCTGCTTTCTTTGTGGCGATCGCGTTGACTTTTGCCATCATTTCATCAATTTTATTTCCTTTTAATTCTTTTAATTCAGTTGTAATTTTATTGGTTTGTAAGTAGCACTGCAATACTGTTGCTTCTATTTGTGACATAAATCCTACCCTCTTTCTAAAATTAAAGTTGTAACCTGTTTTTGTGCGCTCAAAATTTCTGACATCCATTTTATCAGATCCATCTGATCTGCGTAAATCTCTTTTATTCTTTCGAGAAGCTGTCCTAGAGCAGTTTCACTTTGAAATATTTTTGCCTTATTCAGTTCTATTTTTTGGGTGATATTGTGCATCTCGCTTTCAATGAAAAAAGATCTAGTTGTTAAAAAGCTTTGAATAAACTGCACCGCTACTTTTCCAATTTCGATGATTTGTTGAGATGGGCTTATAGTGGAAAAGAAAAAAGCTCCTGTTGATCCCAAAATGGAAAGAGTCGATGTGGTCCATCCAATGGTAGAAGGGACTATTTTTTTCAATGTTTCTTTCAATGAGCTATCATCACCTGCAATCCAGGAAAAAATTGTATCCCAACCATTTGTCATGCTTAAAGTAGTATTGATGGTTCCCAGAACTCCTGAAAAGATCATCGCACCACCAATAGCTGATCTTGCACCAAGATTTTTTCCTATGCCAATAGAGATGATGGAAGAAAGAATCGAGCAAAGATCCTCTACTGTTTTCCATTTGTTTTTTGTTTCTTCTGCTTTCAGAAGATTTTTCATGATTTCTAAATCTTTTTGATGATTTTCTTCAATTTCTTTTCGTGTTTGCTCGGTTTTTTCCATTCCATATTTAAGAAAAGTCTCATTGAGTCTATCCAATTTCACTGCTTCATTGACAAATTGAGGAAGTGGGGAATCTAGTTGTGGTTTAGAAGGAGAGAGTTTTTTTTCGATTGGATCTACTGACGTCAGACTAGATTTTCCATGAATAGGCTGTAGTGTGAGAGGTGATCCTAGCGGCATGACAAATGAATCATCAATTTCATTTGCATTTCTAAAGTTGACTTGCATTTATTAACTCCTTTAAAGAATCAACTCTCTTTTTTAAGTCTTCATTCAGAGGAAGGTTTTCAGCACAGGAAAGGGCCTTTTTTGCCTCAATGTTCTCTTCCAAAGACAAAAAACATTCTGCAGCATGGATATGGGCAATTGGATTTTCTGGGTCAAGAAATGAATAGCAGGCCCAGCCATGAGTAGCTTCCTCATATTTTTTTTCCATTTGTCTAGAACTTGCAAAACCTTTCCAATATTTTTTCTCAAGTGGGTCAGCGAGCACCAACCTCATGAAAAAAAGAGAGGATTTTTGGTAATCGCCAATTTCATAGAAATTGTAGCCATTTAAATAGAGCAGTTCTCTTTCACTTTCTTGCAAAAGAGGGTAGCAAGGAATTTTTTCATCCACGTGAAGTACTATTTCCATTGATGAAGTGAATGAGTCTTTTAACATCATTAAGAATTCCCTGGACAATTTGAAGGATTTGGTGGAGTTCACTTTGTTTATAGTAGGAATGGGTCATCAGCTCATTGATCTTCGTTTGAATAGGGGAGATTTTATTTTCTACAGCTTTTATCAATGTTGGCATTGATTTAGAATCCCAAGCATAATTTCCAACTTCTATGCTACCTGGGCAAATTTTGCTGATTTCAAAGGCTAGTTCTCTCATTTGAGGATCACTATTGTAATCCACTTTTTTTCCACCGGCAGAGTCGTGGCTAATTCGTGTGAGAAACTCCTGGATTTTTTCTAGTTTAACATTATTTTCTTTCATCTCTTGTGCTATGGAATAGAGGTCAGAATTCATAACAGCCTCTTTTCCCAAAAAAAGATTTACAAGATCAATCGTATGTATTTCGCCCATGATTTTTCTCCTACTTACATGTGAAAAGGATAAACTTTTGTACCTTTTGTCTCAAGCTTTTTTAGCCTTTAGCCTTTAATAAAGGTGGTGCCATTTGAGGGAGAATTTCCCCTGCTCCTTTTCCCCCATTTCTGCTTGAAAGTTAAAGCCGGGAATGAGTTCAACCTCTACGACGATATTGCGAGTATCGGCTTCTTGAACGAGGGAAAGAAGAACGCCTCGCATGAGATATTTTCCAATTTGTATGGAAATTTTTGAAGGATCGTTTTCTGAAGTGGAGATGTTGAGTCGATCGATTCCTAAGGTTTTTCTGATTTTTTCAAGGATATCAGGAGCGGTTTTCCCAGAAAGAGAAAGAATGGTTTGGGTAAGTTGAATGGCTTGGATGGGAGAAATTTCTGCAATATCTTTATTGAATAATATCCGAGAGAGAATAGAACTAGTAGCCATTTGCGGATTTGATTTAAATGTAAGCGTTGGTGAGGAAATAGGGCCCTTGAGAATGACTGTGACAATACATTCGGGCAAGCTGCAAGTTCCTCCAAGTGAAAAATACACTTTAGGGCTGACTGTATCGTTAAAAAGCATTTCTCCTTCTGTAAAATTAAAAACTTTTCCCCAGAAGAGAAACTCTCCTTTGACCAGATTTAGTTTTCCTGAAGCAGTAGGCTCAGTATGAGTCCCTCCAATATGGAGCTCTCCTTTCCATTCGGAATGAAGGCCTTTCCCCTCTACAAAGGCTTTTTCTGGGGCCTGTATGGTTACATCGAGATGAAGAGGAAAAAAAATGGGAGCAGTAGAAGATTCCAAATGGTGAGGAATGTTGACGAAAGTGATAGGGAGCTGTGGAATGGAAATAGGTGAGATATCCGATATTTTAAAATCAGCTCTATCGAGTTTTAACTCGCCTGTTGCTTTGGCAGAATGGAGATCTCCTTGAATGTGCAAATTTCCTGTAAACTGCCCTACTAAATTATCAAAAGAAATGGTCTGAAATCGCTCTATTCGAGCTTCTATGGAATAGGGAAAAGAAAGGGTGGGGTCAACCACAAAATTTCCCTTTGCTTCCACTTTTCCTTCTCCTTGGTCATCATTTGCAGAAAAAGAGAGGAGTTCAATTTTTTGATTTAATGCAACTGCTTTTGCGCTGATATTTTTTAAACTCATTCCTGTGAAATCATTTTCATAAATTCCTTTTTCTAGTTCTATCTTTCCCTGGATAAAAGGGGATTTAAGAGTTTTGCTAAATATGAGATGTGAAAAGATCCAGCCTTCCAATCGATCTCCTCCGATATTGATAAAATCAGCGATATTTTGCAGTTTGCATTCTGCTGTTAATTCAGCGGAAAATGGACGATTTTGGTCGAAGAGAATTAGAAAGGGGAAAGAGCGATGAGTCAATGGAATAGTGGCAGAGTAGTCCAAGAGTTCCAACTCTTGCGTTTTCATTTGCCCGTGAAATTGCACAATGTTTTGATCGAAGTGCATTTGTAACTTTCCCTTTGCAGAAAAAGAATTCTCTTTCCCTGGATTTTGCATTTCAACTCGTTCAAAGTTGATGAGACATACACCTTGTAGAGAATTTTGGTTTGAAGTGAGGTCACATTCGATGTTTGCTCTCCCTTGTATAGGCAGATTGGGATGAAAAAGAGTGATAAATTCTAAAGGGATATGAGTTCCGTTGAGAGATATCTTAGAAAGAGATGAAGTAAGAGCAATTTTTCCATAGATTTGCCCATCAGAATGGTTCAAATGAAATTGATTTGTAGCAAATTTGTTTTTACTGATATTCATCTTCAGATTGTTCATTAAGAAAAAGGATTCTCTGAATCCAAAACCAGAGAGATCTTGTATATCAATAGCAAGGTCATGATTTGTCCAATTCCACGAGCCCTGCATATTTATTTCAAAGGGAGAAATGCAATTTCCTCTGGAAAAAAATCGAAATTGATTTTTTCCTTTGGAAATGATGCTATAAAAATTTGCATTTGTGATCGCTGTTTTTCCCACTTCTATTTGAGAGATTTCCATTTCAATTTTTCCTTCTGGATTTTGCCAAAGATCTTTTACTTCACTTTTAAAGGTTAAATCTTGAATTGCTCCCCGATTTGAGCGGAAATTCTTAAGATTTCCGTGCAAAAATAGATTTTGTTTTCCCTCTTCTAAGGAGAAATGTCCTCTACCTCCAAAATTGCCACTGAGAAGGGAATCATGAAATAAGTTTCGAAAATGTCTCAGGTCAAGAGATTGGACATAAAGATCACCATCCATAGAAGAAAAATTGGTTTCTATTTTAAATCTCCCCCATATGCTCGTCTCCTCTCCTTGCAAGCTGCATTCATGAACAACTACCATTTTTTCTTTGTGGTTCCATTCTAAATTTACAAATCCTTTGAAGGGAAGATAGGAATCTTTGGTTTCTACATCACACAGAGATCGTATGCCATGAGCAAAAAATTGGATCTTTGTATGGAGATCCAACTCACCAGCTGTATAATTTTGCAATTGGAAATTTACTCCTTTCCCATCGAAATGGAGCTCTTGATCTCTAACCATTGCACTGCCAAAGAGTGATCCGGAGATTTGATAGGGAAATAGGGGTTGGAGCAGAGAGAGATCTTCGCAGGAAATAGAAAATATTCCTTTTTTAGGAGAAAGGTCAAAATTAAATCTCCCAAATCCCGAAAGATGGCCAGAGCTATTTTCAATTGTAAAATGAGAAAAGCGAATTGACTTTTTTTTGAAGGAAATGGTCAATTTAGAAGTGAGATCAAAAGGAATAGGGCCATAGTTTCCCGAGTCTATTTTTACATAACTAAATAAGATTTTATTTCTCTTTAAAAAAGTAAGAGGGGAAATGCGAATAGAAATTCGCTCCATCTTTATGGAATTGATTTTTACATCATGAAAGATCCATTCAATAGGAATTTTTCCTTCAATCTTTCCTATTTCTAACTCTATGCCTTCTTGTTTTGCTTTTTTCACAACCCATTCTTTAATTTTATTTTTTCCCCAAGGCGTCTGTATAAGAGCAATGGAAGTGAGAAAAAGTAGGCAGAGAATTGCAAAAATATTTTTCATTCTAAAACGTTTGTCCTAAGCTCACAAATACCCACCAAGCTGGATCAAGACCTGCTCGACGATTTAATGGGAAGGCAAGATCTAATCTCAACGGTCCAAAAAAAGTAAAATAGCGAAACCCCATGCCAATAGATTTAACCCATTTTCCCTTAAAAGAGGGCAAAACAGTGGAATAGACATTTCCCATGTCAAAAAAGGGGACGAGACCAATGGATTTTGTCACTCTAAAGCGGGGTTCGAGAGTGTAATACACAGCTGATCTTCCTCCTTTTGGTTTATCATCTTTTAAAGGAGAAACGGTGAAATAGCGGTACCCGCGAAGGTTTTCTTCACTTCCCCCAAAAAATCTCTTTGGGATAGGAACAATACTAAAATCTCGACTCCAAATCGATCCAACAGTAATTTTTTGTGCTAAGATGAGAAATTCATTTTTCATCAGAGGAATGTAGGAGGAAAAGGCAAAAGTCTGGGACAGGTAGGGCTGTGAAATCGGAGCAAAATTAAAAGAGGGATAAGCCTTATACTCAAAAGTGATTCCCTTCGTTGGATTCAATCGATTGTGCTCATTTGTCCATTTGAAATACAAAGGAATTTCTATCAGCCAAAAGCTTCCATTATCCACACTGCTTGTGACGAGAAGCCTTTCAAATTTAATCCCAAGGGAAAAGAGTGCATTTGGAGAGATTTGTTTATAGAAACGGTTGAAAAGACTATAAGATCGATCATGGTAAGCCCGAATTTCTTCAAGGATAGCCTGTGCTTGAATGAGATATTCTTGATTGGAATAAAAAAAATGGGGGATTAAATAGCTTGCAATTCCCGAAAATCCTCTTTGCGAGAGTTCTGCTTGCAGTTGCAATTTTCTTCCCATCCCAGAGATATTGCGATGTTCCCAGCCAAAAGTAACTCCTGGTCCATATGTAGTTTGAAAACTGGCTCCAACACTAATGCTGCGATGTTTCGATTCTGTGAGTTCTATATTGATTGGAAGTTGGTTATGTTCATCGAAAGTTTGTCCATGCGTGATGTGCACTGAATTAAAAAGAGCAGTGTCGATAAGAGCTTGTTGTGTTTTTTCTACGAGTCTACTTGAATATACTTCACCTCTTTTCCAGGAGATGTATTGGTATACAAAAATAGATTTTACGGTCTTGAGTCCCTGAACTTTAATCTCGCCAAAATGAGCTAAATTTCCCGTGTCAATTTCAAGCTCCACTCGCAAAGTTTTTGTTTTTCCATCCGCAATGAATTCTCTTTTTTTTATTGTGGCAAGTGGAAAACCGCATTCAGAGAGAAGTTCCAATAACTTTAATTCTGCATTTAGAATGGTCTCTGCAATAGCAGGGCGTCCTAAACAAATATCTAACTTGGGTAATGCAAATTGAAAGCAGCAGCTATCAGGCTCTTTGGGATTAAATTTTATCTGATAATTTTCGAGAAGATATCGAGGCCCTAAAAATGCTTTCAGAATAACCGTATATCCATCAAATTCTTCTTCAATATCAAATTTAATCTCGGCTTCGTAATATCCATAGTTTTGAAGGATTTTTATTAAAACCGGGATATCGGATTCGGCTCGATATCTGAGAGAATTAAGCGAAGGAGGATGACGTTTTTTTAAAGCGACCAGCTGAGAAACCGATTCTACTGCTTTGAGAACTTCTTCATCAGGTATTCCTTCAAACTGAACAGAATAAGAAATACCTTTTCCATACAAAACAACTTGGAAGAAAACAAAAGCGAGAAAAGGATAAATCCATTGCTTTTTCATAATGAGCTTTCTATCATCATGAAAAAGAAAAAATTGGAAAAGTGAATAAAAATTTAACAGAGCTATCTCTATCGAGAAAAATCTCAGATCTATATCGAGATTTAGAAATAAAAAAAGAAGTTACTTTTGAAAGTTTTATAGATCATCTCGGCTCGCTCGCTCCTGCGCTTGTCATCCTTTTTCTCTCTATACCTTTTGTCCTTTGGATTGCTCCTCCCGGGCTTTCCATCTTTTTTGGCATCATCATCATGCTAAATGGCTATCGCATTGCCAAGAAAAAGAGGGTTTGGATACCCAAGTTCCTACGCAATAAAAAAATTGCAAGAGAACGGATCATGTGGTTTCTTTTGAAAGCAGGAAAATTTATAGCAAAGTGTGAAAAATGGATTAAACCCAGAGGAAAATTCATACACCGCCATCCAATTTTTAAAATCATCAATGGATGGGTCCTTGCAATTTCCGGTTTTTTTCTCGCTCTTCCTCTTCCACCAGGAACTAATTTTACCCCAGCATTGACTTCTTTACTCACAGCAATAGGAATATTGGAAGAAGATGGCCTTTTCATTCTTCTTGGATACCTTGTCTTTGCGATCACGTTTGTCCTTTACGTGATTTTTCCCATTTTTGGCATACAATTTTTAATAGATAGAAATTAATGGATATTTTTTAACCACAGAGTTCACAGAGAAGAGAAAAATCAGTTGTACAATTAATCTGATCGGGGGATAGAAGATTCGTCGACTGCTACAATGGGCCTAACCTCTAGCTGGGATTCAGCAATGACCATTTTCTTGTCTTCGATTTGGATAAGATAGAGAATAGATTTTGCACTTAATGGGCGTCTTTCTAATATTTTGATTGCCTTTCCAGAATTAAAATGTTTTAACCTTCCATGAGAAATGCGGCGCAGCAGCCAAACAGTAATGACAATCAAAATGATCAAGGCCAAAAGAGTGAGCATCATCTTTAAAAAAGCTCCTTGATAAGTCATTGTCGGTTCAAGGGCATTTTCTTCAGGAGCTGGCACAATATCTTGAGAAAAACAGAGAGATGCACAGGAAAGAAGAACACATAAGAGTAATCTCAAGAAAAAGTAAATCATCCATTCACCTTAAGAAAAATATAGCTTTAAGGTACAATTATGCACAAATGAAAGAAAAAGGATTCATTGCGCTTGATATCGATGGGACCATTACAAGTGATCTCTTATCCATCCCCAAAAAGGTATCCGATTATTTGCACCTTCTTTTTCAAGAGGGGTGGAGGATTCTTTTTTTAACAGGAAGAACTCTTTCCTTCGCCAAACCCATTTTGACCCAATTTGCTTTTCCTTATCTCGTTGCTCTACAAAATGGAGCAGACATATTGGAAATGCCAAAAGAAAGGCTTTTGCATCGATGTTATTTGGAAGGTGATGCAATTAAAAAAATCGATCAAATTTATTCTAAAAAAGGGAAAGATTTCATCATTTATTCCGGATATGAAAAGGGGGATTTTTGCTATTTCAGGCCTAAAAACTTTTCAAAAGATTTATTAAAATATTTTGAAACTTTGAAAAGATTTTCTCTTGAAGAATGGAAAGCAGTCCACTCTTTTGACTTTTCTTCTTCTTCGAATTTTCCCCTTGTTAAGAGTTTTGGGGATGAAGAGACTCTGCATGGGTTGAATCTTGAATTAGGTCAAATTGACCATCTCCACACTACCTTGATTCGCGATCCTCTATCTCCTAAGTTTTTTCTCAATCTTGTGACGAAAAGCTGCGCGACAAAAGGGGAGGCCCTAAAACAGATGCTAAAACCATTTCAAACCGGATCATCTGATGTGATCATTGCTGCAGGAGATGATCGAAATGATGTGCCAATGCTTTCTCTTGCAAATGTCCGTATTGTAATGGGAACGGCGCCAAAAGAAATGCACACGAAAGCGGATATTGTGGCTGCTCCTGCTACCCATCTTGGGATTATCGAAGCGCTTGAAAAAACGACGAAAATACGATTAGCTTGAGTGGAGAGCTGTTTCCGAAGATTTTTCTTCAGATGTAAGGGTTGGACTATCTACAGCAAGGCCCATTGCATGCATTCCATTGTCTACATAGAGAACCGTTCCTGTAACGGCACAAGCCATCGGCGACAAGAGAAATAGAGCTGCTTCCGCAACATCTTCTGCTTCCAATTCTCGTGTTAAAGGAGCGTTTGCCTTGAAATATTCAATCATTTTATCGATGAAGCCAATTGCTTTTGCAGCGCGGCTGCGAAGAGGTCCAGCAGAAATGGCATTGACTCTAGTACCCCATTTTCGACCCGCTTCCCAAGCTAAAGTTCGCGTATCGCTCTCAAGAGCAGCTTTTGCAGAACTCATTCCACCACCATAGCCTGGAATGACCCGCTCGGAGGCGATGTAGGTCAAAGATAAAGCAGCGCTTCCCCCATTTAAAATAGGGCCAAAATGTTTAAGTAGACTGACAAATGAATAGGAAGAAGAACTCAAAGCTGCAAGGTATCCAGAACGGGATGTTTCAAGAAGAGATTTTTTTACTTCAGGGGCATTTGCAAGGCTGTGAACGAGAATATCGATTTTTCCGAAATCTTTTTCCACATGAGCCACTACTTCAGAAATCGTATAGCCAGGAGTATCTTGATATCGCTTGTTTTCCTTTATTTCCTGCGGCACATCTTGAGGATAATCAAAATTGGCATCTAACGAGTAGAGTTTTGCATATTCAAGCAATTTGCCATTTTTGAGTTTGCGGGACTCGTCAAATTTTCCATTTTTCCAAGATGTGGTAAAAATTTTTACAATCGGAGTCCAGGTACCGATGAGGATTTCAGCCCCAGCTTCTGCTAAGGCTTTTGCTATAGCCCAGCCATATCCCTGGTCATCGCCAATTCCAGCTATAAAAGCTCTTTTTCCTGTTAAATCAATCTTTTGCATGAAAAAAATTATACCAAATTTTCTTTAGCGAGTAAATGGCGTCGCCAGCCTTCTGCCGTTAATAGTTTTTGTGAAGATTTTTTTTGAAAACTCTCAACCTGCCTTTTCACAGGTAGAGCAGTAAGAATCCTTCGCTTTTTGGAAGCAGGTTTAGGAGAAGGTCTTTTTTTTATAATTTTTTTTACTTTTTTGAAAATTTTTCTCATAGGCTTTCAATTCAATGATAATTTGACAAATAGAAAACCTGATTTTTGAAAAAAAATCAATCAAAAAAATAATTAAACCTTAAAATTGAGATGTCTTGCTAACATCAAAATTCTTCTTTTCACTTGCTCTTCTTTTTCTGGACTCAAAGGCTGTTTATCCAATTGTTGAGTTACAATCTCGATCGTTTTTTCAAGTTTTGGTTTCACTATAGGATTATTCCAGACATTTGACATTTCTATCTTTTCTTCATAGACTTCTTCAAATACTGGATCTTCTTTTACTTCCACTGGAGAAGTTGGGGTTTCTTCTTTCTCTTCTTCAATTTTAACTGAAGATCTGGATTCCAGAACTTCTTCAACTTTTTTAGGTTCATCAATTAAAGCAGGGGTTGACTTTTCCTCACTCTTAGTTGATTTCCCAAAAACCGCATCTTTAATTTTTGAAAATAACCCTTCTGAATTTATAACCTCAGTAACTGCAGCAGTAGCAGCAATTACAGCAGCAGTTTTTGTTGTTTCTTTCGCAATATCATTAACTACCTGTTTCTTTTCGATGAGCAGACGAACTTTTCCAGCAATGATGCTTCCTGTGACAAAAGCGATTTTAACTGCGATTATTGCCATCGTCATTTCACCAAGAAATGCGAGTTCGATAAGAGAGGCAAGGATAACAAGTGCAGATTCAGCCATTTTTAGGTGGAGAACCATGTTTTCCTGGCTTGTAATAGAACTCTCTGTTTGTGATAAGTTATAAATGCTAGTCAGATAATCTGATCCAAAAATAAAGAGTCTTGATCCGTGTATTGCAAGCTCGAGAGTAATGACAGGAATAGCTATCGGAATAAATTTTTCTACAGATTTTACAAGAGTTGCTCCTCGCTCTGTTGTTTTGGCAAGTGTTAAACCTATATTTGCAATGTTCTTTGCTGATAGATCGATCTTTCCAGGGTTAGTAATGGTTGCTATAGCATCGGGAAGAAATTTGAATAGTGAATAGTCAGTTTCCCATAGAATGTTGGTAAGGTCGCTGGTTGTTTTAATGCTGTCGGCTTTGACCAGTTTTAAAATTTCTGGATTAAATGATTCTATATAGTTTGTTATTAATTTTAATGTCATATTTATTACTCTATTATTGTTTTATTAGTTTACGAATAAATTATAGTATTTAAATATTAATTAGTAAATAAAATTTTTTATAAACCATTAAAAATCAATGAATTATTAAGAAATCTTAATAATAGAACAGGTTTTCTTAAGATTTGCTTACAAAAGTAATTCATTTTCTTGGTAAAAAGGTTGAAATAACAAGTTTTTCATGAAATTTCTTAGAGTTGACCAATTTGAAAACCAGCTGCGCCTCTCTTCAGCCAACTTTTATGGTGTAATCTCTTCTTTAGAAGTGGATCGAAAAAGAGCCATAAAAAAAATCATCGAAATTAATAAGAGTTCTATAGAGGTAAGGTGGAGTAGCTCAATCGAAGAAGCTCTGTTTCACCTCCAAATAAGGTCTCTTTTCGCATCGGTCCAAATTGCTGTTGTAGATGGGATAGAAAAGTTGGAAGAAAAGGCGCAAAACCTTATAAATAAGTGGCTTGTAGAGAAAAGTGAGGGAAATATCCTCATCTTTGGCCTTACCCCTTCGGCAGAAATAGGCCAATGGAAAAATGAGCTTGTTTGTCTAGACTTTTCATTGGAAAAACCATGGGATCGCCAAAAAAGGATGAAAGACGAGATATTGACTATGGCTTTAGCTGCCAAAAAGAGTTTTTCTCCTGAGGCCTTGGACCTTTTTTTTGAAAAGGTAGCCCTAAATATGGATGTCATTGAACAAGAGTTACTTAAGCTTTTTTCTTTTCTGGGAGAAAAAAGAAGGGAAATTCAACCCGAAGATGTACAGGCTATTACCTCTGAAGGGAAGGAATTTTCCTTGGGAAAGCTCGCCCAAAACCTCGTCTGGGAAGAAAATAGTTCTTTCCAAGAGTTGGAACTATCCGATGTATTAGCGGTTGTAGGTCTTTTGAGGTATCAGCTTGAAATGGGGCTTAAAATGTGCTGTTTATTAGAAGGAGGCATGGAAGATCTTCAGCAAGCTTTTCCCCAGCTCTCCTCTAAAAATACCCAAAAATATCGCCAAGTAGCCCAAAATAAAGGAAAAAGTTTTTTTAAGAAGGGTCTTGTAGTCCTTTTTGATCTTGAATACCAGGTAAAAGAGGGAAAGGTGGATCCTTACCTTCTTTTTGTTCGATTTTGTGCTATACTGAAACAACTTGAAAATTCGGGAATTTGACAAAGAAGCACCTCAGATTTTCTGTCCATGACGTGCGGCATTGTTCATAGACAAACCGCGAGAAATGGGCAAAAAATATGAGACAATGCTGATACAGTCAAAAACCGAGTTTTCAAGTTGTTTTAGTATACTTAAGAACCATGGCCAAACTCATTCTTTTACCGAATCTGCTCAATCCAAAATCTGAGGACCTCTCTTTTTTCCCGAAAAAGGTCGAAGAAGCCCTACAACAAATCAATGCGCTTGTCGCAGAAGATGAAAAACAGGGGCGCCTTTTTTTAAAGAGATTTTCTCTACAGGGGCGAACATTTCGAGATATTCCCATCCATCTTTTAAATGAACATACAGCTGAAGGGCAAATCGAAGATCTCATAAAGAAAATGGGTGAGGAAACTTGGGGAGTTATTTCTGACTCGGGTTGTCCATGTCTAGCAGACCCTGGTTTTCGCTTTGTTGCAAAGGCAAGACAGAAAGGAATCAATGTTGAAGGATTTTGCAGCACGAGTTCCATTACTTTAGCTCTGATGCTCTCAGGGTTGAATGGGCAGACATTTTCCTTTTGGGGATATCTACCTCGCACACACGAAGAATTAAAAAAACGGCTTATAATGATGGAAAAGCTCTCAAGAGAAGAAAAGATGACTCAAATTTTCATTGAAGCACCTTATAGAAATCATGCGCTTTTAGAGCAGTGTATCTCTATTCTTCAAAAAGATACGCTATTTTGCATTGCTTGTGATTTGACAAGCCCATCCCAAGAAATCATGGTCCAAGAAATGAAAAAATGGAAGATCGATTCAATGAATCTGCATAAGAGACCGGCAGTTTTTTTATTCCAAGCTAAATGATCTCTGCTGCCACTGAATCGTAAAATAGGCGGCCTTCTCTCGTTAATCGATAAACACTGTTTTCTTTTTCAATCCATCTTTTGATGATTAAATCCGATAGTTTTTCCATTGTTTCAAGCGGTAATTTTAAATGTTTCTTTTCAAACTGCTCTAGATCGACTCCTGAAACGAGTCGCAATTGTACAGCAAAAAGTTCATGGACATCATTTGGATAAGGAAGACACTCTTCAAAATCAATTGGATTTTTTCCATGAGACAAAAGATCTGCATAGCGATGAATGGAGGATATGTTTGAAAATCGTTTTTTCTCCCAATAGCTAAAAGCAGAGGGGCCAAATCCCAAAAATGGCCTTCCTGTCCAATATCCAGTGTTGTGGCAGCTATGGAATCCTTTTTTTGCAAAAGCAGAAATTTCATAACGAGAAAAATCTTTGCTTCCCAAAAAAGTTTCTGCAAAAAGAACCATTTGTAAACTGTCGCGATCATTGGGAAGAAGAGGGGTAAGCGCTTTCTTTTTTTTAAAAAATAGAGTGTTCGGTTCAATGGTTAAGTTGTAAAGTGAGAGGTGAGAAATGGGGAGGTTTTCAATTGCATGCAAAGTCGTTTCCCAATCGGTCAAGGATTGGTTGGGAAGATCATACATCAAATCGATAGAAATGTTTTCAATTCCAGAGAAAAAAGTGGTTTCTATTGAGGTTTTTGCTTCTTGAGAATTATGTGTTCTTCCCAAATCTTGAAGTAGAGAATCTTGAAAGGATTGGACTCCAATGCTAACTCGATTGATTCCAATGATTTTTAGCTTTTGCATTAAAGGAAGCGTTACGGATTCTGGGTTTGCTTCTATGGTAATTTCACAGTTTGAGGAAATGGAGCCATCTCTTTGAATCCAATCTAAAATTTTTTCGATTGCCTCTGGTCCAAGAAGGATGGGAGTGCCACCTCCGAAATAGATCGAGACAATTGTATGATTTTTGAGGAGATCCTTTTTTTGCTGCCATTCTAATTGAAGAGAGGGAAGAAACAGATTTTTAAGGTTTTGTTCATTTGGAATTACGTAGAAATGGCAATAGGGACACTTTTTGGAACAAAAAGGAATATGAAAATAAAGGCTGATCACCATTGATCTGCATCAGGATCTTCCAATACTCCTCGACGCCAGCGATTGCGATCGCTAAAAGGATCTTCATCTTCGCCTGCTGCGCTGGGTTCTTCTTCCGTATAAGCTGGTGCTTCTTCTGTCTCTTCTGCCGTTTCTTCTCCAGTATTGGTTGTCTCCACTTCAAAAGTTTCTGTCTCCATGTCGAGGCCTGCATCAGTTAAATTTTCATCTGCGATTTCCATATCGGGAAGACTAGGCTCTTGAAAAGCTGGTCTTACCGGCCTTTTGGGAGGAACATATTCTTCCATTTCTCCGCTTTCTTTTATGAAACGAAGTCTTTCTCTTTCCTCTTTGATCTTTTTTTCCAAGGCGCGCATTTCTTCTTGATGCTTTTCTAAATCCTTTTTAGGAACAAGACCGAGTTTCATCCATTGCTGGAGATCTTGTAGTTCATTTTCTAGTTTTTTTAACCTTTCGCTTTTTAAATTCATAGAACACCTGAAATTGGTATTTAAGTAAGCAATTTTTTTATTTCAATAAGATTTTTAAACAGAAAAATTTTTTCCTTTTTGTCGAAACTTATATAAGAAGTATGCATTGCTGCCTAGTTTAAAATATTTATTTCATAGAGTTGTAGAGTATGGTATAGCCTAAACATAAGTAGTTTTATGAAGTTAGATCGCTTTTCTTACACTTCATTTTCCAATCTTGAGCTCATAGAAAAGTTATATATAGAATGGCAGAGCGACCCCATGCAGGTGGACAGTTCTTGGAGGGGATTTTTTGAAGGATTAGAACTAGGGCAAGCTTTCCCTGTGAAAGGAAAATTTGAAAGCCCAGAATTGAGAATTTATGCTCTCATTTCAGCATACCGATCCTATGGACATCTCTTCGCAAAATTCAATCCCTTAGCTGTTTCTGAGCTGCCATTTCCAAAAGAATTAGAACTGGCTAATTTTGGGCTAAAAGAGAAAGATTTAACACAATCCTTTCCAACATGCAGTCTTTTAAAAAAGAAAGAAGCCCCCTTACAAGAGATCATTGAAGTGCTAAGGCAAATTTATTGCAGTGCAATTGGATATGAGTTTATGGGGCTTGGTTTTCCTGAAATGGAAAAATGGATCCAAGAGCAAATTGAGCCGGAGTTGAAATTTCAATTAGGGAGTGAGGAAAAGATCGAAGTTTTAAAGGAGCTGAATCGAGCAGAGGTTTTTGAAACATTCATCCACACAAAATATGTTGGGCAAAAGCGTTTTTCTCTGGAAGGAGGGGAAACGTTGATCCCCATGCTCACTGGAATTCTGGCTGGAGCAGCAGATCAATCGGTGACAGATATTGTCATTGGGATGGCTCATAGAGGCAGACTCAATGTTTTAGCCAATATTTTGGGCAAATCTTATTCCTATATTTTTCATGAATTTGAAGATCATTATACCCCAGATCTTTCTGAATCGACAGGAGACGTGAAATACCACAAGGGGTTTTCTGGTAAATACCTGGCTAAAAATGGCAGGGAAATAGAGGTTTTTCTCTCAGCAAATGCAAGCCATCTTGAATCTGTAGATCCCATTGTTGAAGGCATCACAAGAGCTATGCAGGAGTTAAAAAAATCAAAAGAACGAAGAAATGAGATCATGCCGATTCTCATTCATGGAGATGCCTCTTTAGCAGGGCAGGGAGTTGTTTACGAAACAATGCAAATGGAACGTCTAAACGGATATGGAACTTGTGGCACTTTGCATATCGTCATCAACAATCAAATTGGCTTTACCACTCTTCCCAAAGATGGAAGATCAACAAGGTATTGTACTGATATAGCAAAGACATTTGGCTCTCCTGTTTTTCATGTAAACGCCGAAGATCCGGAGGGATGCAAAGCAATTGCAAAGCTGGCCTTTTTGCTAAGACAGCAATTTGGGTGTGATGTTTTTATCGATCTCAATGGATATCGCAAATATGGTCATAATGAAAGTGATGAACCCACTTTTACCCAGCCAGTTGAATACGAATTGATCAAATCAAAAAAGACCATTCGCCAGATCTATCGAGATCGATTGATTCAGGAAAATATTTTGGATGAAAAAAGTGTCGAGGAGTTTGAAGAGCAGTTTAAAACTTCTCTAAATGAGGCTAAAGAAAAGGGGAAGACTCTACAGGGAGAAAAAAAAGAGATCAACCAGCCAAAAAAGGATTTATCTCCATTTTTTTCTCCTTTGAATACGCAAGTGAGAATTGAACTCTTAAGAGAATTGGGCATCAAATTTTCTACAGTACCTGAACGGTTGAAGATCAGTCCAAAAATACTCCACATGCTAGATGAAAGGAAAAAAATTTTAGAAGGGGATAGCAGTAGAGTTGTCATTGATTGGGCGACAGGAGAACTTTTAGCTTATGCAACGCTTGTCAATGAAGGGATCCATATTCGGTTATCTGGCCAAGATTCCAGAAGAGGAACTTTTTCTCATCGACATGCAATTTGGGTAGATCAAGTCAGTTCTGAAAGATATTTCCCTCTCTCCCACCTAAGAGAAGGGCAAGCCCTTTGCGATATTTTTAATTCCCATCTTTCAGAGCTTGGTGTTTTAGGGTTTGAATTTGGATATAGCTTGATCTATCAAAAATCTGTTGTACTTTGGGAAGCTCAATTTGGGGATTTTGCAAATGGTGCTCAAGTGGTAATAGATCAGTATATTTCTACGTCGGAGCAAAAGTGGAACCATCCAACAAATATCACTCTTTTACTTCCCCATGGCTATGAAGGACAGGGTCCTGAACACTCTTCTGCGCGTATCGAACGATTTTTGCAGCTTTGCGGAGAAGGAAATATGATCATTGCAAATTGCACAACTCCTGCTCAGCTTTTTCACCTGATCAGAAGACAGGGTCTTAGAGAAAAGATGAGAAAACCCTTAGTCATATTTACTCCAAAAGTATTGTTGAGACATCCCCGTTGTTTAAGTTCACTCAATGATTTTTCCACAAAAGGTTTTGAAGAGATTTTAGATGATCCTTCTCCTCCCTCTAATCGGACAAAGCTTGTTCTTTGTTCAGGAAAAATTTTTTATGAACTTTTGGAACAAAGAGAAAAAAGAAAGACTTCCAATATGGTCATCTTGCGAATAGAGCAATTATACCCCTTTCATGAAACGATGTTTTTGGAATATGTAAAGAAATACAGTAGTTGCAAACAGTGCATCTGGCTACAGGAGGAGCACAGCAATATGGGGGCTTGGGAATATATTCGTCCCATTTTGCAAAATCTTTTAAAAGAGATACCGCTCGTTTATATTGGGAGAGGTAGATCTGCAGCAACTGCTGCAGGTTCTTTTGCTCTACATAAAAGGCAGCAGGATGAATTTATAGAAGCGCTCTTTCAGGAGAGAGGATGAGAGTTGAGATTAAAATTCCAACATCTGGAGAGTCTATTACAGAAGTAACCATTGGCACGATTCTTAAGCCAAGTGGAAGTTTTGTCAAGACAGATGAAGAAATAGTAGAAGTGGAAACGGAAAAAGTAAATCAACTTCTCTATTCACCTGCAGAGGGAAAAATCACTTTAAACATTAAAGAAGGAGAGGTGGTAAAAGTGGGACAAGTAATCGGATTTGTTGATACAGAAGCAAAGGGGGAAAGAAAAGAGGAAAAGGCTAAAGAGAAGCCAAAAGAGGTAGCGCCTCTTCATAAAGCAGAAAAGAAAAAAGAAGAGCAGCCATCCGTTCGAAAATTTGCTAAAGAGTTTGTGGAAGAGTTAAAGGAACCTAGAGCAAGGCCAGAGGAAGTAGTTGAGAAAAAAGAAGGGGGAAAAATCTTTTCAAGAAAAAAAATGAGTTCTTTGCGAAGGACGATTGCAGAGAGATTGGTATCGGTAAAGAATGAAACTGCAATGCTCACTACCTTCAATGAACTCGATATGTCGGCAATTCAAGAGATTAGAACAAAAGAGCAGGAAAATTTTCAAAAAAAATATGGAGTAAAACTTGGTTTTAGCTCCTTTTTTATCAAAGCTGTAGTTTCTGCATTAAAAGCATTTCCCGAAGTGAATTCTTTTATCGAAGGCGATGAAATTCTCATATTTAACACATATGACATTGGAATGGCCGTTTCTACAGAAAGAGGAGTTTTCGTCCCTGTTATCCGAAATTGCGACCAGCTTTCTTTTGCTGAAATTGAAAAACAGGTCGCCGATCTTGCAAAAAAAGCACGAGAAGGTTCCGTTTCCATTGATGCTCTTCGAGGAGGAACATTTACCATTACAAATGGAGGAGTTTTCGGTTCACTATTATCCACTCCCATTCTAAACCCTCCCCAAAGTGCAATCTTAGGCATACATACAATTGTCAAAAGAGCTGTTGTCATCAATGATCAAATTGCTATCCGCCCCATGATGTATTTAGCGCTTACATACGACCATCGCATCATCGATGGAAAAGAAGCCGTTCAATTTTTGGTTCATGTCAGAGACTATTTACAAGATCCAACCAAGCTTCTGATTTATAAGGAATAGAGAGTGGAAAAATTTGACGTAATCGTGATTGGCAGTGGACCCGGTGGATATGTCGCTGCAATTCGGGCAGCACAATTAGGTCTAAAGACTGCATGTGTGGAAAAAGATCCAGTGTTAGGCGGTACCTGTTTAAATGTCGGCTGCATTCCCTCTAAAGCTCTGCTCCATTCTACTGAACAATTTGCCAGCCTCTCAAAAGCAAAAGAATTGGGAATTATCGTAGAAAATTTTCGTGTTGATTTTTTGCAAATGATGGAGAGAAAAAAGCAAATTGTAAAGGACTTTAATGAAGGAATTGCCTTTCTTTTCAAAAAGAATCACATTTCTTCTTTTCAAGGACATGCAAGTTTAATCTCTCCTAATAAAATAGAAGTAAAAGGAAAAGAAAAAATCGAATTAGAAAGTAAAAGCATCATTTTAGCGACAGGGTCGCAGTCGATAGAGCTTCCCTTTCTCCCCTTTGATGAAAAGCAGATCGTTTCTTCAACCGGTGCCCTTTCTTTAGAAAAAGTACCAAAGAAAATGGTTGTCATAGGTGCAGGTATCATTGGAGTGGAGCTTGGTTCAGTGTACAAGCGGCTTGGTGCAGAAGTGGTATTTATCGAATTTCTCGAACGAATTTGCAGTGTCATGGATGAATCGATCACTGCAGAACTCAAGAAACTTTTAGAAAAGCAGGGGATGAGTTTTCATCTCTCTTCTAAGGTGGTCTCTGCAAAAAAAGAATCAAACAAAATAAAGCTACAAGTAGAAAAAGGGGATAACCATGTTGAATTGGAAGCAGATGTTGTTTTAGTTTCCATAGGAAGAAAACCCTATACGAAAGATCTAGGACTTGAACAGGTGGGAATCAAAACAAATGAAAAAGGGTTTATTCCCATCAATGGCCGCTTTCAGACAGTTGTACCTTCTATTTATGCGATAGGTGACATTATCGATGGACCGATGCTTGCCCACAAAGCCCAAGAAGAGGGAATCGCGGTCGCTGAGTTGATCAGCGGCTATTATCCGCAAATAGATTACACCACTGTTCCCAATGTGATTTACACTAGCCCAGAAGTTGCAACGGTGGGGCTCACAGAAGCGGAGGCAAAGCAGATGGGTCTTTCCTTGAAAGTAGGATCTTTCCCTTTTTCTATTAATTCAAGAGCAAAATGTACAGGTGAATTGGAGGGATTTGTCAAGGTAATTGGAGATGCAAATAGCGATAGAATTCTAGGAGTGCATATCATTTCTGCACATGCATCAGAACTCATTTCAGAGGCAGTCATCGCCATGCAAAATAGAATAAAACTCTTAGAACTTGCTTCAGCATTTCACGCTCATCCAACTTTATCTGAAGCAATAAAAGAGGCATGTCTTGCAGCCCACAAAAGAGCCATTCATAAAGGCTAAAAGGGAAAGGCTAAAGGTTGAAAAAAAGAAAGAGGAAAATACTCTCCTAATTTAGCTTTTAGCCTTTATACTTTAGCCTTTAATAGTTTTGGGATTTGCCGCAGCCGCAAGAACCTTTTACGTTTGGGTTGGAAATTTTAAAACCGGGGTTTTTTAGGCTATCAGTATAATCAATCTCTGATCCAACGAGTCTTGAAACCACTTTTTCATTTACATGAATTTCAATGCCCTGTGAAGTAAAAATGCGATCATCTTTTTTTGCTTCTTTGGAGTAATCCAAGACATATTCAAAACCGCTACATCCAGCTGCCTGGTCGCCAAACCGTAAACCCCATCCCTCTTTTCCCTCTTCTTTTAAAATTTGTTTATATTTTTCAGCCGCTCGTTTCGTCAAATGAATTGCATTCGCATTTGCCTCTTCCAAGAGAAGCTCATTCAATTTTTCTACAAGTTGGTCGACTTCTTTGTCTGAGAAGCCATGGCCAAGCATGCCTGCTTCTAAGGTTTCCCAAGTAGAAGCTTGGCAGCCAACACAATGGAGTCCGGCATCGGTAATTTCCTGAGCCAATTTTTGCGCCTTTTGAGGAAATAGCGAAAAAATCTCTTCAATGGTCATTTCTCGACTGATCTGTTTTTGTTTGTTATTTACCTTTGCCATTTTTTCCTCCTAAAAATTAACCTTCACACGTCCTGATTGAATCTTGCATTGGCAGGCAAGCCTTTCTTTATCTTGCTCGCCTAAAAAATCTTTTTCTTCTTCAGTAAATGGAGAGAGATTTTCCAGCCCCTCAACTACTTCAATGACACAAGTCCCACAGACCCCTTCTGTACAAGCAAAAGGAATCCCAACTTCTTCGCAAATTTCCGCAATGGGTTTGCCATCCTCTATATCCCTTTCTTCTTTAAGATTTTCAAAAATAAGCTTTGCCATAAGAGGATTATAACAAACTAGAAAAATAATGGTATAGATTGCGATTTTAATTTACCACAGAGCTGACAGAGGAGACAGAGAAAAAAATAAAAATTTTTTTGAATTAGGAAAAAGAAGTTTTAAAATTCAAAGGTTTTGAATTTTTCGGAAAGTCCTTCTACTTCTTGAGATAAGAGATCTTCCACTGTCTGTTTTAATGTTTGAATTCCCTCAGGAAATCCACATTCGACAAGGATTTTATTTAGATAGCTGAGTTCAGATTCGACTAAATCCAACTTGCTTTCTAAATTAGCGACTTTGTTATTAAGTTCTTTATTTTCCATAGTTTTTTCTCACTTATGAATAAAGACCGCATGAGAGAAGGAGGAGAGAAATCTCTCATGCGATTTTGGGTTATTGATTTTTTTTGTCTTCTGTTTTTGCTATTTCCACAATAGTTTTAACGGGATCTTTTACTTTTATTTCATCTTTATCAACGCCATCAAATTGCGGACTAGGAATGGGTTCTTCTACCATACCGCCCTCATCATTTTTGACATCGTTTTTATTGTCTTTCGCGGACTTGCGATGAAGTGGAGCTTCCTCGATCTCTTCATCGTCACTACCCTCATCTATAATGAGAGTAGTATCAAGGGCAAATTTGTCAACTTTTGATTCGATGACTCGAGGATTCTTATCTTGTATTGGTTGGCCATCAAGACGTTTTTCCAATTCTTGAACTTGTTTATAGAGTTTAAAGACCATCACGGCTGCAAAAGGTGCCCAGAGCGGAGTGGTAATCTCAGCTGTAACTGTTAGAACAGTTGTTAGAACAATGATTGATGCAGCTGTAGCAGTGAGAAGACTTACTATGACTCCTGCGGCGGCGGATGCTGCTGCAAATAAAATAGCATTGAGGGCAACGAAGGTAACCACTCTTGCAATTGTTGCAAGGGTCAGCGCTAAAACGCGACCTGGGACTCCAAAGAAGCCTCCAGCGTTGACAACTCTGTCTACGAGCTCAGCTACTTTTGCTGATATGCGGTCAATTCCATCTTCTACATTGAGGAATTTTTCTAGAGGTGTTCCAGCATGTTTTCCGGCCTTTTTTTGTAAAGAGGTTATTGTTTTTACTTCTTTTTCGCCATCCTGATTATAGTATTCTTTTACCTTATAACCTAGTGGTTTGGTTATTACATTGGATATCGCATCAAGTGTGTCGGAAAAAATCGGATTTTTACTAGATACCTTCTGGAAGCGAATCCGTACACGGCCTGTATCTCTTTTTACTGGTTGAGGAAGGCTATCAATTGTTGTTATTGAGTCCGTCTTTCTTGTTACTCTTGTAGGCATTTTTTACTCCTTTTATTACTTATTAAGTTTTTGCTTTTTATAGTTAAATTATAGTACAAGTAGTTAATAATTCTCAAACAAAAAATTAATGAATTATTAATAATTCTACATAAGTCACTTATAATAAATGGATTATATAATATCATTTATTTATTTAATAATCGATTTCATTTATATTCTTTTACAAAATATTTAAAATTGATATAATTTAATTGAATTATTGGAACATTTAATAACTAGTGTCAGATTTTATGACTATTATTGATAAAAATATACTAAGCCACTTATTAGAAGGAACTTACATTCGCAATGAAGCTCCTCTCCCAAATTGGGCTTCTTTTGTGCAAGGGAAGCTGTTGGAGGGTTCTACTGTTCCTAGTATTGCCATTAATACGCAATTCGTAGTAGCAGATGAATCTTATTTAACGAGACTTATAACTGGCTCACTTCCTAGTCAACCGGGAGTTGAAGCGATGAACAATCTCATGGGACTCACGACTCCCATTAATTTTGTCATTGGAGCAGTTCAAGCGCAGGATGCCTATAAAAATCTAGTTGTTTCCAAAAAAATTGGAGATGCAAAAGGGGTCCTTCTGAGCAAAGTAAATTTAGCAACTCGAACAAGTTTGGCATTAGGAGGCGGTGCCTATCTACCAAATCGGGTTTTAGGGATCATCTCTTCTATTCAACACCTACCAACTACTAGTTTGATCGGAAGAATCACCTCGGCTTTCGGACAGGCTGGTCTAGCATTTTTCTCATGTTTTTATTTTATTTTGGCAGTGATGAAAGGAATTCAAACTGTGCACAATAGTCAATTAAGAGCGAAATTGGATGCGATTAAAGAGATAAAAGACAAGAGTCGATTTTTGATGAAAAGACTAACGGTAGATCGAGAAGAATTGGTGCAGAAATTTTTGGATAAAAAAGCTACCAAGAAATATGGGAAAAAATTCAATGAACTTGAAGTTGATGAACAAAAAGTGGTAGGGGATTTAATTGATCAAGAGCTCATTAAAGAGGCTAAAGAAGAGTTAAATCAACTTTGTAGATCGGTAGCAAAGGAATTTGGAGAGAAAAGCTTAAGTAAAAAAGAGGTGGCTAAATTTATCACTGATTCCATCTCAAAGGAAGATCTCATTGCAATCGGCTTAGAACTTCGAGTGAAAAACAAGGGGTTAAAAAAGGAGGTAAAGATGTCGCGTTTGATTTCTCCCGAAATGGTAGCGATTCTTAAAAAGCATCTTGACTACCCTGAAAAGATTGAAGAGCTCATTCCTCAAATTGAACAAGATCTCAAAGCAGAATTTAAGAAAAATATCTGGGTGATTATCCTTCTCGTCATTTCGACTATCGCTCTTTTTCCTCTGTTTTTTACCATTGGCGGAACAGTGGGTTTAATCATCACAATCGTTTCAACGCTAGTTGTTATATTATCCCAGTTTTACTTAGATGGAGATGGTTTAAGAAAGGATTATGCGAATCCGAAAGCAAATAGCACCGATAAAAAGATGATCCTTTTTACTACAGCTGTCTGCATTCTTTCACTCGCAACAGCTGCTACTCTACTCGCTCTTGGAATACCTACATTTGGAATTGTTCCACTCATTTCAATGTTGATCATGAGTACCATTTGGCTTGGGTTAAACGGATATAGCTGGTATAAAATCAAAAAGAGTGAAGGTAAAGAATTAGATCGAGAAACATGGATTAGAGAAATGGAAAAAGCTCACGAACACTATGCTGAAGAATTGAAAAGACAAGAAATCTATGCTTTCATGAACCAATATTTTCAGAATCAAGATTTTTTAAAGAAAAGCTCTTAGAGACTGTCCATGAACTTCGGTTTCGTCGATTTTTCGGTTCTTTTGAGCCGATTTTCGACTCCAATTTGCAGGGGCCATATACTTTTGTCGATATTGCCCCTGCGAATTTGGATTGAAAAGCGGCCAAAATAATCCAAAAAAGCGACGAAACCGAAGTTCATGGACAATCTCTTATTAAGAGTGTGAAACAACTAGTTGATGATTTCCTCATTTATCTAGCTTCTGAAAAGGGTGCGGCAAAAAATACCATCGATTCTTATCGCCGCGATATTAACCATTTTTTCAAAATACTCCAAGAAAGGGGAATTGCTGATCTAAGAGAAATAAAGGAAGAGGATCTTTTTCACTTTATCTCTGTTTCAAAAAAATCTCTCTCATTCAGTTCCATCTATCGTGCTCTCATGGCAATCAAAGTATTTTTCCGTTTTTTAAAAAGAGAAGGCTACTTAGATATAGAAATTTTTCGCCATTTAGAGACGCCTAAAGTGTGGCAACTCATTCCTGAGGTGCTCTCTTTAAATGAAGTGAATCTGCTTCTTTCTATTCCCAATAAAAATTCTCCCATTGGAGCCAGAGACGGAGCAATTTTAGAAGTGTTATATGCAACGGGAATCCGCGTTTCTGAACTTTGTTCTTTAAACATTCAAGATGTCGATGATGAGTTTATCCGTGTGTATGGAAAGGGAGGAAAGGAGAGAGTTCTTCCCATAGCTAAGAAGGCAGTGGATGCTGTAGACCACTATCTTTCATCTTTTCGAAAGGAACAAGAGGAAAATAAAGCTCTATTCTTGAGTAAAAAGGGAAAGCGAATCGATCGGATGACCGTATGGAACCGAATCAAATTCTATGCAAAACAGGCAAAAATTAACAAGGTCATCTCCCCGCATACATTGCGCCATAGCTTTGCCACCCATCTTTTGGAAAATGGAGCTGATTTAAGATTGATTCAGGAACTATTGGGCCATTCTGATATTGCTACGACCGATCGCTATACCCACATCAGTATGCGCACCATGGTTCATTCTTTTGAATCCTTTCATCCCAGACCCTAAAGCTCTCTGTGTGCTCTGTGATCTCTGTGGTTTTTTATTAGACTTCTTTCGAAACCCCATTATTTTTTTCGAGTAAAGCTAAGTTTCGAAAGAAGTCTATTGAATTTATTCGAGTTTTTTTCTGAGCAGATCGTTGACGATTTGCGGTGAAGCTTTTCCTTGGGTTTGTTTCATCACTTGGCCAATCAAATAGGCAAAAGCTTTTGTTTTGCCCGATTTGTAATCGGCAACGGAATCGGGAAAGGCTTTGAGGACCTCTTCGATAATGGTTTCAATTTCCTTTGCATCTTGGAGGGGTTGATAATTGGGATTTTCTTTGACGATGAGTTCGCTATCTTTTTCTGGGTTTGCCACCATCTCATCTGCAACCATTTTTGCAATTTTCCCTGTAATCACTTCTTGATCGATCATTCTGACAAGTTTTGCAATGTGGCTGCTTTTAATCTGGGATTCTTTTAAAGAAATTCCCTTTTCTTTTAATCTTCCGGTGAATTCGACAATGATCCAATTGCAGAGAGCAGTGGGATTTTTACAAATTTTTACTCCTTCCTCAAAAAAATCTGAAGTAAATTTATCATTGACTAGAATCGAGCTAGAATCGGGAGAGAGGTGTAAATCTGCGATATATCTTTGATATCGCTCATGGGGAAGCTCTGGAAGAGAAGTGCGTATTTCTTCGATGTATTCATCTGTTAAAATCAATGGGGGTAAATCAGGCTCTGGAAAGTAGCGATAATCTTGCGCTTCCTCTTTTTTTCGCATGAGAATTGTCTCTTTTCTCTCTACATCGAACCGGTATGTACCGGCATTGATGGCAATTTTGTGATCTTGATGGGGATTTCGCGAATAAGCCTGAATTTGTCGGCGAATTTCCGCTTCAATTGCCAGTTCCATGTAGTGAAAAGAGTTCAAATTCTTCACTTCTACTTTTGGCCTAAGAGTTTTGTCATCTTTCGTTTTTATGGAAACATTGACATCGATGCGAAGAGATCCCTCTTCCATATTGCAATCAGAGGCGTCGAGGTATTGCATGATTGCCTTAATTCCCATCGCATAAGCTGATGCATCTTTAGGGGAGTGCATACAAGGCTCTGAGACAATTTCAATGAGAGGGATTCCTGCCCGATTATAATCAATTCCGGCAAAAGAGGTGAAATGTTTGAGCATCCCTGAATCATCTTCTAGGTGTGTATGATGGATAGCAAAATGTTTTGTCTGGCCTGCTACATCGCAGGTGAGAGTACCGCCTGTGATGATGGGCTGATAGAATTGAGTAATTTGGAAGTTGCGAGGACTGTCTGGATAGAAATAGGATTTTCGATCAAAGTAGCTTTTTCTTGAAATGGTGCCATTGACAGCAAGGCCAAATTGCAGAGCTTTTTTTACCGCTTCTTTGTTCAATACTGGTAGAGTTCCAGGCTGACCTGTATCTACAACGCCGATATTTGTGTTTGGTTCATCGCCAAAATGGTTGGGAGCAGAACTAAAGAGTTTGGATTTTGTATTCAATTGAACATGAATTTCAAGGCCGATGACGGGTTTCCAATTTTCATAGAGAAGCTCGCTCATATTGGCATTCCTACTTCAAAATTCTTGGGAACTTCTAAGTGAAATTTTGTCATTTTTTGGAATGCATGAGCAAAATTGAGTACGGAAATATCTTGAGCATATGGGCCGATCAATTGCATTCCTAGAGGTTTTTTTTCATGGTTGAAACCACAAGGGATGCTGATGGTAGGAAGGCCAGCCAAGTTGGAGCTCACCGTATATAAATCTTGCAGGTATTCCTCGAGAGGACTTTTGTTGTTTCCGAGAGGAGGAGGGACATTGGGTGAGCAGGGTAGCGCAATGATATCGCATTTGGTGAATGACTTCCTAAATTGATCGATAATGAGAGAGCGGGTCTTTTGCGCTTTCTGGTAGTAGGATTCTAGATGGCCAGCAGATAAGACAAAGGTGCCGAGCAGGATTCTGTGTTTTACTTCTATTCCAAACCCCTCTTGTCTTGAATAGTCATAGATCTGATCTAAATTTTCTGCCCGTTTTGATCGATTTCCATATCGAATTCCGTCAAATCGAGCCAAATTTGTAGAAGCTTCTGCAGTTGCTAGAATGTAATAGGCGGCAATGGAATATTTTAAAAGATCGAGGTCAATTTCAATGACATTTAGATGCATCTTTTTGAAAAGATCAATGGAGTGGGTAAAATTTTCCTTTATTTCTTTAGGGAGAGATTCTAAAAATTTCCAAGGAACGCCTATCGTTTTTCCTGATAGATTTTGCGTGAGGGAAAAAGAAGGAGGAGGTGTTTTGATACTGGTGGCATCTTTAGCGCAAGGCTGTCCGATCACATCCATGATGAGGGCAATATCTTCCACACTTGTGCCAAACGGTCCGATCTGGTCTAAAGAGGAGGCATATGCAACCATGCCATATCTGGAAACTCTTCCATAAGTGGGCTTAAATCCGGAAATGGCACAAAATGCTGCTGGAAGTCTAATTGATCCCCCAGTATCAGTTCCTAGAGCCAAAGGACAGAGCCGTGCACTTACTGCAGCGGCGGATCCACTAGAAGATCCTCCAGGGGAACAGGTCAGATTCCACGGATTTTTTGTAGGGAAAAAAGAGGAATGTTCTCCGGTAGATCCCATGCCAAATTCATCTAAATTTGTTTTCCCAATGATAATAGCATCTTCTTTTTCTAGTAGATCGATGACTGTTGCGTTAAAAGGGGCCTTATAATTTGTGAGAAATTGCGATCCACAAGTTGTGATTTCATTTTGCACGTGAATGAGATCTTTTATCGCTATGGGAATTGCAGCTAATTTCCCAAATGAATTTTTCTTTTTTTTCTTTTTATCCAATTCTCGTGCTTTTCTTAAGGCCTTTTCAGAATAGATGGATAAAAAGGCTCCCAAAATAGGATTAAATTTTTCCATCCGATGCAAAGTGTGTTTGATGATCTCTTCAGCAGAGAGGTCGCCAGATCGAAAAGAGGCTGTTAGAGATTTGGCGGAAGTAGGGTACATGAATACCTCTAATCAAATTTTATGACGGGGGGAATGCGAATCATCCCTCCTACATGATCAGGGGCATTTTCTAAAAAGGCTTCTCTTGGAAGAATCTCTTGGGCAACATCTTCTCGCGTGGTAGAAGAAACTGTATCGATTACACCTCTGTAAGCTTTTACCCGTTCCGTATCGAGCTCTTTGAGCTGATCAATATAAGAAAGAATCTGTGCAAATTGATTTTGTAATTTTTCCTGGTCTTCTTTGGCAAGTTCAATGCGACATAATTTTGCTAAATAAGAAAACTGCTCATAATAATTCGACATAAAAAAACTATAGATGATCACTGTGAATTTTTCTACAGAAAGCGATGAACCTGTCCCGAAGTTCAGAAAATTTGATTTTTGATGAATTTTTTTTGTTTAAATATGAACCTATCCGATAATTCAAAAAACTGCTTTTTGTGCCTTTTTTCCCATATCTTAAAGCCATTTCTTGGCCTACTTAATTTAAGTATGTCCTGCGAA
>JAKEHU010000035.1 GCA_022614855.1 Chlamydiota bacterium
GAACCTATCCCGAAATTAAGAAAATTTGATTTTTGATAAATTTTTCCACAGATTTTAAAATCATTGCGTAGGACATACTTGAAAAGTTAAGCCAAGCAATGATTTTAAAATATGGGGAAAAAGGGACAAAAAGCAGGTTTTTTGAATTTCGGGATAGGTTCATAGGCTAAAGAGAAATTTTAGTAGATAGTAAAAAATTCCAGATACAAGTGCACTTGCGGGAATCGTAATAATCCAGGACAAGCCGATATCCTTTAACATATTTAAATTTAATGCGCGGAAGCCCCTTGCTAACCCAACTCCTAAGACTGCTCCAACTAAACAGTGAGTAGTAGAAATTGGAAGTCCAAATTTGGATGCAATTAAAATGACAATTGCGGCGCTGAATTCCGCACAATATCCACGCGTTGGAGTAAGTTCAGTAATTTTGCGACCAATTGTCTCCATTACGCGCCAGCCATATGTTGCAAGCCCTATGACAATTCCAATGCCTCCAAATATTAAAAGCCAGGAAGGGATAGGTGCATGTCCGGAAAAAACTCCATTTTTATATGTATCGAGCACAGCTGCAATTGGGCCAATTGCGTTGGCCACATCATTTGCTCCATGGGCAAAAGCGACAAAACAAGCGCTGACGATCTGCAAATAGGCAAACCATTTTTCCACAATTCGATATTCAGAGCTTCTCTCTGAAAAACTGGTTTCTTTGCGCATGGAGTGGGACAAGTTTTCCATTTCCTCTAAAAGTCTTTCCACTTTTTCATGAGTTTCTTCTGTTGAATTTACTTGAATTCTCTGTAGGTGTTTCATTGCTTTTTCAAGGCTGACAACAGTTTGAGGAACAATTTTGGATGGGGGAAAGGGATAATCGCTTATTTTAGAGATTTTTTTTATCATGATAAATCCGATGAAAGCTCCTAATGATCCTACGATAATAGAAATCGAAACGGCCTGCGCAGCAGTAAAAGAAATATGGAGATGTTTAAGACCGCCAAAAACCAGGCTGAGTGTAAATGTTCCTAAAGTTAAAAAGGAAAGAAAAGGAAAAAATTTTTTTGTCATATCAAGAGGGTTTAAAGCATAGAGGATCTTTTGCTGTACGACAGTGAAAATTAAAAAGGAGACAATTCCACTGAGAAGAGGAGAAACAATCCAGCTCATTGCAATGGTTCCCACCTCCTTCCATTGAATTGCTCCCCCTCCTCCGGTCAGTATGCCAAATCCGAGAATGGCACCTACAATTGCATGAGTAGTAGAGACGGGAAGACCAAGAAAAGAGGCGACGTGAAGCCATATTCCTGTTCCTAGGAGTGCGGCGCACATTCCTATGCTGAGATTGATTGGATCTAAAGCAAAAATTTCCGTTCGGATGAGTCCACTTTGCAATGTTTGAGAGACATTTGCTCCAACAAAATAGGCTCCACAAAATTCTAAAATTGCAGCAAAAATTACAGCTTTTTTTAAAGTAAGGGCTCCAGAACCAACCGACGTTCCCATAGCGTTAGAAACGTCGTTTGCCCCAATATTCCAAGCCATATAGAACCCTGTCAGGATGACGAGGATTTTTAAGGTAAGGGCTGCTTCCATCGATTTATGTTAGTTACTCACCTTACGCACAAAAGGAGGGCGAATAAATGAATCTTTCGAAATCTCTCATTTTTTCATTCCTCTTTTTGCGCATAAGATGAGTTAGTTATTTCACCTCTAATACCATGCGAATTCGATTCGCTAACTTTTCTGAAAGTTTGGCCATATCTGCGATCGCATCAACCATTTTTAATAGAAGGAACATCGATCCTGCGGAAATGGAATCATATTGTGTGAAAAATTTTTTTAAGAGATCCCTTTGCATGAGTGTTGCCTCATGTTCTTTAAATGCAGTTTCTTCTACCATGGCTTTTACCTTTTCTGCTTCAATTCCTCCAAAAGATGATTCTAAAAGTTCATCAATTTCCTCAATGATTCTCTTAGCAGACCAAAACACTTCGCAACATTTTATGAAAAATGTAGAAAGGTCTATGAAAAGATCCTGATATTCTCCAAGGTTTCGCAAAGTCAAAAGAATTCCAATGGCTTCAGCCTGGTCTGCAATAGAGTCTTGTGTGGAGAGAATTTCTAAAAAATGGGTGCGATCTATAGGAAGAAAGATGCTTTTTGGCAAATGGTTGCGAATGTCATTTTTTGTTAAATCTGCTTCATGTTCCAAACCGGACAAATCAGTTACCAGCCTCTGGATTTTATCTTGTTCTTGTTTAGTCAAACATTCGAAAATTTTAATCAATTTTTCAACGCAACTTGCAACTTTGTTCATGTGGGTTTGCAGAGGGGCAAAAGGAGATTTTCCAAATAATCTAGCTATGGTTAACATAATAGGTTTTGTTTATCCTTTTCTGTCATTTTTCTCCACACTCCTTCTTTTAATGAACCCAGATGTAATCCTCCAATGCGAATTCGACAAAGCGAAAGAATTTTTACTCCTGTTTGCTCTATAAAAATGCGAACTTCTCTTTTGCGGCCTTCTTGAACAGATATTTTTAGAGTTCCTCTTCTTACTTTATGCACCTTCACAGGTTTTACCCACTTGCCTTCTACTAAGGCTCCCTTGCTAATCATCGAGAGATGATCATGCGAGATTTCTTCATTTGTCTTTACTAAATATTCTTTAACAATATTAGAAGAAGGGTGAATTAATTTGTGGGCAAAAAGGCCATCATTGGTGACAATTAAAAGAC
Source organism: Chlamydiota bacterium (assembly GCA_022614855.1). Lineage (GTDB taxonomy): Bacteria > Chlamydiota > Chlamydiia > Chlamydiales > Rhabdochlamydiaceae > JAKEHU01. The sequence continues at coordinate 2,733 of JAKEHU010000035.1, forward strand.
CTGAAGTATCGCGGTCCAATCTTCCCACAGTAAAAAGCCGCTCTTTTCTAGATTCAAAAAGATCGAGAACAATTTTTTTCCCAGGATTTCTAGTATTTGTACATATGTAACCAACTGGCTTGTTTAAAACGTAGGATACTTTTTTTTCCACAGAGGAGATAATTCGATCTTCAAATCGAATTTCATCTACTTGGATATTGACAAGGGTTTGTGGTACGAGACAGAGTTTTCCATTGACTGTGACCTTTCCAGAAAAAATCAGAAGTTCAGAGCCTCTTCTGGAGGCAACTCCAGCTGCAGCTAAAATTTTACTAAGGCGTTGTTTTTCCATTTTTCATGGAATTTTACCATTTTTAGCCATATACTTAAACGAATTGATAAGTTTTTTTGTTAAGAATTTTTTTGGAGACAGTAAATGAAACACCCTCTTTTAATCTTGCTTCGCCATGGGCAATCTCAGTGGAATAAAGAAAATCTTTTTACAGGGTGGGTGGATATCCCTCTCAGTACCGAGGGAATTCAAGAAGCATTTGCAGCAGGAGATAAAATTGCTGATATTCCCATTGATGTGATTTTTATCTCTTCTCTAATACGGTCTAATTTAACGGCCATGCTTGTCATGAGTCGCCATCGAGGAGGAAGGATTCCTGTTGTGCTCCACCCAGGGGAGGGAAAGCTGGACAAATGGGCTAAAGTTTACGATTCCAAGACACGAGCAAAATGCATACCTGTTACTTCAGCCTGGCAACTCAATGAACGGATGTATGGAAGGCTACAAGGATTGAATAAAAGAGAGATGATGGATAAATTTGGCGAGGAACAGGTGAGAATTTGGAGAAGGAGTTTTGATGTAGCCCCTCCCAATGGAGAGAGCTTAAAAGATACAGCAAAAAGAGCTATTCCCTATTTTGAAAAAAAGATTATGCCTTATCTAAAAAAAGGAAAAAATGTGTTTGTTTCTGCACATGGAAATTCTTTGAGAGCGATCATGATGAAATTAGATGGAATGTCCAAAGAGGAGATAATTAAATTTGAACTTCCAACAGGCCTGCCTGTGATCTATCAGTATCGTGAAGGAAAATTAATAAAACAAACATAATGAAAAAAATTTATTTAGAGGAATATCCAAATACTTTCTCTAAAGAAGAAGCCGATCCCCATCTTTTATCTATTAAAAATTTTTTTGGATTAGAAAAAGAGCCCCATCTCTACCTCACCCCTAGCCATCAAGAAAACCTGTTTCAGATTCTTTTTGGCCATTACATGGGTTTTATCAGAGAAACAGGGAGAAACTACATCTTTTCAACAGTGATAGAAAGTGTGGCTTTTTCTGAATCAGCTCAATATTTATCACCGCTTGGTCTAGTGAATAAGCTGCTTCCTGTCAATTCTGCTGGACAACTGACAAAGGAGATCTTTCTTGAAAATCTTAAGGCTAGGGTCAGTTTACTTTCCATATCGTTAGCCCATCCATTGACAGGAGTCATTCAACCCATGGAAGGTTTGGCAGAAATTTGTGCAGAACATGAAATTAAAATCCACATTGACGTTACTAGTGCGTTGGGAAAAATCGATTTAAAAAATCTTTCCTTTTCGCCCAATTTTTTCAGTTTTGGTGTAAAAGAAAAGACCGGATTCATTTCTTTCAATAGTGAATTTAAACCCCCTATTCAGAAAAAATATTCTTTCACAGATCTCAAGGAAATAAATGGTGCATTGCAATATTTAGAAACCAAATTTGACCATTTTTGTTTGGAAACAGCTAGGTTGAGAAATCAATTTGAAATAGAAATTGAAAAGAATATTCAAGGCAGCTTTGTTTTTTTTAAAGAGAGCCCAAGGCTACCCAATATTTCCGTGGTAGCTTTTGCTGGAATCAATGGCGAATCTCTGCTTTTTCATCTTGCCCATGAGCAGATTTTTGCTTCTTTAAACAATTTAAGCCAAGTTTTGCAAAACTTGGGAGTAGAAAAACCACTTTCTCATGGTGCAGTGAGATTTGATTTTTCTCATGAGATCACAGAAGAAGATGTGGAAAGAGTTTTAGAAATAATCATGAAAAATGTAAAAAAGTTAAGAACTTATTCAATGGATCTATGAATAAACTTAAAAATCGAATTCTAAATCCACAATACTGCGGTTTTTTTTCAAAAAAAGAGGCAAGGAAGCATGATATGGAGGTCATCGTTGGAGAAGCAGGAAGCTTGGAAGAGGGAAATAAAATTGCCTTATATTGGTTGGTTGATAAGACAGATGGAGTGGTTGCCGATGCAAAATTTCAAGTCTTGGGCAATTCTGTTTTGATTGGCATTGCAGACATGGTATGCGAACTTGTGATCCGCAAAACTGTCCTTCAAGCGGGGAGAATTTCTGCAGAGATCATCGAACATTCACTGCGAGATAAACAGGGAAATTTTCCTGCAATTCCTGAAGAAGCAGGTCCACACCTCAATCTTGTGTTAGAAGCAGTTGATGATGCAGCAGCGAAATGTAAGGATTTTCCTGTCCAAGAATTTTCATCACCACTTTCAAATGAAAAGGAGATGCAAGGGCAGACACACCCTAGTTGGGGCCGTCTTTCTCAAGAAGAAAAAATCGCCCTCATTCAAGAGTGCATTGAAAAGGAGATTCAGCCGTATATTGAACTCGATGCAGGGGGAGTAGAAGTGATCAATCTTGTACATGGTCGAGAGGTGATCATCAAATATCATGGAAGTTGCACAACATGCTATTCAGCAACTGGGGCTACGCTTAATGCAATTCAACAAATCCTTCGAGCAAAAATATCGCCCGATTTAGAAGTAATCCCCGATATTAGTACTTTGCAGCATCTAGAAAACTAACTATATCTTTTTGTAAAATCTCAAGGATTTCGAATAAGATTTTTTTAATATCCCATTCTTTGCCACTTTCTTCTTTAAGTGAAGTTGCCGGCTGATCAATTAGCTGTAAAAATTCTTTTTCTGTATTTACATTAAGGCCAATTCCAATGACAACTGCAATTTTCTCTTTTTCTTCCCAAGTTTCTGTCAAAACGCCAGCTACTTTTTTTTCTTTAATGAGAAGATCATTGGGCTTTTTGATTTGAGGAGTAAATCCATACTTTTGAAGTAATTTTTCGCAAGATTTTGAAGCAAGTTCGCTAAAAAATGGCAAGATAGAGAGTTTTATTGCTGTGCTATTTGGAATGGTAAAAAAAATGGAAAAATAGAGATTTCCCTTTGGAGAAAGCCATACCCTGCCCAACCTTCCTTTTCCTTTTGTCTGTTCATCTGCCCAGATGCAAGAAAATCCTTCCCAATCTAATTGATTGCGGTTTTGTTTTGCCCAGGTATTTGTGGAATCGATTTTTTTAAAGTGAAAAATTTTCACATTTTGTCCTTAAAATAGGATATATATTATATCATGTGGAACCATCAATTTTTAAAGAGGATAGATTTTAGATTTATTTTGATCATCTCTGCTTTGATGGCAATCAGTCTTCTAGTTATTTCTTCCACGACAGCAGATCAACATGAAATTGAAAATGATATTTTCTTTACCTCCTATGTAAAAAATCAACTGCAATGGTTTGTTATAGGTTGGGTGATCTATTTCTTCTTTGCGGGATTGGATTATCGAAAATTACGAGAATGGACCTGGTTTTTCTATATTGCAATTCTCCTCATTTTGATCGGTCTTTTTTTTGTTCCCTCCATTCAAAATGTCCATCGCTGGTATCGGATTTTGGGCTTTACTTTTCAACCTTCCGAGTATGCGAAATTAGTTTTAGTCATGACCCTTAGCTGGTTTTTAGAATATAAGGGAAATCGAGCAAAATATCCCATTGCTGCTCTACAGGGGATATTGATTTTTCTCATTCCTTTTTTTCTAATCTTGAAACAGCCAGATTTAGGAACAGCTTTAGTCCTTTTTCCCGTTGCTTTGGTCATGTTTTATTTGGGGGGAATTAAAAAGGCAATTGTTTTAACTATGACGGGTACAGCTGTTGCTGGACTCATCTTTTCCAGTTCAATTTTTTTAGGATTTCTTTCTCATGAGACATTGCGGCCGTATATTACAAAAATCATAAAAGATTATCAATATGAGAGGTTAAATCCCGATACCTATCATCAAAAAGCAGCACAGACGGCAATTGCTTTGGGGGGATTAACCGGGGAAGGGTGGAGAAAAAGCGAATTTACAGGAAAGCAGTGGCTTCCTGCAGCTCATACAGATTCTGTTTTTCCTGCCTTTGCAGAAGAATTTGGTTTATTAGGAATAATTTTATTACTCGGCATTTTTTTTGCTTTAGTCTATTGTGGGTTTCAGGTAACAACCATAGCTAGAGATCGTTTTGGTTGCCTCCTGTCGGCTGGCATTACGGTCTACTTAGCAGTGCATATCCTGATTAATTTGGGTATGATGATCGGTTTTTTACCTATCACGGGGGTGCCTTTGATTTTAATTTCTTATGGAGGATCTTCTGTTTTAGCTACGATGACAGCCCTCGGAATTTTACAGAGCATTTATACAAGAAGGTTTACCTTTTAATGGGACATTCATTATGGAACATTCATTCATTTTAACGCCGACTACTTGGATAGGAGAAGGTAAAATTCAGTTAAATATGTTTGAAGATGAATTGAACTTCATTACCAAATGGGATGCTTCGCTTTGCAATTCCCAAGGCTTCATTGAATGCGTGCAGGAAATTCAAATTAAAGGACTTTCAGAAATCATGCACAATCAATTTTCTTTTTTTGAGATTTCGAATAATCAATTTGGAATTGAACTTGAAAATGTTGCTTTAGGAAAGGTAACGGGAAAGGGAATTATCAATGAAAAAGTCATTGCTTGGGAATTTCGCATAGCCAATCTTGGATTTGAAGGGTTTGAATTTTATGAGAGGCAAAAGGATGATAGTTATCTAATGAGAGCGGAATATTCAACTGCCGATCAATTTCGCACAGTGATAAGTGGAAAAATTTGGCCCCAAAAGAATGTATGAAAAAGCTTCTTTGTTTTTTTCTCTGTTTTTTTTCTCTCTTGGGTTGTTTTTCTAGAACAAATGCAATTACAAAAGAAAACTACAACAGCGTTACTTTGCAGACTTCAGAAAATGAGTTGGTTGCTGAGCTTGGGCAACCTTATGCAATCCATAATTTAAGAGGAGGTGGGCAAGAGTATGAGTATATCGAACGGTTCACTATGGGAGAAGAGCTTGTTTCAGAAAATCATTATTTTTTTAAAATTCAAAATGGCAGAGTTGTCTCAAAAAGAATGACAAGAGAAAAAAGACCTGCTTATGACCTCTTGTATCAAGAGGATCCAAATTATCCAACATACCCTTAGGAATCTGAATTCCGAACTCAGGTTAAGATATGGACTCTGTAAACCCCATTGATCCATTGCCAAAGAAAAAGGGGCCTTTTTATTCTAAAAAGCCCACTGAACTCTTTCATGAAAAATTCGATCTTTTTTCGGAAGAACTTATGGAAATTAGACCGATTTCTTTTCCAGTTGAGAAGAGGGATCTAATCCGTTTTTTAAAAGATTTAAAAGTTGCTATAGAAAAAATAGAGGAAGTACCTCAGGAAAAAATCCATAAAATTGCTCAAAGTTTAGAGCGGAGTTTTGCTTCTCTAGATAGTTCCGAAGTGGGCTCTGAACTAAAAAAAGAATTTAAACAGCTTTGTAAATTATTTAGTGAGCTTATTATTCAAATTTCGAATAAGGCTAAAAAGAAGGCACAGAATCAATTAGAACTTTTGAAAAAGATGATAGGTTCTTAGGCTTTAATTTTGATATCTACGCCAGCAGCAACAGGAAGAACCTTGAGTTTGTCAATCGTGTCAGGAGTTGGACTTAAAATATCGAGAAGGCGAATGTATGTTCGAATCTCAAACTGTTCACGTGACTTGCGATCGATGTTAGGAGATCGCAAAACTGTATAGATTTCTCTTCTTGTTGGAAGGGGAATCGGCCCTGCAATCCTTGCTCCTGTTCTTTTTGCTGTTTCCACAATATCTGCAGTAGAGCGATCAAGGACTCGCTGATCATATCCCTTTAATCGTATTCGAATTTTTTGTTTGGGTTGCTTTGCCATTTTTTTACCTTTTTCCTGAAATTACATCTTCTTGAATTCTTACAGGAACCTGCTCAAAATGGCTAGGTTCCATTGTATAAGTTCCTCTTCCTGAAGTCATCGATCTAAGTTGAGTGGAATATCCAAAAAGCTCACTTAAGGGAATTTCTGCTTCAACTTCAATGGCTCCTTTAATCACATTTTGAGAGAGAATTTTCCCTCTTCGTCGATTAATATCTCCAATGACATCCCCAACGAATTGATCAGGAGTAGTCACTACAACTTTCATAATCGGCTCTAAAAGAGTCGGTTTACATTGTCTTGCCGCCTCTTTGAGAGCTATTGATCCGCAAATTTTAAACGCCATTTCACTAGAATCTACTTCGTGATAAGAGCCATATACAATTTTAACTTTGACATCTACTAAGTTATATCCAGCCAATACCCCAGTTGTCAGTCCATCTTCTATTCCTTTTATGACAGCAGGGATGTACTCCTTTGGAATGACTCCTCCGACAATCTTGCTGGTAATTTCATTTCCTTTTCCTTTTTCATTCGGTGCGACTTCGAGGACCACGTGAGCATATTGTCCACGGCCTCCAGACTGTTTGATATATTTTGTTTCTGTTTTTCCGGGTATAGTAATGGTCTCTTTGTAGGCAACCTCAGGTTTTCCTACATTTGCTTCAACGGAAAACTCACGAAACATTCGATCTCGAATGATTTCAAGATGAAGCTCTCCCATTCCTGCAATGATGGTTTGGCCCGTTTCTTCATTTGTCGATACGCGAAAAGTGGGGTCTTCTTCGGAAAGTGCACTTAAAGCCATGGATAATTTTTCTCGGTCTGCTTTAGATTTTGGCTCAATGGCCATTGAAATAACTGGTTCGGGAAATTCCATTTTTTCCAAAAGAAGAGGATTATTTTCGCTGCAGAGGGTATCTCCCGTGCTCGTATCCTTCAATCCGATGCATGCTGCGATATCACCCGTAAAAAATTCATCGCGATCCTTTCTCTGATTGGCATGCATTTCAAGAAGCCTTGATATTCTCTCTCTTTTTCCTTTGGTCGTATTGATCAGCGTTGTACCTTTTGTTAAAACTCCTGAATAGATGCGTACAAATGTCAACCTTCCGACATAAGGATCTGTCATAATTTTAAAAGCTAAAGCGGACAAGGGGCTCGTATCAGATGGCTGAATTTGAATGGGCTCACCTGTATCGACATTCATTCCTTGAATGACACCCCTATCGAGGGGTGATGGCATCCAATGAACCACTCCATCCAAAAGAGGCTGGATCCCTTTATTTTTAAAGGCAGTTCCGCAAAGAACCGGATTGATTTTGTTTTCCACAACTCCTTTGCGAAGCGCAGCATGAATTTCTTCTTCGGTCAGGCTATCTGGATTTTCGAGAACTTTTATCAGGAATTCTTCATTTTTTTCATCAATGGTAGCGAGTTCTTCGAGGAGTTCAGTTCTCATTTTCTTGCATTTTTCTAAAAGATCTTTGGGAATTTCCACCGTATCAAACTTTGCTCCTAGAGTTTCATCTAAGAAAAGATAAGCTTTCATGGAAATGAGATCGACCATTCCCTTAAAATCAGCTTCGGATCCAACGGGACACTGCACTGCGATTGCGTTTGCACCCAATCTATCGCGCATCGATCGGATAGACATAAAATAATCAGCTCCAACGCGATCCATCTTGTTGACAAAGGCGATGCGAGGAACACCATATTTTGTCGCTTGTCTCCAAACAGTTTCAGATTGTGGTTGAACTCCAGCTACAGCATCGAAAACTGCAACAGCACCGTCCAGAACTCGCAGGGATCTTTCTACTTCAACCGTAAAATCTACGTGTCCAGGAGTATCAATGATATTGATTTTACTTCCTTTCCAATAGACAGTCGTCGAAGCAGAAGTAATTGTGATGCCCCGTTCCTTTTCTTGCTCCATGAAGTCCATAGTAGCAGCACCCTCATGGACCTCGCCAATGCGATGAAGTCTTCCTGAATAATAAAGGATTCTTTCTGTAGTTGTCGTCTTTCCGGCATCGATATGGGCCATGATGCCGATATTGCGCACATTTTTTAGCTCATCTGTTTCCGGTCTTTCTTTGCCCATATAAACCTAAGTCATTACCATTTATAGTGAGCAAAAGCGCGATTTGCCTCGGCCATTCGATGAGTTTCATCTTTCTTTTTAATTGTGGCGCCTTGGTTTTGATAACAGTCGATTAACTCTGCGCTTAATCCTTCAATCATGGATCTACCCACTTTTTCCTGGGCATGAGCTATGATCCAGCGCATGGCCATAGATGCGCGTCTTTCTTGTGGGATTTCAACTGGAACTTGATAAGTTGCTCCGCCAATCCTCCTTGATTTTACCTCTAAGGTTGGCATTGCATTTTCTAGAGCTTGTTGAAAAGACTCGACTGGTCTGTCTGATTTGATTTTTTGACAAAATTTTTTGATAGATTCATAGACAATCTTTCTAGCAAGAGATTTCTTTCCCTTTTGCATCACTTTATTGATAAATTCTGCAACCATTTTGTTTTGGTAAACTGGATCTGGTTCCATTTTTCTTTTTGAGGCACGCCTTCTTCGGGACATTTTTTTCTTACCTTTTTCCTACTTTATTTAGGCTGTTTTGCGCCATATTTAGATCTGGATTTTTTTCGATCTTTTACTGCAGCACAATCAAGAGTACCGCGAACAATGTGATACCGAACTCCTGGTAAATCTTTTACCCGTCCTCCTCGAACAAGCACAATGCTATGTTCTTGAAGGTTATGACCCTCTCCACCAATATACGCAATCACCTCTTGGCCATTGGATAGCTTTACCCAGGCAACTTTCCGTAGGGCAGAGTTGGGTTTTTTAGGTGTTTTTGTTTTTACCTGTAAACAGACCCCTCTTTTTTGTGGGCATTGTTGCAAAGCAGGGGATTTTTTGCGTTTCAATTTGGGAACACGCCCCACTCGGACAAGCTGATTTATTGTCGGCATCTAACACCTTACTTCATTAAAAATACAAGATAATGAAAAAAAATATACCTCGAGGAAGGAATTATTTGCAAAGTCTTCTCACTAGTTTTAAAAGAAAAATATATAAAAAATATTTTAAATCTTTTAGAAGGAGGTCACAGGGCAGAGTGAGTGATGATGTCATGAAAAAAATTCTTTTTTTTCTATTCATTCAATTTCAATTTTTTCTTTTCCTTTCTGCGCAAAATCTGAAGAAAAGCGATGTGAGGTCGGTGATGGAAGAGATGTTTTCCATCCATATCGAGCATAAAGAATTGACCCCTACTTTGGTAAAAAGATCTTTTAAAATTTATCTGGATCAATTTGACACTAGTAAGATTTATCTACTTGAAAAAGAAGTATCTACGCACTTGCATATCACTGAAGAAAATGCTAAAGGGGTCACCAATAAGTTTGGACGAGATGATCTATCTGATTATCTCGCAATCACAAAACTGCTCCAATTTGCAATAGAAAGACAAAAGAGCTGGCGCCAAGAAATTGAAAGAGAACTTTTACTACAACCAGAATCCGTAGAAATGGCCTCGGGAGAAAGTTATTTGAATTTCGCTGAGTCTGAAGAAGAGCTCAAGCGACGTATAAAAAAGCAGCTTACCCATCTACTTTGGGAAGAAAAAAGGGTTCATCATCTAGAAAATTGGACAATTCAAGATCGAGTAAAAGTTTTTGATCTTTGGGAGCGCCGCTTTCAAAAAAGAGAACAAACTTATCTCATATTGGATGAGAATAGGGAGTATTTAGAAAAGGAAAAGAGCGAACATTTTCTTGCAGTCCACATTTTAAAGGCATTGGCCAGAAGTTTAGATGCACATACAGCCTTTTTTTCTGCTGAAGAAGCAGAAGAAATGAGGACCGGACTGCAAAAACAATTTCAGGGAGTAGGGGTCATTTTGCGAGAAGGCATTGATGGAGTGGTTGTCGTTGACCTCATAAAAGGAGGACCTGCCGAAAAGTGTGGCAAAATTCAGATAGGAGATCTCCTCTTCCAAATTGATGGACAATCTTTAGCAGGAGATTCTTACGAAGAAGTTCTCTCTAAAATGAAGGGTAATGCAAAAAGTGAGATCATCCTGGGGTTTAAAAGAAAGGGAAGTGAGGTTTTTCAAATCCATTTAAAAAGAGAGAAAATTCCTCTTGAAAAGGAGAGATTACACACAAGTTATGAACACTGCGGAAAAGGAATTATTGGAAAGCTGATTTTGCCATCTTTTTATGAAAGTGGGGATCTTTCTAGCGCAGAAAGAGATATTCGCGAGGCGATGCAAAGTTTAAAAAATCTTGGAGAATTAAAGGGTCTTGTTCTCGATCTTAGAGAAAATTCTGGAGGATTTCTCAACCAAGCTGTAAAAGTTGCAGGTCTTTTCATTGCTCAAGGAGTTGTGGTCATTTCTAAATATGCCAAAGGCGAAATCAAATACTTGCGAAACATCGATGGAAAAATCCATTTCAACGGACCTTTGCTCATTTTGACTTCAAAAGCTTCAGCATCCGCTGCAGAAATTGTGGCGCAAGCTCTCCAAGATTATGGAGCTGCACTCATCGTGGGTGATGAGAGAACCTATGGCAAAGGCACAATCCAATACCAGACAATCACAAATGAAAAGGCAAGAGCTTTCTATAAAGTAACCGTAGGAAAATATTATACCGTGTCGGGAAAATCCACACAGATTGAAGGGGTAAAAGCTGATATCATCGTACCTACAAAGTTTGCTCCTTACAATATCGGAGAAAAATATTTAGAATATTCTCTTGGCAATGATCATGTCCAAGCTGCATTTGTCGACCCTTTAAGTGATATAAATCCAATAGACAAATTTTGGTTTAGCAAAAATTACATGCCAAATTTGATGCAGCCCCGCTCCGATTGGCAAAAAATGGTTCCAGCCCTAACACAAAATAGTGGCTTTCGGCTCGAAAAAGATAAGAATTTTACCCTCTTTCGCGAATACATAAAGGCCCGGGAAAGCGGTCAACTCATTCCTCCATCCAAATCAAAAAAGGATTGGGGAATAGAAGACCTACAGATGGCAGAAGCCGTCCAGATCCTCAAGGATATGATTCTCCTCCAGACAACATCTAAATAAAAGAATTGCGGGAAATCTCAACTCCCTTCTATCTTATTCTATTTTAGTGCACATGTCATTTGGCCAGATAGCTCAGTCGGTAGAGCAGAGGACTGAAAATCCTTGTGTCGCTGGTTCGATTCCAGTTCTGGCCAATTTTTTTTCAAAAAATTGGATAGAAAGAAAGCCAAAAGTTTGGCTTTCGTCTGGAATCGAAGTGAAGTGACATGCAGGTCACGAACCGGCGGGAACCGGATTCCAGTTCTGGCCAATTTTTCTAAAGGCTAAAAGCTAAAGTATAAAGGAGAAAAAATGAATATCCATTTGGCGATTTATCTCGCAGGCAATATTCAAAAAGGTCATGAAAAAGAAAGTCTCATTTTTTGGACTGAAGAGGATCGCGAAATAATCCGAAGGGGACTTACTCCTGTAGTCGTCTCTTTTCTAAACCCTGCCTTGCGCACAGATAACTTATCCGATCAAAAGTCTGTTTTTGGAAGGGATATGATGCAGGTATTTTCCTCAGATGTTGTATTTGTGGATGCTAGAGAAAGACGAGGGGTTGGCGTAGGCGCAGAAATGATGTGGGCAAAGATGAATCGCATACCTGTTTTGACTCTTTCTCCTCAAAATAGCCACTACCGAAAAAATGAGATGACCTTGCTTGGGATAAAAGTGAAAAATTGGTTCCATCCCTTTGTTGAATTATTGAGCGATGCTATTGTGAATGACCTGGAAGAAGGAGTAATGTGGCTCAAAGATCTTCTCTTGGGAAAAATTGAAATCAAAGGTCCTGAATCCATCCATGCTGCGATGGACTACTACCAGAAAACGCAACTTTCTAATGATAAGCCCATGCGCGAGCTCATTGAGAAAAATCCAAGTCTCAAGAAAAAACTCCTAAAATCTGCATCAAATCTAGATTAAATAATTTTCATCGATCTTTCATCAAGTAGAGATTGACTTTAGCTTCGCTTGATTTCATTTTGCTATCCCAAAAAATGTCGCCTTCTTCAGCTACTTGAATTGGACCAAATTGGAGCCGTTTTAACTAAGGAAGAACATTGTTTTGACATTATTTTTTTGGGAACTCATAATGAATAAATTTTTAAAGCTAAAATGTATTTCATGAATAAGTTTTGTACAGGTTTTCTATTTCTTTTATTTTGTATTCCTTTGTATTCAGCAAAGGAATCTTCGACAAAGGAATCCAATGACTGTTGCTTCAGGATTTGGGAAAAACATAATCCCAGTTGGTATATTGGAGTTGGTGGCTTTGTCAATGATTCCTTAAGCGGGAAATCTTTTTCGGTTGTTACTGCTAAAACAGGAAATGTAGGTGCTATTAATGCTATAACTTATGATACTAGCCATCCAGCGATTGGATTTCAGGGTCTAATTGGATATAATTTTAATAAAGTTACCGCTTTTGAGTTTAAGTATCTCCAAACAGTGTGGCCAGATAAATTTTTCGTTCGCAATATTGATAAACCCGACGATCCATTTCTTTTGAACCATCAATTAGATTTCAAGATATACCAGATAGCATTTGGGCCTAGTACTCTACTTGCTTTTCCTATTTCCTCTTACTTTGCTCCATATTTTAAAGGAGGATTTTATATTTTCCATTACCATAGAAAAAAAACATATGATTCAAAATTTAACCAGCCGACAACGAAAACACTTGAGACTAATTTCTGGAATGCTCGATTTATTTTAGGTTATGGTATCCGTTCACAACTTACAAAACACTTTGGATTGCGTCTCGAATATGAATGTACAGTCAATCCTATCATTGACACACTGGGTAAAATCACGCAGGGAAATATTGGCCTAATCAGTTATTTTATTTTCTGATTAGGAGTGCGTTTTCTCCTCAGAGACTTGTTTAAACATCAAATAAAAATCAAAAACGATGCAAATAAAATTGTGTCCAGCATGTCCTCCTATTGAAGTAACTAGCCGTTCTTTTTCATTTGCAAAAAGAATTCTTGGTAGTAGATCAAAGCAAAAGATTTGTATGAATCTTCCTTCATGCCAGTAAGCAAAAAATAGGGAAGAAAAGATAGCGCCAATTCTTTTAGAGGATAAGTAAATTTCATACTCTTTTATCTTGATTTTGCGATCACCAATTGTTTTAGAAAGAGCCCATTCAAATATCTTTGTAAAGGGGAATAATAGGCATTCTTCCCAAATAGGAGTAATGATTATGGTACGAAAAGGAGAAAATTGATCTGATTTTGAACTATCGAAAAGAAGATGAGCGCGTAAGTAGATGTTTGCAACTATTGCAGAGATTGCTTTTATTCCAAACCCCTTGCAAAAAGATTTACCGCCGCAAAGTGCTCCTATAGCAAGTGCTGTAGGTATTTCTACTTCTGCTAAAATTGAGGGTTTGTTGATACCTAAGCAACTCCAATAAAAGATTGTATCTCTAGCAATGCCAGCACCCAGCATAGGTACAAGTTGATTTTCAAAAACCATTCTTTTGAAACCATTTACAATGATCTCAACGGGATGATGTCTATCTACAATAGCTAAAATTGTGGTAACGACTAGGATAGAGATTTGTTTAGAGGTTAAAGAGATTTCATATCCTTTTATGAGTTCAATTTTTCGATCACCAATTGTTTTAGAAAAAGCCCATTCAATGCTTTTCTGGCATAGATTTATTCCACATTCTTCTACAACATTTAGAGTAATCGTTTCTGTGAAATAGGACGTTTCAGGATTGTGTTTTGGAGGAGAATAAACAAGACCTTTGACAATTGACTCGATCGAACCAATGTTTAGTCCCAATGCGAAAGATTTGCCACCGCAAATTGTCCCTAAAATTGTTGTGGCTGCAATTCGACCAGTTTCTGTTAAAGATATACTCGATGTACTCATTGTGGAGTGTCGTTTTTGCCACGAAATCTATCGTAAAAATGATAGTAAAAAAGTTGACCTATTCTAGTGCTAAGGGTCGTGAGATGACAAAATGCAGTAAAGTGGTCTTTCTTTTTGAAAGAAATATGAACAAAGATCCCTTCTACGACCGCATGAATAGCTAAAGAAAGAATTGTCAGTTCAACTTTCTTTCCTGCTGTCGAATAAAATTCAAAAGTACCAGCTAGATAAGAGCAAGTTTCTAAAAGAGAAAGTCCATTTTCAAATCGGTTGTCATCATGAAAAATTTTCTCTAAATTCATCAATAGATCCTGTATATTTGTGAGGGGAATACCATGATGAAATAATCGAAGTGGAGAGCAAACAAGAGAGATGAAGGACATAGAAGAGTAGAGATAACCGCTATTTAGATTAGAAAAATTCAAATTTTCAAAATCCAAATTTCGAGCTTGCGATGTAAATCGCAGGGAAGAGCAAAAGATATTTAGATAAAAGGCAGCTTGAGAATGTGAACCGAGAATAGGAAAGACAAGCTGGATAGTTTCCTTCAACTTGGGAAGTGCAAACTGTGTATCTATATCGAGATTTCTAAAAAAGTAAGGGAGGGAATTAAGATTTCCTGCAATTTTAAACACGCAAAGATTGTACAATAATTTCTAATTTTTTAATATTGTTAAACGAATTTGCTCTACTAGATCTGTCAGACCCTCTTCTTGAAGGGCAGAAATTTCAATTAAAGACTTAGGATCAAAGGGATATGATTTTTTAAAATGGTCAAGGTGACTTTTATCCAGGTCAATTTTATTTAAAACAACAACGAAGGGCTTATCGAGGAGTTCATTTTTATATTCTTTGAGCTCTTTTTGCAAAATTTGGAAATCTTCAAAGGGGTCTCTTCCCTCCTCTCCGGAAATATCGATGACGTAGACCAGTGCTTTTGTTCTTTCAATGTGTTTTAAAAAGGAGAGCCCAAGGCCTTTATCAAGATGGGCATTTTCAATGATACCGGGAATATCTGCGATAAAAATACGAGAGAGATCCTCATTCTCAATATAGCTTAAGTTTGGATGAAGCGTAGTGAATGGATAGGCGCCAATCTTTACATTAGCTTTTGTAATTTTGGAAAGAAGGGTAGATTTTCCTGCATTGGGCATTCCAACCAGTCCCACATCTGCAATGAGCTTTAACTCTAGATCGACTTCGATAGTTTCTCCAAGAAGACCTGGGGTGGCAATGTTTGGAGCTTGATTGGTAGGGGATTTAAAGAAGACATTTCCTTTTCCACCCTTTCCACCTTTGCAAATGGTCCACTCCTTTTCCTCCGGAGTAAAATCGAATAAGATTTCCTTGGTTTTCTTGTCTTTGACGATGGTTCCAAAAGGAACTTTTAAAATCAGATTTTCTCCTGTGCGCCCTTGCCTAGAATTTGGGCCTCCGGGCTTCCCATTTTCAGCAAAATAGCTTCGGATGTGACGAAAGTTTTCAAGGGAAAGCTCGTTGGTATCTGCCATCAAGATGATAGATCCACCTCTGCCACCATTTCCTCCATAAGGACCGCCTTTGGGAATGTATTTTTCCCTACGCCAAGCGACAATGCCATCTCCTCCGCGTCCAGCGGTTAGTTTGACTGTAACTGCATCTATGAACATAGTAGAATTTATTTTGCAGGATGGGGGACAACTGACACGTAGGTGTGGTCGCTTTTGCGATAAGATACAATGCCATCTACGAGCGAATAAATGGAATCATCTCTTCCCATGGCTACATTTTTGGCAGGTCGCCACTTTGTGCCTCTTTGACGAACGAGGATGCTGCCTGTTGTAACAAATTGACCATGGATGGCTTTAATCCCAAGCCGCTGTGAATTTGAATCACGGCCGTTGCGCGTTGAACCTTGACCTTTCTTGTGTGCCATATGACTCTATCCCGATATGTTGGTGATTTTGACTTTTAAATATTTTTGCCTATGTCCGACTTTTCTGCGATAGTTTTTTCTCTGCTTATACTTATAAGAGACGACTTTTGCTCCTAGTACTTCTTTTACCAGTTCTCCTGTTACAGAACTATTTGAAACATAGGGATTTCCAATTCTTGCAGTAGAACCATCATGCAAAAGTAGAACATTTTTGAATGTGATCAGGCCTTCTTTTTTCTCTTCTAAAAGCTCGATGTCAACCAAGTCACCTTTTTCTACTCGGTATTGCTTTCCTCCAGTCTCGATGATCGCGTACATTTCCTTCCTCCACATTTTGCTTGAGCATAGATAATAAAAAAATGGCTTTTCTAAGTCAAATCATAGTTATGAGATTTGAGTTTTATAATGGTTTATTCAATTATTTGGTTAATTGTTAGATATTTAGTTTAATAATTTAAATTAATTAGTAATTAAAAGTAATATTTTATATTATAAATCTAAGGGATGAAAAAAATCCTTGCTGGAGGAGTCTTATGAAGTCTCATAAAAAACGCAAAGCTTCAAAAGTCTCTTATAAAACCCATCGTAAACGAAAACCGGTTGCTAGAGAAGATTTTCAAAAGCTCTATCGAGAGAGGTACTTTCTTTAACGTGAAATCTCGAAAGAAAGAGCAACACCAGCTGCATAAAAAAGCCAAGAAAAAAGAAGAAGAATCTCTAGAGAAAAAAAGAAAGTGGCAAGAGTTTTTGAATCGTCATAGTGCAGAAAAAAATATAGAAGAAGAAAATAGGGAGGAATCGATATGAGAAGAAGACATCGCAGAAAAAGAAAACACCATGCTCGAAGAACGAGAGGTTGGGGTAATTTTTGGCATCGCTATTGCTCACTGTAAGACTTTTTTTTTGATTGAAAATCCCACTAGATAAAAAAGAGCGGCTATCAAAGCAATCGTAGCTCCTGCTGGCCAATTTAGATGAAAAGATAGGGCTATTCCTAAAAAAGAAAAAAGAAAGCCAAGGATAATCGCATAGATCATTATATGCGATAATCTCTTTGTAAAATTACTTGCAATCGCTGGGGGAATTGCCAGCATGGCTATGATTAAAATTGCTCCTACTACTTGAATAAGCAAAACCACTGAAAGAGCAATGAGGCAAAGCAAAGCTAAATAAAGAGTATTTACGGACAAGTTTTGCAATTTAGCTTGTTGCTCATCAAAGCAAATTGCGAGAAATTTTTGATGCAGCAGAAAAGCAATGGTGATTGCAATGACATCTAGAGCAAAAAGCATCACAAGATCACTTTTTGTTACCCAGAGAATATTGCCGAAGAGATAATTCATCAACTCTACATTATACCCCGGTGTAATCGAAATAAAAATTACGCCAACGGCCATTCCAGTGGACCAGATAGATGCTATGACAGTATCTTCTCTTTCCCGATACTTTAAATGGATCCACCCGATAATCATTGCTGAGAGGAGCGCTGCAAAGATTGCTCCATGAAGCGGGGAGAGCCATTCAAGGTTGTACAGTCGCTTTAGCCAAACACAAAAACCCATTCCTCCCAAAACAGAGTGGGCAATGCTTCCACTGATGAAGACAATTCGTTTCACAACCACATAAGAGCCAATGATGCCACTGGAAATCGAAGAGGCAATTCCTGCTAACAGAGACATGTAGAGAAAAGGGGTAGTGAAAAGTGCAGTTAAAAAATTCATTGGATTTTCTTCTTTTTCGTGAGAGGTGGATGGTATAGCCCCAAAGTAAAATGTTCACACACTTTTTGTGGGGAATAAGCCGTCAATTTTCTTTGAATGCAAAAAAGCCTATCTGCTTTATCTAAGATAGATTCTAGATCATGTGTCACCATAATGATCGTAATTTTCTTCTTTAATGCAAGGAGAAGGCGATAGATAATTTTTTCAGCTTCTACATCGATGCTGGCTGTTGGCTCATCGAGAAATAGAATTTCAGGATCACTTATCAGCGCCCTTGCAATGAGAACTTTCTGCATCTGACCTCCTGATAAAGTGGCAAACGCTTCCCCCTCTTTTCCTTGAAGTCCCATTTGATGTAATAACTCCTTTGCTTTTTCTTTGGCCTTCTTTTTAAAACGGCCAAACCTAGAAATTTGATCAAAATACCCTTGCAAAACAACCTCTGTGACAGAAATGGGAAACTGTTTATCAAAGTTTTTCATTTGGGGAACGTATCCCATTTTTTTTCTCATTGAGATGGGATTTTGTCCGAAAACAGAAATTACTCCCTTATTAGATTGTAAAAACCCCATAAGAAGATGGAGAAGGGTAGTCTTTCCCCCTCCATTTGGGCCGAAAATGACAATGAATTCCCCTTGCTCAATCTTTAGAGAAATATCTTCAAGAATGAGATCTTTTTCATAACTAAATGCAACATTTTTTACTTCGATTGTCATGACTTTTCAATAATTGCAGTCAGATAAATTAAATTGTGAAAGTATTCTTTAGAATAAGGATCTATCGAGTAAATAGGCAAATGAAGTTTTTCTGCAAAAATTTCTGCACCTTTATTATTAAAACCCGGTTGCTTTAACACCACTTTAATCTTGAATTCTTTTGCTTTACTGAGAAGGGTCGTGATGTATTTTGGGCTTGGTTCCTTTCCTTCACACTCTATGGAAATCTGAGTGAGCTGGTAATCTTTGCAGAAATAGCCAAAAGAGGGATGAGAGGTTAAGATAACCTTATTTTTTGAGGATGATAAACGAGATGAAATCTGTTCGTCGACTTTTTTAAATTCTTCCAAGAGCTTGCCTAAATTTTCCGTATAAAGAGCGCGATGTTGCGGATTGAGATCAATGAGCATCGCAGCAATGAAAGCCACCTGCTTTTGCATGATTTTAGCACTTAACCAAAAATGGAAATCCTTTCCTTCTTCTGCATGGTCAACATGGTTTTCATTGCATGGAAGAAGCTCATTTGTGTCTGCATAGGATAGAAGAGAAACTTCCTTCCAAAGTTTGATTTGTTTAAGACTTGGGTTTTTTTCTTCTAGAACTGCAGCAAGCTTTTTTTCAATGGAATCGCCAATGCGGAGCCAAATTTTTGCTTGATATGCCTTTTCAACATCTTTAGGAGACGGTTCAAAAGTATGCATATTCGCACCTGAAGGCACCAGGGTTTGTATATCAACAGTACTTCCTACAATCCTCTCTACAAAAAATGCATAAGGGGCGATGGTAACAAGAACAACAGATCGAGAGGGTTTATCTAATGGTTTCCCACAAGCTGCACAAAAGAAAAAGAAAAGAAAAAACTTTTTTTTCATCGAGAGTCAATGTCTTTAATTTATTGAGTATAAACCCCTCATTCAGTTAATCTCACCCATTTTTATGACCTATCTCACTATTAGTGAGGTAGGTTATGGAGGAGTGTCCGAGCGGCCTAAGGAGCACGCTTGGAAAGCGTGTATGCGTGATAAACGCATCGTGGGTTCGAATCCCACCTCCTCCGATTTTTAAAGGATAAAGGCGAAAGGCTAAAAGCTAAAGTATGAAGGATGAATGCTGAAAGATGAAAAAAAATCAATAAATTGCGGCGTGCTTCTTTGATTCTCTCTCCGAACCTTCATACTTCATGCTTTTCGTGGAGCGAGGTGCAAGTCACGAACCGGCTCTGAAAGAGGAAAAAAGCTTTAAAAAAAAAAATTTATCCCATATAGAAAAAACATTAAAATAACTGATTATGAGATGCCCCTTTTGCAATTTTGAAGAATTAAAGGTAACGGATTCTCGCAATGTGGCTGAAGCAAATGCTGTTCGCCGTAGAAGAGAATGTTTGAAATGTTTAAAGCGTTTTACAACTTTTGAAACAATTGATCTTGCAATTCAGGTGCACAAAAGAGATGGAAGATATGAGGATTTTCAATTAGATAAATTAATCAAGGGATTGGATGCAGCATGTAGACATACAAGAATTAGCCATGAACAGGTGAGGGCTTTGGCTTATAAGATTAGTTCTGATTTAATGGAAAGTCAAATCCGTGAAATTGAAACAACGAAGCTAGGAGAAATCGTAATGAGTCATTTGCAAACCATGGATACAATAGCCTATGTTCGCTTTGCCTGTGTATACCGCAGATTTAAAGATGTAGATGAATTGAAAGATGCAATTGAAAATATTACAACAACCTAGAAGGGAAGAATTATGCCATTAAAGAAAACACAAATCGTTGAGTTCAAAAAACGGTTAGAACAGATTCAAAGGCAGATGACCACCTTTGTAAAAGAAGCAAAGAAGGGGGTACTTACAGATGATAAATCAAAGGGATATTCACAGCATCAAGCAGATGAAGGTACAGATGATTTTGATCGTATCATCAATTTAAAATTGACCGATGAAGAGTTAAAGATATTGAAACAAATTGAGAGAGCCTTAGAGAAAATTACAGAAGGTACCTATGGAATTTGCGATATAACAGGGGAAGAAATTCCTTTAAAAAGGTTGGAAGCTGTTCCTTATGCTACCATGACTGTTCAAGCACAAGAAAAATTTGAAAAAGGGTTGCTTTGAAACCCAAAACTCAGGTTTGAAAAAAGTAGCCTATTCTTCAAAATAGTCCCTATGAACCTATCCGAAAATTCAAAAAACTGCTTTTTGTGCCTTTTTTCCCATATCTTAAAGCCATTTCTTGGCCTACTTAATTTAAGTATGTTCTGCGAAATGGCTTTAAAATCTGTGAAGAAAATTCACCAAAAATCAAATTTTCTGAATTTCCGGATAGGTTCATGAACTTTAAGACTTTCCCATTTTTTCTAGGACTATTGCTCTTTACCATTGATTTTCTTTTAAAATATTTCATACATACAAACATTTCGCTCATGGATCATTATCCATTTTATCCTTATGGGGGGATGGGAATTTTTAAAAATTTTTTTGGAATTGATTTTGCAATCGTCCATGCTACAAACAAAGGCGCAGCATGGGGGCTATTTGCTTCTCTACATCAATATTTGATCTGGTTCAGATGGTTTGTCATTGGGGGGATTCTCTGTTACTTATTTATCAATAAATTCAAAACTTTTTCCAAAATTTCTCAAATTGGGTTTATTGCTATATTAACCGGCGCTTTTGGAAACGTTTTTGATCATTATTTTTATGGACATGTAGTGGACATGTTTTATTTCACTTTTTTTGGATATTCTTATCCGATTTTCAATGTTGCAGATATTTCTATCTTTTGTGGGTGCTGCCTGATTTTGCTGTCTTCCATAAGAAAAGAACAATCGAAAAGGAGAATTGAATCTTGAGTTTCTTTATCGAGGAAGAAGGTCTTGCTATTCGAGTTAGTAATCCCAAAGAAGAGGGAGTCGTCAAGGTTTCAAAATTTTTAAAAATCCCCATTCTTTTAGACTTAATAGAAATGGAAGATTTACTTTCATTACTTTCCCCATTTTTTATTTTTATTGTTTCTGAACTTGTCGATGCAAATAAAGCATTGATTTCTAAAAACCATTTTTTAGCCTTGTATCAAGAATATGTTGGTGCCTTACAAGAGGGAAGAATTCCAGATGAAAAAAAATATAGATCTCCATTTTCTTCTATTTTTACAAGAGAAACTAATCTTTTGTATGCCCATGAGGTAAAAGAAAAATTATTTCTTATCAAATCGATTCAACCTATTATTCAACTTCAATCTCATTTTTTTTCTTTTTCAAATTTAGATCAAAAATTCCATTCCATGGTTTTAGGAAAAGGAAAAATCACTTGGGGTGTCCAATTTTCTTATCCTCAAATTTTTCAAGATCCAAAAACGGATGAAATAGTCAAAGTAGCAGGGGAATCATTTCCAAACACCCATCTTTTTCATCAGATACAAAAATGGGTAAGAGCAAATACTCTGCCTACACCATTTTTCGTGGAAGGTAAAAAAGTATTTTCGATATTTCGGCTTGGCAAAAAATGTTTTAGCTGGATCAATTCTCATCGAGGCCTAAAAGAAACGAACCTTCAAGTAGTAGTTTCATGAAGAAAATAGAACAAAAAATTCACGAGTGGATGGTTGCTAATCATAAAACTTTATGCATAGCAGAATCCTGTACAGGTGGCCATCTTGCTGCTCATTTGACTGCCATTGCTGGCGCTTCTCAATATTTTCTCGGCTCTTTTGTCGCATATTCAAACACATTTAAAAATAAAATTTTAAGTATATCACAAGAGAAAATTGATCAATTTGGGCCAGTAAGTCAAGAAATTGTTAGAGAAATGGCCAAGAGAGCTTTTGAGAAAACAGGAGCAGATATTGTACTGGCCGTGACAGGAATTGCTGGACCTGAAGGTGGAACAGAGGAGATCCCAGTTGGATTAGTCTGGATGGCAATTGGGATAAAGGGGTCTGAGATGAGGGTATGGAAATGCCAATTTAAAGGAAGTAGGCTTGTAATTATCAATAAGATTATTGACGAGATTCTTTACAAACTTTATGGATTTTTTAATTAAGATAATTACGTTTTTATTATAAAATATTTATATGTATTTACTTCTTGATAGCGGAAATCAGCAAAAATTAGAAAAATTTGGGTCTTATACTTTAGTGCGTCCATGTAGCTCAGCTCTATGGAAACCTCGCTTGAATCCACAGCTTTGGAGCAGCGCTGATGCCCATTTTACTCGAAAAGGAGAAAACAAGTGGGAATGGAAAGCAGAAACTAAATTGCCAAATTCTTGGGAGATCGATTTTAAAAACCTTCGTTTTAAAATTTCTCCTACAGATTTCGGCCATTTAGGTCTTTTTCCTGAACATGCAAAGTTATGGGAATGGGCTGCTCATCTGATTCAAAGAGTTAAAAAGCCTATTAAAATTTTGAATTTATTTGCTTATACAGGTGGGGCAACACTTGCTTTTGCAAAGGCAGGAGCAGAAGTATGCCATCTCGATGCATCTAAAGCAGCAGTACAATGGGCAAGAGAAAATGCTAGTCTCAACCATCTAGAAGACGCACCGATTCGTTGGATTATTGAAGACATTGGGAAATTTCTCAAAAGAGAGATAAAACGAGAAAAAAAATATGATGCGATCATTTTAGATCCGCCCAGTTTTGGAAGAGGCGCAAAAGGAGAAATTTTTAAATTTGAAAGAGATATTTTTGCTATTTTGCAAGCATGTCGAAATCTTCTTTCCACTCAACCTCTATTTTTCATTTTGTCAAGTCATACCTTAGGAGTGACTCCAACTGTCCTTTCCCACCTTTTGACTGAAGCTGTATTTGATTTAAAAGGGAGGATTGAGGCAAATGAAATGTGGATAGAGTCTGAAATAGGAAAAAAGATTCCTTCTGGCTGTTTTGTGAGGTGGCAAAGTGAAAGTTGATCTTTCCATTACAAGTTTACAAAACGCAAAAATCAAATTGGCAGCAAAATTAAAAGATCGATCACATCGCGATGAAACCGGTCTTTTTCTCATAGAAGGCTATAGAGAGGTTAAACGCGCTGCAGATGGAGGAATTACCATTCAATCTTTTTTTGTTTGTCCTGAATTATTTTTGGGAGTCAATGAAAGAGATTTGATTCAGCAAGTTAAAGAGTTCGGGGCGGTGATTTATACTTGTCCAGCAAAAGTCTTTGAAAAGCTTTCTTATCGAGACCGTCCAGATGGTCTTATTGCAATTGCAGTGCAAATGAAAACCCCTCTAGCAGAATTGCAAGCGCTGGTTTCCAAGAAAAAAGAACCTTTTATCATTATAGCTGAAGGGATTGAAAAACCCGGAAATCTTGGCTCGATTTTGCGCTCTGCAGATGGAGTGGGTGCAGATGCAGTCGTTGTATGCGATCGATGTACTGATATTTATAATCCCAATGTAATTCGGTCGAGCATTGGCACATTATTTACCATTCCTGTCATTGAGGCTAAAGGAGGAGAAACGCTATTTTGGCTACAGAAACATAAAATTAAAGTCGTCGCCTCTTCTCCAACTGCGCAGGTGGAATTCACAGAAGCTGATTTGAGAGGTCCGATTGCAATTGTCGTAGGCACCGAACAGCTTGGTCTTTCTGAGCTTTGGATGCATGCTTCAGATATCCAAGTTTCCATTCCAATGAAAGGTGTAGCGGATTCTTTAAATGTAGCTACAGCAGCAAGTCTACTCATGTATGAAGTACTCAGACAAAGAAAAAAAGGATTTCCCCTTGGAACCAATTTATTTAGATAATCACATTCTCATTTTAGTTAAGCCGGCCGGCATTGCATCTCAACCAGACTTTCATGAAGAAGCAAAAAGGTGGCTTAAGACAAAGTTAAAGAAACCAGAAGCAGTTTTTCTCCATCCAGTTCATCGATTGGACAAACCTGCAAGTGGCCTCATGTTATTTGCAAGGACGAGCAAAGCTTTATCAAGGCTGAATGAAGCAATGAGGCTGCGAAAAATAAAAAAAACCTATTTTGCTTGGGTGGAAGGGGAATTAGAGACAGACAAAGGACAATTGCACCATTTTCTGATTCATGAATCCTATTTGGCAAAAGTAGAGGATTTACCAAAGAAAAATGCAAAATCTGCCATTTTGCAATATCAATGTATAAAAAGAAGAAAAGGAAGATCTTTGGTTGAAATAGAATTAGATACGGGGAGATATCACCAAATTCGCGCACAATTTGGCCACATCGGTCATCCCATTGCCAATGATCGAAAATATGGGAGCAAAGTTCAAACATCTCACGATGCGATCGAATTGTATCATGCTAAGTTGCAATTTCCTCATCCCGTATTAAAAAAAATTTTGGAATTTACATGGACTCCTCCAAAATTATTTATAACCTGAGTATTGCTAAAATATTAAAAAACTCTTATCCTGCAGTAGTATGCAAATGCAACACTCTTTTGATTGGCAAGAATTTAAAAAGGTTTTTTTCCCCTTATCCATTCTGCTCGCTCTTTCTGGTATCTTAACAGTGGTATTAAAAGCTTTTTTTTTGGAACCCCCCGCAGAAGGGACAGTAAATTGGAGTTCTCTTCTTACGATCTTTTTTGGAGCTTGTCTCTTATTTTGGGCAAAAAAGAGCTCTTATGAACGGATTATCAAGACAACAATTTTTAGCTTAATTGTTTTGTTGATTTTTTTTGCGGTAGGAATCCCATTTTTTTCTCCGAAAGGGACTTTTGCATTTATTTTTTATAATTTAATTGCTGGCTTAAGCCCTGGATTTTTCTATTTGTTTGGATGGTTTTTGATCAATCAAGTAGCTAGTTTTAAAGATGGAATGAAATATTTTATTCCAGTTTTTTTTCTCTCAACCATAATTGCCGTGCCTTATTTTATCTTGCATTTTTATCTGCAACATCTTCATATGGGAAATCTGGGGAATCATAGTTATCTCATCCTTTATTTGTTCATAAGCCTTGCAATCATCTGTTTAGGAGCAATATCCTTCATTCACGACAAACTGAAAAAATATAAATCTAGTGCAGAGGATAAAGAAGAGATATCCATTCCAATTGCAATTATTGCTTTAACAGTCATAACAACTTTTTTTGGATTTATTGAGAATTGGCAAACCATAGGATTCAAAGCTCTTGCTAAGCAACTCTTTTCCTCTTCTATCTCTTATACAAATTTTATGGGCAAATATGCTGTATTTACTGGGGTGAGCACCATAAGTTTGCTTTTCCTGGCGATGGTGGGAGGCTATGTCATTTTACAAAAAAAAGGGTGGAAATTTCTCACTTGTTTTACCGCATTTCTATCTCTCGCTGGTGGAGCGGTAGCAATGTTTCTTGCTCCTTTTATTTCCACTGCATTTTCGGTAGAGATGGGTTGGATTTCCGCAAGTTTATTCAAAATCACTGATTTACCGCTCGTGCAGATTGCTTTTCTCTTAATCCCGTTTAGCAAAAGAATAGCTTCCATGATTTGGGTCTGGTTAATTTTAACTCCTGCTTTGAAAATGGTAATGCAGCAATTAAATCCGATGATAGCAGAGATTTTTTGGGTAAAGGCAATTGTCTTTTTTCTTTTTTCTATTGCAATCTTTGCATCTATTTTTTTCTTATCCAGATCTGAAAAAATAAAGAGAATGCAAGAAGTTAATTCCCATTCCCTTCAATCTTAGAGACTGTCTACAAATCATGCTTTCGATCTTTGGGTGATTTTTGCGATCTTTCATGTCAATCTCGCGGCGCATATGACCATCATCGATTCCCATGAAATCTCATCAAAAATTTTCCTCAAATCTCTATAAATCCTGATTTGTAGACAGTCTCTTAGATTTTTTGGCTTTTTATTAGAAAAATTCCCAATAAGATTCCAATTATTGCTGTGATAATGGCCATGAAATTAATCGCAAAGATTGCCTGAATAGAAGCAATGGAGTCGCTTTCAAGAATATATTTTTGCACCGTTTGAGGAAGAGCTTTCAATGCATCGAGAGCAGGTTGTGTTTTGGCAAGTAGACCTTCAAAAATAGAGGGATCGATTTCGGCTGTAGCTTTTTTTTGTTGTAAAAACTTTATAAAAACATCTGATTTCATCGAAAAGTAAAGAGATCCAAAAAGAGCCAGACCTAAAGTAGCGGAAAGTTGTCGAAACATTGTAATTGTGGCTGAAGCAATGCCTCTTCGGGTTTCAGGAATATTATTTATTGCTGTGACGAAAGAGGGAGTAAAGACGAGGGGAATTCCAAACCCAAAGGGGATGATAGCTGACAAAAGCTGTGCAGTCGTCTGTCCTCCAAGAGTTTGAATGAATCTAGAGAGAGAGATAATTGTAATGGAAAATCCTAGCAAGATGGGGAGTTTAGGCCCATATTTGTCTAAGAGATATCCACCCAAAGGAGCCATGAAAATCACAGGAAGATTTGAAACTAAAGAAAGAGATCCTGCTTCTGCTGGTGAGTAGGCCAAGATAGTTTGATAATAAATTGCCCAAAATATGGAAACCATGACAAGAAATTGATTGCAAAATAAAGTGGCCAGTCCTCCAATAAAATTAGGGGTCTTAAAAATGGAGAAATCCAAAAAAGGTTCTTCGACCCTCCGATCAATTACGATCATCAGTAA
>JAKEHU010000036.1 GCA_022614855.1 Chlamydiota bacterium
TGGTTAGAGCATTGGATTGTGGATCCAAAGGTCGCGGGTTCGAGACCCGTCGATCGCCCAGTTTTTCATTGGGCATCTGATATGTCATTTTTGCAAGCAATTCTTTTAGGTCTCATTCAAGGAATTACAGAATTTTTTCCCATTAGTTCCTCCACCCACCTCTACCTTGCAAAAAAAATATTGGGTGTAACAGATGAACCAAACCTACTTCTATTTGACCTCTCTTGCCATTTGGGAACACTTTTAGTTGTGATGATTTTATTTAAAGAGGAGTTGAAAAGTTTTTTTTCGCATAAAAGGAGTGAAATCAAACTCTACTTTCTAGCTCTCCTTCCACTTTTTCCCGCATACTTCCTTCTCAAACCCCTGCGAGCTTTAGCAACATCCCACATGCAATTCATCGGTTTTTCTCTTTTTCTGACAGCGAGCTTTCTCTTTGCCGCCCACTTTTTTTCCAGAAAAAGAGAAGAAATTCACCGCTTTCGAGATGTTCTTTATATTGGAGCCGCACAATCTTTTGCCCTAATTCCAGGAATTTCAAGAAGCGGCTCCACAATTGCCTGTGCAAGACTTCTTGGCTGGGAAGCAAAAGAAGCAGTTCGATTTTCTTTTCTCTTGTCGATTCCCACCATTGCAGGAGGAATGTGCATGGAAAGTTATAAGGCCTTAACCAGTGTAAACTCCTCTATTTCTCTTACTCTCTGTTTGACTGGTTTTCTCGCTTCCGCTATAGCGGGAAGTGGGATGGTAAAAATGGCAATTTCGATTTTGGAAAAAGGACATCTAAAACAATTTGGATTTTATTGCCTTTTTCTAGCGATTCTTGCAACCATCTATCTAAATTAAGGGATAGATTCATGAATAAAAAAAAAGAATCTACACCTGAAATCAAAGGCCTGCTTTTCATCATATTTTCTTTCCTGATCCTGCTTTCTCTATGTAGTTTTGATATTACAACTCCACAAAAAAACTGGCTTGGACTCGTTGGATTTTGCATCGGCTCCGGCCTTTATTTCATCACAGGTCTTTCCAGCTTTTTCATCCCCATTTTTTTAGGATGGATTGGCTTTAGATTTGTTGCATATCGCGAATTCCAAAATGTGAAATTAAAAACTTTTTATTTTTTTCTTTTCCTCATTTCTATTTGCATCCTTCTCAATATTTTTGCAGAAACTTTTTCCTTTATTCCTGATGTTTTAATGAAAAAGATTTATGTCGAAAAAATTGAGTTTCTATTTCCCTATCCTCACCTTCTCGTCCGCTATAATTTAGGAGGTGTTCCCCTCTATTACCTCTACAAAGATTTTCCCCATTTCAACCTTGAACATATCTTTAGCAATGTAGGAATGACTCTCATTTTTTCCTTCGTGTCCATCATCTCATTTTTACTTTTAACAGAAGTAAAACTCTTGTCTCTCTGGTTTAAAATAGAGCAAATCTCTTTGAGAATATTCACCTATTTTAAAGAAAAAAAACCTCTTTCCTCTCACATAGAAATGAAAAATCCTGAGGAAATCGAAAGAAAACTCTCTAACTCATTTCCAAATCCAATCTATTCACCTCCTAGTAAAATCAAAATTCCTGAAATCAGACAGATGAAAACCCCTTCGATTACTACAACTCTGTCCTCCAATTCACAAATGAGAAATCGAGGAGGATTTTACCTGCCTAAACTGGACCTTTTAAAAAATCCAAAAAAAATTGACCACCCAACCTTAAAAAAAGATTTAAAAAGACAGGCTGAAATCCTCGAAGAAACCCTCCTCAGCTTCGGTATTGAAGCAAAAGTGGGAGACATTTTTCCTGGCCCAACGATTACTTCTTTTGAGGTACATCCAGCAGTAGGAGTAAAAGTACAAAAGATTAAAACACTTGAAAATGACATTGCCCTCAATCTCCAAGCAAAATCGATTCGCATCATTGCTCCTATTCCAGGAAAGGCGGCTGTTGGAGTAGAAATCCCCTCCATCTATCCACAAGAAGTGAGTTTCAAAGAACTACTCATCTCCTATCAACAACAATCCCAAAAATTTCTCATTCCCCTTCTTCTTGGAAAAAGTGTCCATGGGGATAACGTAATGGCAGATCTATCCAAGATGCCCCATTGTCTGATTGCTGGAGCAACAGGTTCTGGAAAATCTGTCTGTATCAACACTCTCATCATGTCCATTTTAATGAATGCAACTCCTGATGAGATCAAACTCCTCATGATCGATCCGAAAAAAGTGGAGCTCACAGCCTATTCGCAACTTCCTCATATGATTGCCCCTGTAATCACTGAAGCTCATGGAGCATATGCAGCCTTAAATTGGCTGGTAAAAGAAATGCAACTTCGCTACGAAACTTTAAAACTGCTAGGTGTGCGCAATATCACCGCTTTTAATGAAAGAAAAATCAACCATGAAATGGAAAGTTCTCTTGCCATTCCCATTCCTCCGAAAATGGCAATCATCGTTGCGATTATCGATGAATTTGCTGACCTGATGATGGCGTCTCATTCCGATCTCGAAACGCCAATTGCTCGCATTGCACAAATGGCAAGAGCCGTCGGCATCCATCTTGTCTTAGCTACACAAAGACCTTCGCGCGAAGTGATCACTGGTCTCATTAAAGCAAACTTTCCCACTCGAATTGCTTTTAAAGTTTCAAGCAGAATCAACTCACAAATTATCCTTGACGAAACTGGAGCAGAAAGTCTTCTGGGAAATGGGGATATGCTTTTCATGCCTCCAGGATCTTCTCATCTCGTGCGGGCACAAGGTACTTTTGTCAGCGATGAAGAAATAGAAAGAGTCATCGAATACATCACAAAACAAGCACCGGCGCAATATCTCATCCCCTCTTTTGACTCGATGCGCAAAGATTCAATCGATGGAAATGAAGCACAAGGCCGCGATAGCTTTTACGAAGAGGCAAAAAATCTTGTTGTCGAAACGGCTACTGCTTCCACTACCTTTTTGCAGCGCAAATTGAAAATCGGATATGCAAGGGCAGCGTCCCTCATGGACGAGCTTGAAGAAAAAGGAGTCATTGGACCTCAAGATGGGGCAAAGCCAAGGCGCATCCTCATCTCCCCAAAACAGCACAAATCCGATTGATATTCATGGTAAATAAATTTTTTTTTATTTAAGCACACAAGATTTTTTCAAAAATGAATGAACTTTTAGCAATCATTATTTATTTTTCCTTTCTAACCCTATATGCAGTAAAAAAAGAGAGGCGATCCCTCACGCAAAGTGATTTCGTCATTGGCAATCGGTCATTGAACCGTTGGACGGCTGCAATAGCTGCTCATGCAAGCGACATGAGCAACTGGCTTTTTATGGCCTATCCAGGAATGATTTTTATTCATGGAGGCAAACAAATTTGGGTCGCAATTGGTCTTATCTTAATGATGTGGATGAATTGGGTTGTAGTTGCCCCTAAAATGCGCAAGGAAACGGAAAAATTAAAAGCAGTCACGATCACAGGGTTTTTTGAACATAAACTAGGTTGTAATTGGCCCTCAGGACGTCTGATTACCTCTATTTTTCTTTTTCTATTTTACACCATTTATATTGCTGGAACTTTATCGGGAATGGGACTTTTATTTAAATTTCTCTTTCCTATTTCTTATTCAATGGGAGTACTCATCGGTATTGCCTTAATTATCCCTTATCTTCTCATTGGCGGATATTTCACACTGGCTAGAGTTGATTTATTCCAAGGACTTTTTTTGCTTTCTGTAATCCTATTTGTGCCCTTGTTCATCATTGTAAGCTCTGGGGGCATTCAACCACTCGTCTCAGCAGTATATGAAAATGGTAAATCCTTTGCTTTGATTTCACTAAAAGATTCCCTTTCCATTTGGAAAAGCCTATTTTTGATGTTCGGATGGGGAATCGGATATTTTGGACAGCCCCATATTCTCACAAAATTCATGGGGATTAGAGATCCAAAAGAAATTCGGAATTCCAGAATCATTGGAATAAGTTGGCAATTCCTCTCTCTTTTTGCTGCAACACTTGTTGGATTTGTAGGCGTTGCAGTCTTTAAAGGCAACCTTTCTGATCCTGAACAAGTATTCATTGAACTTGTTCACCATTATTTTTCTCCTTTTATCGCTGGAATTTTTATCTGTGCCATCCTTGCTGCAATCATCAACGCAGTTGGCTCGATGCTACTCGTATTATCCACGACAATTACCGAGGATCTCTATAAAAGATTCATAAGAACCAATTGTCAAGAAAAAGAACAACTCCTCATTTCACGACTTGCAACTATTTTTTCTGCCATCATTGCAGCAGGAGTGGCTCTTGGAAAAATTGGTACAATCGATCAACTGGTCTATTATGCTTGGTCGGGAATTGGGGCTTCTTTTGGACCTCTCGTCATTGCAAGTCTCTATTACAATTCTCTAACAGCAAGGGGAGCTTGGCTTGGAATGTTTATTGGGGGAGGCCTTGTAGCTATTTGGCCCTTAATTGGCTATCCTGATATCCCTTCTCTGATTATTGCATTTCCCTTGTCTCTTTTCACAATTCATATTGCATCAAAAAATACCCTATTTGCTAAAGATAGAGTAAGTTCATAAACCTACTCTTCAATTATAAAAATGGAAAGACATCGTATCTTGCTCGCAGATGGATCTAATCAGCTGATTAAAAAAATCATCAAGGCAGCTGCACACCATCCTTACGATTTTGAAATTGCAAATGATGGATCTGAACTGATGGATAAATGCCTTTCTTTTTTTCCTGAGCTAATTTATATCGATCTTCTCCTGCCTCATATTCACGGTATTGAACTGATCAAAAAAATTAAATCCGATGAAACACTGCAAAAATGTGGAATCATTTTAGCTTCATCAAGCCCCATGATCCAAAACTATCATGCTGCTATCAAAGAAGGGGTAAATTACTTTCTCACAAAGCCTTTTTCTATTGACTTTCTCTTGGCATTATTCGACCGATTTTTCACAATTGGCTTGACCCCCGATCCTTTTGCAGAAAAGCATGAAACTATCCCTGAACCTCAACCCCACTATTCTCCGACTCATCGAAAAAAAAATGCATTTTTCAAATTTTGGGGAACCAGAGGGTCTAATCCAGTTTCAGGAACAGATTATGTTCGATTTGGAGGAAATACCTCTTGTTTAGAAATTCGATCAGGAGAAGACCTCATCATCATCGATGCGGGAACAGGAATCCGCCCATTTGGTCAAACCTTAGATGAAGATCCTCCTCGTATGATCCATCTTTTTTTAAGTCATACTCACTGGGATCACATCACTGGATTTCCCTTTTTTTACCCCATCTACCATCCCAAATGTCAAGTGACCATCTGGTCTCCTGTAGGTTTTGAAAAATCCACGCAGGAACTCTTTACAGATATGCTTGCTTACGCCTATTTTCCCGTTCGGCTAGATGACATCAAAGCACAATTGATTTTTAAGGATCTACGGGATGGCCAGCCCGTTTCGATTGGAGATATCACCATTGATTCTCATTATGCCTACCATCCAGGAGCAACCCTCTGTTTTAAATTTCATTTAAATGGAAAAACATATGGGTATGCAACAGACAATGAACTTTTTTTGGGCTACTTAGGCGACCCCAATGCAATCGGAAAAGACCATCCGCTCATTCGCGACCATCAAAGCATCATCCATTTTTTTAAAAAATGCGATATCCTCTTTCATGAAGCGCAATTTTTTCCTCATGAATATGATAAGAGAGTAGGATGGGGACATTCCTCTGTATCCAATGCGACAATCTTGGTAAAACATGCAGAAATTGAAAATTGGATCGTCATCCATCACGATCCAAAACATACAGATGATGAACTGTTAAAAAAACAAGAATTGCACCGAGAAATTTTGAAAGATTGTCATATTCCTTGCCAGGTACAGCTCGGCTATGATGGAATGATCGTTCCCCTATGAGAAAGGCTAAAAGCTAAAAAAAGAGAGAGGAGATGAAGAGAGTTATCAAATTCTCTAATTTAGCCTTTAGATTTTAGCCTTTAGCCTTTCCTCAAACTGGGTCATCTCACTACGCTGATCTTGATGAGCAATGGAGATGGAGATATTTTTCCCCATTAATTTTTCTTGTACAATCTTTAGTGCAAGCTCTGGAGAATTACACTCCGAAGAAAGATGAGCCAAATAGACATGTTTTAATTTTTCATGAAAGACCGCTTCAATCAACTCTGCGCATTGGTGATTTGAGAGATGGCCTTGCCTGCTCAAAACCCTTTCTTTGTAAATATCTGGCCTACTGCAAGCATAAACCATCGAAGGCTCATGATTTGCTTCTACGTAGAGATAATCGCATTCTTTGAGCTGATGAATCACACTCGCTGAAACAAACCCAAGATCTGTACAAATTCCGATTTTGATCTCTTCAAACTGAATCGTAAGCGCGATCGGATCCAGTGCATCATGCTGCACACTAAAAGGATGAAAAAGCAGATCGCCAAATTCAAAATCTTCTCCTGTGGAAAAAATTTTCAATTTTGGAATGGTGCCAAAAATATCGTAAATTGCCTTTGCCGTATCGCTATTTGTAAAAATAGGAATTGCAAATTTACTGCTGACCATTTGCAGTCCGCTGATATGATCTGCATGCTCATGCGTAATGATAATCGCATCAATTTCCTTTAGATCCACACCAATTTCACCCAGTCGATTTGCTATCGTACGCACACTAATTCCTGCATCAATGAGAATTTTTGTCCGCTCAGTGCCTATGTAAATGCAGTTTCCCTTTGAACCTGATGCAAGTGGACAAATTCCAATCATAATTTCATAAAAATAATGGAATTTTTTTTTCTGTTAAATTTAATTTTTTCTCTCTGTGATCTCTGTGGTTAAATTAAATTCATTGACAAATGTAAGAATTTTTTTTAAAAAGAGTTGAATATGAAAACAGATGAAAAAGTCTTGGCCGATATCGACTGGACTTTAGATCAACTCATTCAAAATGCAAAAATAATACAAAGTGTTTCTCTTAAAGAATTGGATCTCTTCGAAATTGAAGCTCTTCAAAAAACACAGGAAAGTTTGCTTGCAAGACTTTTGCACACGAATATCTCGAAAAAAGTGCAGGCAGATCCAAAATCGATCAATGTAAAAAGAAAAATCAGACGCTATAGCAGACTCAATGCCCGCTTAGTAAAAAAAATCGAAAATAAGTGGACTTAAAAACTCGCTAGTTCTCGAAAGGCCTTTTCTAGATCTTCAGGCTGAGGAAGTACGCTATCTTCTAAACTTTTTGCGTAAGGAACGGGGCAATCCTCTCCCGTAACTCTTTTGACGGGTGCATCGAGGTAAGAAAAACACTCTTCTCCGATACGAGCAGCAATTTCTGCACCAAATCCACAATTTTTTGCAGCTTCGTGAACGATAACTACCCTACCGGTTTTTTGCACAGAAGTTCTTATCGCATCAAAATCGAGTGGGACAAGAGTGCGCAAATCGACTATTTCAATAGAAATCCCCTCTTTTTCTAACCGACTTGCCACTTCATAAGCCATCCAAACCATCATTCCATAGGCAATTACAGTGAGATCTTTTCCCTCGCGGACAATATTGGCAACTCCAAAAGGAAGAAGCTCATCTTTTCCCGGCTCTTTTCGCGCACAAAAGGTTCTTTGCCGGTAAAGCGCTTTATGTTCTAAAAAAATGACAGGATTAGGATCTCGAATTGCAGTTTTTAACAACCTTTTTGCATCTCTACTATTGCTGGGAATGACTACTTTCAATCCAGGGCAATGGCATAAAAATGCCTCGATACTTTGTGAATGATAAGGACCACCTTGAATATATCCGCCACAAGGCATGCGAATCACAACTGGACAATTCCATTCTTCATCGGAGCGAAAATAAAAACTGGAAAGTTCATTAAAAAGTTGATTGATTCCAGTCCACAAGTAGTCAGCAAATTGGATCTCTGCAACTGGTTTAAATCCCTCTACAAGAGAAATTCCAAGAGCAAGCCCAATGATCGTCGATTCAGCAAGAGGGGTATTGAAGCAGCGCTTTTCCCCAAACTTTGCCGTAAGACCTCTTGTAATGCCAAAGACTCCTCCCTTCCCATGAGCAACATCCTGTCCAAATACAACCACTTTGGGATCTCTTTCCATCTCTTCGATCAATGCATGGTTGAGCGCATCTACCATTACCACTGCACCATCTGTTTCGATCTCTTCTTTTTTTGTTATACCGAAACAACCTGAAGAATCGGTTTTTAGCGGCGTCGGCTTTGTCTCAAAATTCACGCGCTCACTCGCGCCTTGCCCTTGGGCAATGGTCACTCGCTCTGCACATGAATTTTGAGAAGCTTCCTGACTAAATTCCCGATTCTTCAGGTTGTTTCGGTATAGATTTTCATCATGAGGCAAAGTTTTAAACATGGCACGAGGAGCATTTGGATCGGGAAAAGCCACTTTTTCTGCTTCCTCTGCGGCTTTTTCAACGATGGCTAAAGCTTCTCTTCGAAAAGCTTCCAATTCATTTTCTGATGCAAGACCCATTTCTTGAAGCCAATTTTCAAATCTTGGAATCGGATCCTTTGCAAGATCCTGCGCAATGCATTCTTCACTCTTATATTTTTTTGGATCATCACTGCTGCTGTGAGCTCCCATTCTGGGAACTTTAGCCACAATCAGACTCGGCCCTTTTTTCGATCTGGCTTTTTCTACTGCCTGCTTTAAAGCGAGAGAAACCTCTTCAAAATTGCAGCCATCGATATCAAAAATCGTGAGTCCCTCATATCCTAACGCCCTTTTTGCAATGCTGCTTCCCGCAGTTTGTTCGTGAAGAGGAACAGAAATTGCCCAGCCATTATCTTGGATGACAAAAATGATTCCCAATTGATGAAGACAGGCAAAATTTAAAGCCTCGTGGAAATCTCCTTGCGATGTGGCTCCATCCCCTCCTGAAACATAGACGACCTCATCTCTTCCATTCAATTGCACTGCCTTTGCAACGCCAACTGCCTGTAAGAATTGAGAACCAACACAGCTAGACTGGCAAGGAAGGCGCAAATTTCTATCGGAAAAATGTTCTGGCATCATGCGACCACCAGAATGGTGCTCTCCTTTTCTCGCTAAAAATGATGCAAACTGATCCACTAGAGAAGAACCCAATCCGATGGCAAAGGCGCGATCTCGGTAATAGGGAAATCCCCAATCTTTCTTTGGAACCAAGCAAAGACCGCTCATCGCTCCGATCATCTCATGCCCATTCGTACAGAGATAAAAGCTACCACCCTTATTTTGTTTGACCAGCTTGGACATCTTATCATCTGTAAAACGGCAGAGATACATCGCTTTTAAAAGATCAAAGCAACTTTTTACATCGCTTCTGTTGACATCTTTCGCTATTGAAAAAATCACTTATTTTTTCCCTTTCTTTTTTGAATTGGCGTCACCATCTTCAAGCGGCGTTTTTTAGGCTCCTCTTTGACAGCCTCTTTTGGGGCTTTAACAGCAGCTTTTTTCTTGGGAAAGAGCCCCTTAAAGACATCGACCAGGCCCTTCTTCTTAGAAACCTCCTCTTCAGCCGGAACTTCTTCTTCTCTTTTTACGGCCTTCAATAATTTTTCCTCAGCCTCAGGAATTCCCATTTCTTGGAATTCGCCTAAGCGGCTAGAGATGTGGCGAAGAGATTCAAGTCTTTCAGAAAGCGCTTGCAGCTTTTCATCGACTTTTGCTCTTGAAGTACCTTTGAGGCTTGCAAGAAGCTCAGCTTCTGTTTCAAAGCGGGAAGAAAAGGTAACAGATGTAGCGCTTGAAATATCTGGCAAATAGAGAAAATGGCGCACTCCCTGAGGAACTGTCGTATAAACATCCATGGTTACCTGTGGTTCAAGCTCTACTTTTGCAGCCTGTTTTGGAGGACGCCCCCTCTTTGGTCTTGGATTTAGGGCCTCATTGGAATAATAGGTTTTAGCTTTGCTGATCAATGTTTCTCTGGCTGAAGCCACCTCGCGAGGAGCCTTCTCCTCAAAGAGATATTGCTTCAATTTTTCAACGATATTTTTATTGATATCGAGATCCTCTTCAAATACAAATCGAATTTCCTGCTGTCTTAGCCATTCAATGATGCGAATGCGCGACCGTTCAATATAGTATTGCTGCCATTTTTCTAGTTCAGTCAGATGGTCGTAAATAAATTCTAAAAAATTTTCCCTAGCTTCTTTGGATTGGATGATATCTAAGAGCTTTTCCTTCGTATCGATATCATATACCTTTTCATTGACAAAACCCTCCATAAATTTTTTGGATTCATAAAAGGTCATTTTGGGGATCACACAGTATCGGTCCGAATGGCTTTGCAACTCTTTTTCTAAAACATCGAGCTCTTCACGACTTTTATCCATGTCGATGTAAATAATAAACCCCTCTATTTTATCGAGATAAAAATCCCTTTCGTCGTCTGATTTGGCAAAAGCATCCATCAACCGGTGGCTTCGTAAAATTAAAGGATTTTTTGCTACTGGATAAGAATTTTTTTGATTCATGGGATTCCTTGTGAACGGAGTGATAATGACTATTTTATCAAAGCCTTCTAGCCAGATCAAGGCTAAAAGCTAAAGGCTAAAAAAGAGGAAAAACAAATTTCCTGATTTTAGCTTTTAGACTTTATACTTTAGCCTTTCCTCTCTGTGTGCTCTGCGACCTCTGTGGTTGATTCTTGAGTGGGTTCTTTCTTTCGTCTGAAAAACCAGATTGCAAGTAAAAAGCTACAAATCATGCAGCTGCTGCTGACCACAATTGGCAAAGAGGGATAGAGAGCAACCAAAGATCCTGAAAATATAGGAGAAATAGCGATTGCCGCCCATTGCACGGAATTATGGATTCCAAGCATTTCTCCCTGAGCAGTTTTGTCGCTTAAATTGGAAACAATGGCAGTGGCTGTAGGAAAAATGAGTGCCTCTCCAATTCCCACTAGGGGAAGAAGCCAAAATAACCCTACCGGCCCATTGAGCCAAAGCATGATGGGAAGAACAAGGCCAAGGCCTAAAAGAGCCATAGGAAAAATGTGTTCTAAAGCAAATTTTTTAAAAAAAGGTCTGATGAGCAACCCTTGAGAAACCGCTACCCAAAGACCAAGCCAGGCATAAAAATTGGCAATTTGCTCCAAATTAAACCCAAAATAACGAATGAGAAATACAGGAGAAAATTCTGTGAAAAATCCCCACCCTAAACTGACGACAAACATGATGAGAAAAACTCCTCGAAGATGGGCTAAACCAAACGCTTTTTTTATCTGCCAAATCCCAGCCAAAAAATTGACCTTAGAAGGAACACCAGCTGGGGCATAACTTTCCTTCATTTTCCAATGAAGCAAAATGATGCTCCCAAAGCAAAAACAGGCAGCGATCCAAAAAGGGGCAGTAAGTCCAAAGGCTGCGAGTTTGCCTCCCAAGAAGGGACCAATGATAAATCCTGTCCACCAGGACATTCCCACAAGACCAAAATTTTTTGCCTTGTCCTTCTCCGGAAAAGTGTCGGCAATGACCGATTGTGCTACCCCATAATTTCCCGCAGCAATTCCTCCAACCACTCGCGCTAAAAAGAGAAAAAACAAATTTTTGTTAAAAATTCCAAGCCCAGCCAAAAGATAGCCCAAACAGGCAAGCCATACCGTGGCAATGATCACCTTTTTTCTTCCCCTTCGATCGGAAATCGCCCCCAGAAGAGGCCCCGAAAAAAATTGCCCAATGCAAAAAGAAGAGATGAGGATCCCAAAGACAAATCCGCGAAAAGCAACCGAGGTCTCAGGAGAAAAAATCCCTCCTTCGTTATTGATAATGAGAGGAGAAAAAATGGGAACGACAAGACCAAACCCAAGGCTATCAATGAAAACAGCAAAGAGAAGCGGAAGCAATTTGAAAAAAATGACCATCTTTTAACGGAGATATAACAGAAAGGAGGGTTTTAATAAATCTCTAAGGGGAAGTTGAGAATCCGGCCCCCATGGAGAGGACCGGTCTTTGAAATAATTTCTATGTGGTTTTATTTGCTGTTTTAGATGCTTCTAAATTCTTTTCGAGAGTTTCAATTGTTTTGTTTAATTTATCGATTTCAGTTTGTAGAGCGTTTTTTTCTTGAGTCCAATTATTTGTATCAGTTTGAGCTTGAGTTTCTAGGTCTGTTTTCTCTTGTGTAATAACTTTAAATTTATCTTCAAACTCTTTTACTTTTTTATTCAAATTTTCTATAGTTGTTTTATTATCTGTTTCAGCTTTATTAAATTTATTCGTTAAATCTTTGATCGAGGCTTCACTGGTTTTTGCACTTAATATCAATTTCTTTATTTCATCATCTTTTGCTTTTACAGTTTCATTTGCCTTCTTCAGCTTTTCAATCTCTGCTTTTTGAACTGTATTTTCGTTACTTTTCGTAACTTGCTCATCGTTTAGTTTCTTTTTCTCTTCTTGAAGTTGCACAATAACGTTATTGAGATCTGCTATCTGTTTTGTTAATTCACTGTTCTTTTGATTTAAATCACCTACTGTATGAGATTGATCTATAGCTGCTTTAACTTGTCTTTGTAATAATGCTATTTCACTTGCATATCCTGCTGTAATATCCTCAATAACTTTAAGAGATTCCTCTTTTATGTTTGCAGGGGCTGTTTTTGCTGGATCTATTTTTACAATCCTTTGTCTTGCTGTGTCAATATTTTTTGTCCTTTGATCTAATTCTTCATTACTTAATGAAGAAATAGTGGAAAACTTTCCACATTTTTTAGATAACATTTCACAAGCTTTGTATCCTACAATCGACCCTGCAGCGGCTGCTAAAGTATCCCTTACAAAACTGCCAATCGCGCAAGCGCTTTTCTTAAGAAAGTCACTGTTTACTGCATTCAAAACAGGTACAAATACCATATTGCCAACTGCTTTAAATCCATCTACAACTGGTTGTAAACTTAAATTACCCATGAGAATCCTCCGGTTTTAATTTTTTGTAAGAAAAAAATATAGCAAAGAGAATTAATTTATAAAAGGAAAAATATTTTGAAAAATTAAAATTTAAATTTTCTCCGAATACTCTGTGACCTCTGCGAGCTCTGTGGTTAAAAATCTGATTTGAGTGTAATATTTCGACAACAGTCTCTAAATTTAGGTTAGCTTGTGCTCGATATCAAATTGATCCGAAAAGAAGCTGCATCGATTGAAGAAAAACTCAAGGCAAAAGATCCACATGTGCGCCTTGCTCCGATTTTAGAGTTGGATGAGGAGATTCGCTCTCTAAAAACCGAAGTGGAGGAGTTAAAAAATCAGAAAAATCTTTTGGCAAAAGAAATTGGAGAAAAAAAGAGAAGCGGTGAAGATATCTCTTCCCTTATTGAAAAAGGGGAAAAGCTAGGAGAAAAAATTGCAAAAAAGGATCACAACCTCGCAGAAAAGGAGAAGCTTTTTACAGAATTCTTGGCAGGGCTTCCGAATATCCCATTAGATGAGGTAAAGATTTCTCAGGATCCAAAGGACAATGTCTGTCTGAAAATGGTGAAAGAAAAACCATCTTTTTCTTTCCTTGCGAAAAATCATGTTGAACTCAATGAAAAGCTCCATCTTTTTGACTTTAAAAGGGCGGCAAAAACCTCTGGAAGTCACTGGCCCGCCTATCGAGGAAATGGAGCAAAGTTGGAATGGGCCCTTCTCAATTACATGATCGACATGCAAATCGAAAATGGCTTTGAATTTTGGCTTCCCCCCCTACTAGTGCGGCCAGAAATTGCTTTTGGCTCTGCCCATCTTCCCAAATTTGCATCGCAGCTCTTTAAAATCCAAGATGAGGATTACCATCTCTATCTTGTGCCCACTTCTGAAGCGGTTTTAATGGGTCTTCACTTTGATGAGATTTTGTCTCATGATTGCTTACCATTGAAATATGCCGCATTTACTCCTTGTTTCCGAAGAGAGGCGGGAGCTTTAGGGGCACAAGAGCGTGGATTGATCCGCACCCACCAATTCAATAAAGTGGAAATGTTTGCTTTCACAACCCCCGAGCAAAGTGAGCAGATGTTTCAGGAATTCATCTCTGTTGCAGAGATGATTTTGCAAGGACTGGATCTCCACTACAGGATCATGCAGCTCGTTACTGGAGACATGTCTTTTGCTGCAGCAAAAACTGTAGATATGGAAGTCTGGCTTCCTGGACAAAATCGCTATTATGAGGTTTCTTCTATCTCAAATTGTCTTGATTTTCAGGCGCGAAGATCGATGACGCGGTATAAAGAAAAAGAAGATAAGCCAAAATTTGTCCATACACTAAATGGCTCTGGCCTTGCTACATCGAGACTCATGGTAGCTCTTTTAGAAAACAATCAAAGAGAAGATGGTTCCATTCTTTTGCCAATTGTATTACATAAATATCTTGGCGGCATGAAAGAGTTAAAGCCTGCGGTTCAATAGATGTCTCATCTTTTAGAAGATCTCCAATCTTTTCTACGCAATTCTCCGACCTCTTGGCATGCAGTACAAGAAATGGGCGATCGACTTTCGATCCTAGATTTTACCCCTCTTTCGGAAAATGAAAGATGGGAGCTCGAACCAGGTAAAAGCTACTTCGTCGCAAGGGGAGGCTCTTTTTGCGTATTTTCTCTTCCAAAGAAAAAATTAAAGAAGATGGTACTTTTAGCAGCTCATACGGATAGTCCCTGTTTGAAAATTAAGCCAAATCCACAAATTCTTCGAGAAAATATGATCCAATTTGGAGTGGAGGTCTATGGAGGGCCTATTTTGGCTTCCTGGGTGGGAAGGGATCTTGGAATTGCAGGGAAAATAGTGACCTCAACGCAGGAAAAAGAGATTCGCGAACACCTAGTTTTTATCGATGATGCCCCTCTGTCCATTCCCTTTTTGCCAATTCATTTAGACCGAGAAGTCAATGAAAAGGGGCTCATTTTAAATAAACAGGAACATCTTCTTCCTGTAGCAACCTTAAAAAATGAACCTTTTCAACAAAGTTATCTAGAAATGTTACTCAGAAGACACCTCTCCTTTCATGCCCTTCTCTCTTTTGATCTTTTTCTCGTTCCGCTCGAAGAGAGCCGATTTCTTGGAGGAGAAGGAGAGATGCTCTCTTCCTATCGATTGGACAATTTAGCAAGTGTACACGCGGCTTTGGTTGCAGTTGGAAAAGGAAAAAAAGATTCTACAGAAATTTTGCAAATGGGAGTGTTTTGGGACCATGAAGAAATTGGATCAGAAACAGAAAGCGGAGCAGATTCTTCTTTTTTGCACCAAATTTTAGATAGAATTTCTCACCTACTTAAACTAAATGTCGAGGATCAAAATATTCTTTATAGCCGCTCGCTTTGTGTCTCCATTGATGTAGCACATGCATTAAATCCAAATTATCTGGCAAAATATGATCCCAATAATTCTCCCCTTCTTGGGAAAGGCATTGCCATTAAAACGAATGGGGAGCTTCGCTACGCTACAAATGCAAAAGGAGCAGCACAGATCATCCATCTTTGTCAAAAACATCAACTTCCCTACCAATTTTTCAACAATCGCTCCGATATCAAATCTGGAATGACTGTTGGACCCTTCATAGCAAAAAAACTTGGGATCACAACAGTAGACATCGGCTGTCCTGAGCTCTCCATGCATGCAACAAGAGAAATCATCTCTTGTAGAGACTATCTCGATATGGTCGACCTTCTAACTCACCTATTAAACGGGGAATCATGAGTAAAGCTTACCAACATTTTGAAGAAAAAAGTACAGTAGAACACCTGAAGGAAGCGAGAATCAAAGCAAGTACCATTGCCTCTGAAATGCATGGTATAGAAGTCCCAGGCTATTTTGCTGCGATTTTTGATAGCGCAAGAGATAGTATGATTGCCTTGCTTCTCTTATGGGCGATTTTTATTCAAATTTCTTTTACCTATTCTCTTGCGATCTGTCTTTTCTTTGCTCTTGGGTGGGTCATTTGGAAAACGGGTAGAAGTGGTCTTTTGGCCTATGCGAGATTGGAAAGATTGCACCGACTCATTGAACAAGAGAGATGGGAAATCGAACACCATCGAGATCAGGAAAAAGAAGAATTAAGAGAAATGTATCAAGCAAAAGGACTTTCAGGAAAACTCCTAGAAGAGGTGGTTGAAATTCTCATGGCCGATGATAATCGGCTTCTTCAGGTGATGTTGGAAGAAGAGCTCGGATTAACCTTAGAAGCATATGAGCACCCTTTGAAACAGGCGCTTGGTGCTCTCATTGGAAGTGCAATTTCTGCAGTTGTATTTCTTTTATCTTTTTGGCTCTTTCCTTTTTTTGCCCCTCCCATTTTGGGATTATCTATCATCATCTTCTCCACTTTTTATGCAGCCAAACTGCAAAAGAATGAGCCTACTGGAGCCATCATCTGGAATCTCTCCATTGCTCTCTTTTGCACAGGAGGGGTATACTTTGGAGCAAAACTGTTTTTGTCCCTGTTAAAAACATGATGAGTGCCCCTTATTCTTTTGATGAATTCTTTGCTTCCGGAAAAGAAGAGAGTATCAGCCCTTTTTTAACTCCCAATTCCAGAAATTGGGGGAAAAACATTTCTTTAAAAGCGGCTATTTTAGCGGCCTTTCTTTTGGCAATTGCTTTTGGATTTTCCTTTTTTAATGCAAATGCTTCCTTTCTTGTGCTATCCAGTGTTTATTTTATCGTCGGGACACCAGCTCTCATCGGTTCTTTAGAGGATTTAAAAAATTTAGAGATCAATATCGACGTTTTGATGACCCTTGCTGCTCTTCTCTCTATCTTGATTGGAAGTGAGCTCGAGGGGGCGCTGCTCCTAGTGCTCTTTGCCCTTTCTGCTGCAATGGAAAATTCAGTGAACCGAAAAACCAAAACAG
The DNA here is from genome assembly GCA_022614855.1 of Chlamydiota bacterium. GTDB lineage: Bacteria > Chlamydiota > Chlamydiia > Chlamydiales > Rhabdochlamydiaceae > JAKEHU01. The sequence continues at coordinate 16,850 of JAKEHU010000036.1, forward strand.
CTCTCATCCATTTGCAAAAACTCTCTCCTAAAATGGCCTGGTTCATCGAAAAAGATGGATCGATCATACAAAAATCCATTCGTGAAATTGGCGTTGGATCCTCCATTTTAATCAAAGCAGGGGAAATTATCCCCCTAGATGGACTAGTTTCTCAAGGAAGTTCTTTTATCAACTTATCGCATTTAACAGGTGAAAGTGAACCAATGCAAAAAATCGTTGGAAGTGAAGTAGCTGCCGGTGCATTAAATTTGGATGGAACGTTGAATGTAACAGTGACGAGAACCAGCACAGATTCTACCTTGAGCAGGATTATCAAACTCATCACACAAGCACAAATGGCAAAACCCCCGATTGAGAGGTTTCTCGATCGATTTGGAAAATGGTATGCCAGCTCTATCATCCTTCTCGCTTTAAGTTTTGCCCTTCTTCTCCCTTTCTTCTTTGCTATGGCTTATGTTGGAGAAAATGGATCGATTTATCGAGCATTGACCTTTTTGATTGCAGCTTCGCCTTGCGCACTCATCATTGCCACTCCAACAGCATACCTAAGTGCACTCAGCAGCTGTGCAAAAAAGGGAATCATCTTAAAGGGTGGGGTTATTTTAGATGCTCTTGATCGTTGTTCTATCATTGCTTTTGATAAAACAGGGACACTCACTACTGGAAAATTGGAATTTGTCAAAGTAGATCCTCTTTTTGAAGGCATGGAAAAACTGCCGGAAAATCTTATCATTCAGATGGCAGCAAGCCTTGAAAAACATGCAGTGCATCCAATTGGGTCAGCTATAGAAGCCGAGGCAAAAAAAAGAGGCCTTTCCACAATAGAAATTTCCCATTTTCATGCAAAATCAGGATTTGGAATTGAAGCACTGATTTCGATTCAAGGGGAAAAAGTAGCAGCAGTAATTGGCCACCCCGGATACATTGAACAAAAAATTCCCATTAAACAAATGGAAAAATGGCACCAAGTTAAGAAAAAAATCTTTCAAATAGAGCAGCTCAATACCCTTTTCCTTATCAAAGACTCTCTATATGCTTTCCATTTTCAAGATGAGATTCGGAAGGAAAGTATTGATCTCTTTCAAAATCTGAAAAAGAAAAATGAGCTACATCTCATCATGTTGACAGGAGACCACTCAGAACATGCGCGCATCGTGGCAGACTCCCTTGGAATTCATGAAATCTACACTGACCTTCGCCCCGAAAATAAACTCGACAAAATTGCTGAACTTTCCCAAAAAGGAGATCTCATCATGGTCGGAGATGGAATCAATGATGCTCCTGCTTTAGCGCGCTCTAATGTCGGCGTTTCAATGGGAAAGATTGGCAGTGCAACAGCAGTTGATGCTTCCGATGTTGTCTTTTTACAAGACGACCTATCTCTTCTCGATTGGCTGATTGACAAAGCAAAAAAAACGACCCAGATCGTGCGTCAAAACCTCACCCTTGCTCTATGTGTCATTTTTTTCGCGACAACCCCGGCCCTTCTTGGCCTTGTCCCCCTTTGGGTTGCCGTTCTTCTTCACGAAGGAGGTACTGTACTCGTCGGTTTAAATAGCCTTCGTTTATTAAAGAGTTAACTCACAGAATAATCAAGCGACTAAAAAGAAGAATCTTGTTAGCAGATTGAAATTATTTTCTCACTCTGTCATGTAGAAAGAGGGAAGGGGTATCTACATGCAAGAAAAAAAGGATCTAAAACTCCATTTACAGGAAGCCATCCAAAAAGAGAGCCGCAAATGTGAAGAATGCTATACGTGGCTCCATGAGCACATGCCTCCCAGCTTTTTTGAAGAGATTCAAAAAGATGATATTTTGCTTGTCGCGCATAACTTAATGGGTCTTGATCTTCAAGAGTTTTTTACCCAAATTCATTTGAAAACTCGCGCTATTGTTCTCTGTTTAGATAGTCCTGATGCTGACCTGACCATTTTAGCACAGTATCAAAACTATGGAATCAAACACTATCGAACCTTTATCTCCAATGCTCCGCCTCCTTACCCTTATATTTCTACTCCTCTTCGCATCGCAACGATCTATTTTACCCATGCTCCTGAGGTAGAAACAGGAGATCTTTTATCACAAACGCAAAAAGAGGAGATTCTAAAATTGGTAAAAGAGAAAAATCCCGAAGTGAGCGATTTGGAATTCCAAAAACTGATTTCAGGTCTGAGTTCTCGTTTTCTCCGAGGGATGACTCAAGAAAGACTCATCATGGCACTGGATATGTTTTTTCGAGCAAAAGCACGCGACCCTTGTCAGTATGAAGTGAAGTACAATGAGGATTGGAAGGAAAGAAAAGAGGTCCCTTCCATGCAGATTGTCTTTGCTTGGAAAAATGTTCCAAAACACCATTTCCTATACATGATGGCAAAAATGATCCATCGCCACGGACTTGCTATTCGAAGAGTCATTGCGACCTACATTGATCCTTACAGCAAAAATTCTATTCTCATCATGTCGCTTGGAATCCATGGAATCAATGGAGGAGCTGCTTGGGATGAGGCCAATATCCCTGACTTCCTAAAAGAGCTAGTCACATTGAAATATTTTGAATGGATGGAAAAAATTGAAAAGACTTTTGTCGACTCCAATCTAGTCACAGGGAATATCGGCAATCTGATTAAAGCAATGGCCCATTTTATCCATCAGGTTTTAGTTCAAATTGACATCAACATGTATAGCCTTTCCAACACCGAAGAAGGGCTTTGCCGTCATCCCGAACTAACCATTCTTCTTACACAGCTCTTCGAATATAAATTCAATCCAGAAACAATGGATAAAGTAAAACATGAAGAGACCAAAGCAGCTCTTTTAAAACTGATCGATGATTTGGATACGGGAAATGAGATGAATGATGTACGGAGAAAAAATATCCTTAAACAGGGATTAAACTTTGTAGATCATTCATTAAAAACCAATTTTTATCGAAATAATAAAACTGCTTTTTCTTTTCGTTTGGATCCCGATTACCTAAATCTTCTTCCCTATGACCGGAAGGATAAATTTCCAGAAATCCCCTTTGCAATTTTTTTTATGAAAGGGATGTATTACATCGGATTTCATATCCGCTTTAAAGATTTAGCAAGAGGTGGTTTAAGAACTGTATTTCCGCAAGAGCTAGAACAGATGATGTGGGAGAGAAACAATGTCTTTTCTGAATGTTATAACCTTGCTTATACCCAGCAAAAAAAGAATAAAGATATTCCCGAAGGAGGAGCAAAAGGAGTTATTTTCTTAGAACCCTACGATCGGCTTTTATCAGAAGCGGAAATTTATCGAAAAGAACTGGTAGAAGCAGGATTTTCCCAAACCATTGTTGAAGAAAAACTCCACTCTTTTCATCAGGAACAAAAACTGGAATATCTCTATCAGACACAGCGTTCCTATATAGAAAGCTTCATTACCCTACTCAACTGCGAACCCGATGGAACTCTTCGCGCCAAACACATTGTCGATTATTGGAAAAAGCCCGAATACATCTATTTAGGTCCAGATGAAAATATGCACAATCCAATGATCGAATGGATTGCAAAGTTTAGTAAATACTACAACTACAAACCTGGCAGTTCTTTCATCTCAAGCAAACCTGGGGCAGGAATCAACCACAAGGAATATGGAGTGACCTCATTTGGTGTTAACGTCTACATGGAAGAGGTGTTAAAATATCTCGGAATTGACCCAAGTAAGCAACCATTTACTGTAAAAATGTCTGGGGGTCCAGATGGAGATGTTGCCGGAAATCAGATGGTCAATCTCTATAAATTTTTCCCAAAAACAGCAAAACTCTTAACTTTAATCGACATCTCTGGAGTTATTTATGATCCAGAAGGATTGGATCTTAAAATCCTCACGACCTTTTTTACAGAGGTAAAACCCATCCGTTTTTATCCTCATGAAAAATTGCATGAAGGGGGATTTCTCTTGGATCTTTCTACGAAACGAGAACAGACGGTCTACGCTCAACAAACCTGCTGCTTCCGCATGAAACAGGGGAAAGTCGTAGAGGAATGGCTTTCAGGAAATGAGATGAACCACCTCCTTCGCCATCATGTACATCAGACCAAAACCGATATATTCATCCCTGGAGGAGGGCGGCCAAAAACATTAGACGACCACAACTTTAAAGATTTTCTCGATGCAACTGGTAAACCAACTGCAAAAGCCATTATAGAGGGAGCAAATCTCTATTTGACTCCTTGGGCTAGGAGATCCCTTGAAAAACTTGGCGTGTTAATCATCAAAGACAGCTCAGCAAATAAAGGTGGTGTCATCTGTTCTTCTTTTGAAGTTTTGTCTGGTCTGACCTTATCAGAAGAAGAGTTCATTCAACACAAACCAAAGTTGATGAAGGAAATTCTCGTTATCATTGGGCAAAAAGCTCGAAATGAAGCACACCTACTTTTATCGACACATAGCCAAAAAGGGGCCTATCTCACCGATATTTCTGAATGGATTTCCCAAAAAATCAATACATTTAAATACCAGCTTCTCGACCACCTTCTTACGAAACCTCTTTCCAATGATCCCAAAGATCCCCTCACCCAATGTCTATTCAATTATTGTCCTTCTCTCCTCAGAGAGCAATACCAAGATCGCATTCTCTCAAACATTCCAGATGGACATAAAAAGGCCATTATTGCAGCATATCTTGCTTCTAAGGTTGTCTATACCAAAGGGTTAGATTGGTCACCCAACTTGGTCGACATTTTACCCCTTCTCTTAAAAGATCCAGGACTCATAAATCCCTAATTCTAAATAAATTACATGAGTCTTTCAGCAATCTTATCTAAAGACTGCTAAATTTCTTGTTCTTTCTTTTCCTTTTTGATACAATTAAGGTGTAAAAAAAAATATACCTATGTTGAGACCGATACAATCTAAAAAACCCTCTAAAGAAAAACGGGAAAAGCAGGTGCTACTCGGCCTGGTTGAGCTTTATTTAAAGATGGGGAGTCCGATTGGCTCCAATACCCTTCGAGAAAACGGGTTTGAATCCTTAAGTTCAGCAACCATTCGCAACTATTTTTCCAAACTAGAAAAAACAGGTTTTCTCAAACAGCAACATTCTTCAGGAGGCCGAGTTCCTACACAGCTTGCCTACAAATTCTATGCAGATAGCCACCTACCTCATGCCTCTACCCAAGAAAAAGACAAAGATTTCTTTCGATCAAGATTAGAACCAGAAAATAGAGAGCCAGCAGCATTCTTGCAAAAAGCAGCAGAACTGGTAAGCGAATTAACAGGATGTGCGGTTTTCCTTTCTTCTCCAAGATTTGACCAAGACTTCATTTTGGACATCAAACTTTTGGCAATCGATCCAGAGCGCTATCTCTGTGTCCTCATTACAGATTTTGGATTAGTGCATACAGAAATTCTCTTTGCCGACAAGAACATGGGCAATTTTAATGTAAAACGCATTGAAACTTACCTTCACTCGCGCATTTCCGGCCTGAATAAACCCCAGCTCAGTAAAGAAGAAGAAACTATTGCAAACCATTTTTACAAAGAAATCATGCTCAGACACATTGTCCACTATTCCAACTTTAGCGCAGACGACATTTACAAAACTGGATTTTCTAAACTTTTAAATTACCCTGACTTTAATAATGCGACTGCACTGGCAAGTGGACTTTCACTCTTTGAAAATCGAAATGATTTAAGCCAAATTTTGAATGAAGCTTGCAAGAAAAATGATATTTTTTGTTGGATTGGCGAGGATTTGATCCCGCTTAGCAATGAATATTCTAGCTGCTCCATCATTGCAATTCCCTATCGAATTAATCAGACAATTGCAGGAGCCATTGCGATCATGGGCCCGAATCGCATTCACTATCGAAAACTATTTTCCATTCTTAAAGCTTCATCGGAATATATCTCTGAAACACTAACAGCGCTTCTATACAAATTTAAAATTACCTTTAGACAACCCACCTCTCCCTCTATTGGGATATCAGCAAAGAAAACAACATTTATCGATCAAAGCGATCGGTTATTTTTAGAAAACAAAGGAAAAGACTTATGACACGAGAAAAAGTAGAAAATCAAAAGGAAGAAAATCCCTCTTTAGAAGAAATACAAGAGAAAGCAGCAGGATCGACAAATTTAGAAAAGCAATTGGAAGAATACAAGGATAAATATTTTAGATTGCTAGCAGAAATGGAAAATGCAAGGCGCAGAATGCAAAAAGAAAAACAAGAGATGAACCGCTTTGCTGTAGAAAATGTGATAACAGAGATCCTTCTTCCCATAGATACATTAGAAAAGGCTCTTCACTGCACAGATCAAATGTCACCTGAAACGCGAAGTTGGGCAACTGGATTCCAAATGATTTTATCCCAATTTAAAGAAATTGTGATGAATCATGGGATCGTTGCTTTTTCTTCTGTAGGAGAAAAATTTGATCCACATAGACATGAAGCAGTAGAGGTCGTAGAAACAAAAGATCATCCTGAAGGGACAATCTTGCAAGAGTTTGTCAAGGGCTATAAGAGCGGAGATCGAACCATTCGCGCTGCACGAGTAAAAGTTGCAAAAGCCCCTTCAGAAGAAGAAAAAAATAAAGTTAACAATAAGGAGAATATATCATGACAAACAAAACAGGAAAAAAAAGCAAAATCATAGGAATTGACCTTGGAACAACCAATTCTTGTGTATCAATTATGGAAGGGGGTTCTACCGTCGTAATTGCAAACGCTGAAGGCGGAAGAACAACTCCCTCTGTCGTTGGTTTCAAAGACAAGGAAAGGCTAGTCGGCGTGCCAGCAAAGCGTCAGGCAGTCACAAATCCAGAAAAAACAATCTATTCTGCAAAGCGATTCATCGGAAGAAAATTTCGAGAAGTGGCATCAGAGATCAAGAATGTCCCCTACAAAGTAAAAGAGGGAGAAAACGGAAATGCTGTCTTTGAAGTCGATGGGAAAACCGTTACTCCTGAAGAAGTAGGCGCACAAGTCTTGATGAAAATGAAAGAAACTGCAGAAGCCTATCTCGGAGAAAAGGTAACAGAAGCAGTGATCACTGTCCCTGCCTACTTCAACGATTCTCAGCGTCAATCGACAAAAGATGCAGGAAGAATTGCAGGTCTGGATGTGAAGCGAATCATTCCAGAGCCTACTGCAGCGGCACTTGCTTATGGACTCGATAAACAGCACGATAAAAAAATTGCTGTTTTTGACCTAGGTGGAGGTACATTTGATATTTCCATTTTGGAAATCGGCGATGGCGTATTTGAAGTATTATCTACAAATGGCGATACCCATTTAGGTGGAGATGACTTTGACAATGCTATTTTGCAGTGGATATTAGATGAATTCAAAAAAGAGCATGGCATTGATCTTGGCAAAGACAAAATGGCTCTACAGCGCCTTCGCGATGCAGCTGAAAAGGCTAAAATTGAACTTTCAGGAACACAAACCACTGAAATCAATCAGCCTTTCATTACGATGGATGCGCAGGGACCAAAACACCTTGCGCTCTCTTTAACCCGCGCGAAATTGGAAAGTCTCACTCACAATCTCATAGAGAGAACAAAAGAGCCTTGTTTGAAAGCTCTGCAAGATGCTGGTCTAAAGCCCTCGCAAATCGATGAAATCATCTTAGTAGGTGGAATGACTCGTATGCCTGCAGTTGAAAGAAAAGTTGTCGAAATCTTTGGTAAAGAACCTCATAAAGGGGTCAACCCAGACGAGGTTGTAGCCGTTGGTGCTGCTATTCAAGGCGGCGTCATGACAGGTGATGTAAAAGACGTTTTACTGCTCGACGTAATCCCGCTTACCTTGGGAATTGAGACATTAGGAGGTGTAATGACTCCTCTAGTTGAAAGAAATACAACAATTCCTACGCAAAAAAAGCAGGTCTTTTCTACTGCTTCAGACAACCAACCAGCTGTAACCATTGTCGTACTTCAAGGGGAAAGACAACTGGCAAAGGATAATAAGAAGATCGGGACATTTGACCTTACAGACATCCCTCCAGCTCCTCGAGGAGTACCACAAATCGAGGTTTGCTTTGATATCGATGCAAATGGAATTTTGCAGGTATCGGCAAAAGACATACAGACAGGGAAAGAGCAGAAGATCCGCATTGAAGCAAAATCAGGATTAAATGAATCAGAAATCCAGAGTATGCTCAAAGATGCAGAACTTCATAGAGAGGAAGACAGAAAGCGCAAAGGGGAAATCGAAGCTCGCAATGAAGCAGATTCTCTTGTGTTCAGAGCGCAAAAATCTTTGAATGATTACAAAGATAAGATCCCTGCAAATGTCAATTCAGAAATTCAATCTAAAATCGATAGCTTGAAAAAAGCGTTAGAAGGGTCTGATATAGATAGAATCAAGTCTGCAACTGATGAGCTGAACCAGTCCATACAAAAGATCGGGGAAGCAATGAGACAATCAGCCGGTAGCCAAGCCGCTGGTCAGCCGCAAGCTGGTCCTCAGCAAACGAGTGGATCTGGAAAACCTGCGGAAGAAAATATAGAGGATGCAGAAGTAGAAATTCTCGATGACGAAAACAAAAAATAAATCTTAGAACCTGTCCTAAAACTAGGCCTTTTAGAGATTTATCATGATGCGCCAAGGAGAAAACTTTGGCGCATTTTTTTTATTTAGATTTAAAAGAATCGGTGGATAATGCGAGCAATATCGTTATAGGTGAGATAGATAAAAAAGCCGATGAGCAATACGACAAACGGAAGAATAAGCCTTTCCATTGTTTTTGCTTTAATCCGTTTTCTTGTCACTGCTTCAAAAAGTGCAAAGGAAATGTGTCCCCCATCCAGTACTGGTATGGGTAACAGATTTAAAATTCCCAAATTTAAGCTGATCATTCCAAGCCAATAGAGAACTTCTTTTACTCCTTGTGTCCATCCATAATGGATCATCTGGACAATGCCTACAGGGCCTGAAATATTTTTTGGGCTTAAATAACCAGAAACTAAGGCAAATAGAGTTCGCCAAGTTTCCTGAAAGACATTTCCAAGCAGAGTAAATGGGCCAGGATTATATTCTACTGAGCTATCATAGATTGGGATCGAAATAACTTTGCGATTTTGAAACTCCTCAAATTCTTTAAACGCCCTTTCTCGTTCCTTACTATCTGAAATTTGCTCGATCTGTTTTTTCTGCAAAAGGAGCTGCTGATTTCTCTTTAGCTGATCTTCCTTAGAGAAAGGGTATTCATTAATGGAAATCGGAACAATTGGATTGAGCAAGCGAAAGTTACCCACTTGTGCAATAGGTTTTTCTCCAAATGAGCGAATCAATTGATGCAAATCATTTTCAAAAAAAGCTTTCTCAAATTCTCTATCCGCATCTTTCCAAGAAATAGAGGATGGCCTATTTGTTTTTTGTACGATGACTTGGACTTGTTTGGTCTGCAATGCTTTCAAAATTTCATGTCCGCTTGCAACGTGAACTCCATCAATAGCTAAAATTTTATCCCCTTTTTTCAATGGAATTTCTGCGGAAGAGCGGGGAGTTTTGGTGAAAGATTTTTTAATCTCCGATTTTTCATCGAGATAGGAAATCGGATTTTCTACTTCTCCGTGAATATTTAAATTATAAGGAATAAAGTAGAGTTCATCGATTTTCTCCTTTAATCCCGTTTCAAAATGCCAATCATCCAATTCCCCCATTTCAGTAGCAGTTAGTTGCAAGTCTGCAATTTTTAAACGAGGAACTCGGGTGATGAATGCCTGCTCTCCTCTTTTTACCGTGATCAATGCTTTATCTTCATTGATGATATCTGAGAGATTTTGTTTAGAAAAGACAAACTGCCCATCTACCCATACTAAGCGATCTCCATACTCAATTCCACTTGTTTTCATGAGGCTTTCTTCAAAAGGATTATTTGTAGATTGATAGATGAGATAATTGGCTGGTAAGATGATGAAAGAGGTATGCAATTTTTCCGAATCGGTGAGTTTATTTCCATTTGTCAATGTGATAGCAAAATCATTTCCCTGCTTAGAAAAATAGTCGATTTCCTTTCCCTGAATTTTAGGAGGATTTTGATCTAGAAAAAGAGCATAGATAAGATCATTAAAACCCCGAAAAGATCGGTTATTTATCTTTAAAATTTGATCTCCTGGACGCAGACCCTCCGTGTAAACAGAAGAATCCGGATCTACCCAGCCGACAAATTGTGTAAATTCAGCAAACTTTTTTTCTCTTCCCCCGATTGCCCAAAGCATAGAAAAGGCAAGAAAAGCAAAGATGATATTCACAATCGGCCCCATTGCTGCAACTTTGATCCGCTTCCAGGGGGTTTGTGCAAAAAATCCATCTGGAATTTGATAGGGTTCCAAAGCCCCTTTTTTTTCTGTTCCAGCCATTTTTACATAGCCCCCAAAAGGAAGACAGCCTACCTTCCATTTTACACCTTTATGTTCCCACTCAAAAATAGATTTACCAAATCCAATTGAAAAAACTTCTACTGTGATCCCCTGCCTTCGAGCCATGAAATAATGGCCAAGCTCATGAATAAAAATGAGAAAACTGACGCCAAGTAAAGCCAAACCGATATAGATTATACTGAGAATCATCTACTTAAAAATTAAATCTCTTTTTCATTTAAGTATATATTTTTCCTTTCGCTTTTGCATCTCTTTTTTCAAGACTTGTAAAAAACAAATTTATACCGAAATGAACTCAAAAATTGGATTTTGGCTGCGCCAAAGCACCGCAATTCGTCGATCTTAAATGACCTCATATTATTAATATTAGGTCATTTAAGATCGGCAAATTTCGAAAGGCTTTCGCGTTGCCCAAAACCAATTTTTGAGTTCATTTCGGTATACCTTTTTGCAGTAAATGAATTGTCAATGAACCAAGGAAAGCAACACCAATTAAAGTAACCACAATTCCAGCAGTAGAAAGAGGAATCTGGTAAATCGATAGAAAATGGCGAGAGAGTGCAACTCCGAAAAAGCTTGAAAGCATTCCTATCAAAATCGCCAAAATTAAAACTGTATGCAATCGGTTCGACAGCAATCTTGCAGATAATACAGGTCCAACTAAAAAAGCTAAAAATAACAATACCCCCACAGCGCGAAAAGCTGAAATTGCTGCTGCTGCCGTGAGTACCATTAGAAGATACCCAAACAGATGAGGAGAAACTTTCATGGAAAGTGAAAAAGCAGGGTCAAATGAGGTGAGAGTGAATTGGTTAAAAAATAGACCAATTACAGCAAAATTTACAAGAAATGTGCCAAATACAATTCTTATATCATCTCTATGTAGAGCATCTACATTTCCCATGATTGCTTCAGTCCCAATATGAACATTGCGAGTGAAAATCGTTACAAGAACAATTCCGAGAGCAAAAAAAGTTGTAAAGACAAGACCAATACTCGCGTCTTCTTGTAGTTTGAGCACATGGGTAAAAAATTGGGTAAAAAATGTTGTCATCAAACCCGTTACCAAAGAGGCTAAAAGAAGAATATTAAATGAGATTTGGACTTCATGATTTTTGGATATAGAATGAGCAGATAAAAGATAGGCCACGACGATTCCCAAAAGAATTGTGTGTGAGAGAGAATTTGCAAGCATGGTCATTTTTCTTAACACTAAAAAAAGGCCAATGAGAGAAGAGGTCAAAGAAATCAGAGCAAGAACAATTACTTGAATTTCATCCGTAGCTAGATCTGAAAAAGTCAATTTCCCAAAAAGTAGGTTGCCCATGCGGGAGAAAAAAATCTCGATAAATTGAAAAAATGTTTTTCCTGAATAGGGGTTCATCATTTCTCTCGAGGGATTGGTTGGTGGTGTGGATCTAATTTAGGATCGCCTAGTAGAGTGGAAAGTTCTCTTGCAATTTCAGGAGTGATGAAATGTTCCATTTGTTCGGCACTTGCGTGAACTGTCTCTTTGCCTTGCCTTAAATAGACGAGATATGCCTCCCAAAGCCGATGCGCGCGAATGATTCGCTCTGCTTCTTTTTCTCCTTTTGGAGTCAATACAACCCATTTTTTTTCGATGATTTTAACGAATCCTATGATCTTCATTCTAAAAAGGAGAAATTGGAGAGAGAAAAAACTTAAGTGGTCCACATTGGCTATTTCTTCATGGGAAAGTTTTTGCACCTTTTTTTTCCAAAAAGCTTTAAGAACATTTTCTCTTAAACATTTATTTCGAAATCCAGATGCGCGCAGATATCGGCTAAAGAGTCCACGCTTTGGGGCAAAAATTAATGATCCTATGCAAAAAAAGGAGGCAGATAAAACAATCATAGGACCTGTAGGAAGAGAAAAAGGAATTTGATACTTAGAAAAAACTTGAGGGATTTCTAAAGATAAGAAATTCCCAAAAAAACCCGATAACATGCCAAAAAAGGCAGATAGGAAAAAAAAACTTTTTAACCGATCGGTGAACTGACGAGCAGCTACAGCAGGAGCAATTAACATAGCTGACATGAGCACAACTCCCACACTGCGAATTCCAATGACAATTGCAAGAACAAGGAGAAAAAAAAGGATGAATTCCACTTTTTTTATCGGAATTCCAATTGTCGTTGCAAACTCCCGATCAAAGTTCAAAATTTCAATGATGCGGTAAAAACCAACAATGGCAGCGGTGACAACAACGGAAAGAAGAACGTAGATAATGATGTGAACATCTGTCATCGTAGCCGCTTGCCCAAATAAAAAAACTTGGATCTGCTTATACCAAAGGGGATTTGTGATCTGGATTCTGCTTGCTACTAAAATTCCAATTCCAAAAAAAACAGAGAGGATAAAACAAAGCGCTGCATCATCTTTTATTTTGAGCTTTCTTTCTAATAAATCAATGGCAACTAAACCTCCAATTGCCGATAAAAAAGCTCCGATTAAAATCGATGTAGAAATGAGATTTTCTGAAAAAGAAAAAAAGTTAGCCATAATGGCAACCGAAAGTACGATACCTGGATAAGAAGCGTGAGAAAGCGCTTCCCCAAGCAAGGATCGCTTTCTCACAAAAACCAGAACGCCTACGAGAGATGAAGAAAGACACATGAGCATACTTCCTATCGTTGGCGCACGCAAAATGGGGTCTGTAAAATAATCCAATAGATTCATGAACCTATCCGCAAATTCTAAAACTTGCTTTTCGTATCTTTTTCGTCATATTTTCATGCCATTTCTTGCCCTACTTATATAAGTATGTCCTTCGAAGTGGCATGAAAATCTGATGAAAAAATCTTACAAAAATCAAACTTTAGAATTTGCGGATAGGTTCATCGATTTAATTGTTTTTTTGTTTCATCTAAAAGAACAGTTCCTTTCCCATAAGCCCGTTTTAAATTTTCCTCATTAAATACCTCTTGTGTCAGTCCTGATGCGATGAGGCAGGTATTTAAGAGAATGATCCAATCAAAATATTGGCTGACCGTAGCTAAATCATGGTGCACAATAAAGAGAGTTTTTCCCTCCTTCTTAAGTTCATGGAAAAGGGCGATAATCATCTTTTCCGTTGCCATGTCCACTCCCGAAAAAGGCTCATCCATGAAATAAATATCCACTTCTTGGAGAAGAGCTCTTGCCAAAAAAACTCTCTGTTGTTGTCCTCCCGATAATTGATTGATATGCCGATTAAAAAAGGATTCCATTCCTACTTTTTTGAGAGCTTCCATTGCAAGCTCCTTATCCTTTTTTTTTGGCCATTTTAAAAATCCCAATTTGCGATACCTACCCATTAAAACAACTTCTAAAACACAAATTGGAAAATCCCAATCCACAGAAGTTCTCTGAGGGATATATGCAATGCGGGCGAGGGCTGTTTTTAAAGGAGATCCAAAAAAAGCAATGTTTCCACTTGTAGGCTTGACCATTCCCATCATGGCTTTTAGAAGTGAGCTCTTTCCAGCCCCATTAGGTCCAATGATTCCGATAGTTTGACCTGCTGGGATCGCAAAGGTCACTTCCCACAAGACAGGAGCTTGTCCATAATGGACCGTGAGATGTTCAACAGATACAGCAATCTCATGATGATAGGGCTTATTCATGGTTCCAATATTTCAAAAGGACGTTAGCATTGTGCTGAATCATGTTTAGATAACTGCCCGCACTTGAATTGGTAGGACCCATTGTATCTCCATATAGAGAATCTTGAGAAATTCTCACATTAAGCCCCTTGTGATTGCACGATGAAACAATTTTGCGCAGAGAATCTTTGCTGACGTTTGTCTCCGGAAATACAACAGAGATTTGATGAAGACATAAATGGTCTACGATCCTGCGAATGTCTGCGGTGCTAAGCTGCCCATCAGGAGCTAGCCCCTCAGGAGCAGCACACCTTTTCTCCCAGTTGACTTCTTCTCCATTGGCAAGATAAGCCTTTGTAAAATAATGAAAGGCATCATGACTCGTCACAAGATATCTTTTTTCTTTGGGAACTGCTTCCATCATACTGCGAATCTTTGCATCGGTTTCTAAAAATTTTTTCTTTAAAACTTCTCCATTTTCTCTATAAAAATTTTGATTTTCCGGATCACTCTGGACAAACGCTTCCACAATTGGATCAATAGCATGAGAAAAAAGTGCGACATCCATCCAGACATGAGGATCTAGCTCATTTCCAACATGAATGATTCTTTCAGGAACTCGTTTCCTGATTTCATCTCCTAAAGCAACAACTCCCTGATGGCGTTGCAAACTGTAGCGCAAACTAGCTCCATGTTCCAGGCCAAGTCCATTGCAAAAGATAATTTTCGCACGAGAGATTTTCTCATCATCTCCTTTTACAAGCTCATAACTATGCGGATCGATTTCTCCCATAATTAAAATCTGATGATCGATCATATCTCTTCCAATTTCTTTGACGAGATCTCCCACAATGCCAGTAGTAGAAAGCACTTTAATTTTTTTATTTTCTTCTGAATTAGGTACAGGAAAGTCTATTTTTTGACAGCGAACCAGCGCGAAAAGGAGCAAAGCGATTAAACACAAAGAAGAAAGGATTTTCATTTGATGGACCTCAATAAAGCAAATGAATAGACGCCATTAGAACATCCAGATGTGAAGGCAATTTTTAATGCATAAATTCCCATATTTTTTATCCAAATTGCTGTTACAAATGGATCTACTTTTTTCTGCTTTTGACACCTCATACAAGGGCAATTCTTTTGCACTTCAGTTAAAGAAAATTCATGAACAGATCCATCATGCCAAATGATGATAAAGGAATGAAGACCGTTTTGGAAAATCTTTCTTATGAAAAAACTCCCTTCACAAACAGCAATATTCTTTAAATTCTTTAATTCATCCTCTATGATAGCAAGGTCATCTGTTTCTACCCATGGATTTTTCCAGGAAATTTCAAAATGCATTTGGCACTGACTGCTCAATTGAATGAGTGCACCTATTTTTTCCCTTACTTTGTGCCCAATTTGTGTAAAAATTTCTACAACTGAAGAATCAGGAACCATTTCAAATAAAGATTTTCCTTCATCTCCTGACTTAGCGATTTCAGGATCAATCGGAATTTCTCCAAAAAGAGGGAGAGAATAAAACGCCGAGAGTTTTTGTCCTCCACAGCTTCCAAAAATCAGATGCTTTTCTCCTGTCTTAGGGTTGAGAAAGTAGCTCATATTTTCCACAATTCCAAGAAGAGGAACCTGCATCTTGAGAAACATATCTACTGTTTTACACACATCCAATAGAGCAACCTCTTGCGGCATTGTAACAATCAACCCTCCATTGATGATTCCCTCCTGCAACAGAGTGATTTGAATATCTCCTGTTCCTGGAGGAAAATCTACAATCAAAAAATCTAAATCTCCCCATTCTACTTGATTGATGAATTGAGAAATGATTCGAGTAGCAATAGGAGCGCGAACAACGGCACTTGCTCCAATGCCCTCCAAATGGCCAGAAGAGATGATTTTAATTCCCAAAGATTCACCAGGAATAAGAGTCTCACTTTGATCCTCTTTCGTTTTAGGCAATGTTTCAATCGGCAACATTTTTACAATAGAAGGGCCATAAATATCTGCATCTAAAAGTCCGATGGATAACCCCTGCTTTTTCAACGCCAAGGCAAGATTTACAGCTACTGTGGATTTACCCACTCCTCCTTTTCCAGCAGCTACAGCTAAACAAAATTTTGGCCTTTTCTGAATTGAATTTTGTGAAACTATTTTTAAAGGATGTTTTAATTTCATGACTTTAGAATAAATTCTTAAGAGAAAAAAGAACTATCAAATTAGTTTTAAGAACAATTATACTCAAGTAAATTGAAAAACTAGCAACTATCTCGAAATTCGGACGAGCGTTTTAACATGAACCTATCCGGAAATTCAAAAAATTTGATTTTTGGTGAATTTTCTTCACAGATTTTAGAGCTATTTCGCAGGACATACTTAAATTAAGTAGGCCAAAAAACGGCTCTAAGATATGGGAAAAAAGACACAAAAAGTAGTTTTTTGAATTTCCGGATAGGTTCATAAATTGAACTCATGTTTTTAATATCAAGATAGATTCATTTTTTATTTAAAAAAAATGAATTGAATATTTAATGTAAATAAGTTAAGAATGCGTTTACAATTTGAAGATTTTGAAAACAAACACCCTCTAAAACCAGGAAGGTAAAGATATGTCCAATACAAAAGATGAAGTTATAGAACACAAAACAAAAAATCTGCGCGAGATTGAAGAAATCATCGCAAAGGCAATTAAGAAAGTCGGCGCTTCAAAAGAAAACGATTTATGCAAATATTTGCCCATGTCAACCGGCGGATATATGCACCATTTTACTTTGAGAAAAATGAAAGTAAAGCAGCCTGATCAGCTTGGCTCTTTGATTGAAAAATTTATTATCAATACATCTCGCCCCTCTTCAGTTACTCCCAAATCAAGAGCCCCAAGAGGATCTCGAAAAAGACGCGTTCAAATGCCTTTTACCCGCAATCAAATTGAGAAAATGTTGCAAATTGCCCGTTTGACTGGGGATAAAGAAATTATTGCTATTTTAAGCCCAAAGAGATCCCTTGCCATTACAAAACGAGAGCTCATTGCTTCCATTAGAAGAGAAAAAGTCGATCAAGATCTTTGGAATGCTTATGTTGAATGTGTTGCTGTAATGCAAAGCCATTCTCAAACAAGTGAATAAATAATTTATTACTATTTTTTATTTTTCATTTAAGTTGAGATAAATTAAGGAAAAGAACTAAACTTCTTTGTGAAAGCTAATTCAATTATCCGTCAAAAGGAAAATCTATGACCCAAGCTAAAACTGCTGAATTTGGTAAATGGAGGTCACTTTTGTGGCCGGTTCATGCTTTTGAGTTAAAAAAACTCATACCCATGCTCCTCATGTTTTTCTTCATCAATTTTAACTACACAATTTTACGCGATACAAAAGATGCCTTAGTTGTAACGGCTCCAGGTTCAGGGGCTGAAGCGATCCCCTTTTTAAAGATCTGGGGAGTTCTTCCATTTGCTGTTCTATTTATGATTATTTACGCAAAACTCAGCAATATCCTTAGCAAAACAAAATTATTTTATACTACGATTATCTCCTTTCTTATCTTTTTTGCCCTTTTCGCCACCGTTCTCTACCCCAATAAGGACGCTTTGCATCCAACAGTTTTTGCCGATAAGATACAAGCCATTCTTCCAGAAGGACTTAGTGGACTTGTTGCCATATTTAGAAATTGGACATTTGCCCTTTTCTACATCATGTCAGAACTCTGGGGAAGCATGGCCATGTCCCTTCTTTTCTGGGGATTTGCCAATGATACAACTCGCATTTCTGAATCGAAGCGATTCTATGCAATGTTTGGTTTAGGTGCCAATGCCGCAATGATTCCTTCTGGAGAATTAGTCACCTATTTTTCTAACTTCCGCAGCAAACTACCTGTAGAAATCGACGCTTGGGGTGTAACTTTGAACTACCTCGTTTTATCTGTAATTGCCGCAGGGATCATAGTCATGGGGATCTACTATTGGATAAATAAAAACATCCTCACCGATTCTAGATTTTTTGATCCTAACGAAGTGAAAAAGGCTAAAGAAAAACCAAAAATGCCTCTCAAAGAAAGTTTTGCCTACCTGTTTAAATCAAAATATTTACTTTGCATTGCAGTTCTTGTCATTGCCTATGGAATTTCCATTCAACTCGTTGAAGTGACTTGGAAACACCAGTTAAAACTTCAGTACCCAAACTCAAATGATTATAACGCTTTTATGGGCCGTTTTTCCCAAATCACAGGAACTACAACTATTTTGATGATGCTCTTTATTGGAGGTAATGTCATTCGACGTTTTGGGTGGGGAACAGCTGCACTGATCACTCCTATCGTACTTCTCATTTCAGGGGTAGCTTTTTTTGCCTTTGTCATTTTTAGAGAACAGTTATCTCCCATGGTCGCCTTCTTTGGAGCCTCGAGCCTTATACTCGCTGTGATATTCGGAATGATCCAAAATGTCATGAGCAAGTCATCCAAGTATTCTCTATTCGACCCTACGAAAGAGATGGCCTACATTCCTCTAGATGCTGAATCTAAAGTTAAAGGAAAGGCAGCTATTGACGTCGTTGGAGCAAGATTTGGAAAATCTGGTGGCGCCTTTGTCAACGCAACATTAATTGGCTTTTTAGGCAGTGTAGAATTCATTACTCCTTATGTAGCAGGAATCCTCTTCTTCATCATTTTTGCATGGATCTTCTCAGCGAGATCTCTGAATAAGAAATTCCTGAAGCTCAATGCAGAAAAAGAAGAACAAGCAAAAGCTGAAGCCGGCCAACCTGTGCTAAAAGCTCCAGTTTAAGAAAGGCTAAAGGCTAAAGTATAAAGGCTAAAAAAAGAAAGATAGTCTAGCTAAAAATCAAAATGCAAATCCTCTAATCTAGCCTTTAGATTTTAGCTTTTACCCTTTAAGAAGTATGATCTATTTTAATTCTTATTTACCTAGCACTTTTTCAGAATTTTTGCCTACGATCGCGAGTAAATACCAATCTCTATTTCAGACTGCATCTAGTCCATTGACGAATCAATTGAATAAGGCAAGAAAGTTTGAAAATATTTATCTACTTAGCTCTTTAACCATTATTCTTGTCAGCTGCATCTATTTTTTTTCCAAATTTTACTTTAAAAAACCAGTATCCAACATGAAGGTGGAATGGTCAATGTACTGTGTTTTAAACCGTATGCAAGAGAAAATTAAAACAACTAATCGAGCTGCCTTAGAAAAAATATGGGGAAAGTTATATCAGGATACACGGTTGAAAAGCTATTCACATCTATCAGAAGAAGAGATTTTTTTCATAACCACTTTGGAACAAAAGATTTTTTATCTTGAATCAACACGAAAAAACCTTGTTAAAGATCCCTATATTTTCATCTTTAATGCTCTCATAGAACATCTAAAAACTTCTCTTTCTCATAAAATTATTAATACCTTTCCTGATTTGGAAAGGTTTTTTACTCTTTCTAATCTCTCGTCATTAAGTTCTCTAAAGAATATTATGATCGATCCAGAATACTTCAAAAGGTTTATATTCCCAAAAAAGACTACTACGCTTTCAAAACCTTCATAAAGGCTTCCTGCGGGATGGTCACTTTGCCGATTTCCTTCATCTTTTTCTTTCCCTTTTTCTGCTTTTCCCATAGTTTGCGCTTGCGGGTGATATCGCCCCCGTAACATTTTGCTGTGACATTTTTTGTAATGGCTGCGATTGTTTCTCTGGCTATGATTTTTCCTCCCACGGCCGCCTGAATGGGAACCTTGAATTGCTGGCGGGGAATCACATCGATCAGTTTTTCGCAAATGGCTCTTCCTTTCATTTCTGCTTTAGAGCGATGGATGAGGCAAGAAAAGGCATCGACAGGCTCTTCATTCACCCGAATTTCCAATTTGATGATGTCCCCTGGTTCATATCGATCAAATTCATAATCAAAAGAGCCATACCCCTGTGTTAGAGATTTTAGCTTATCGTTAAAGTCGGTGATGATCTCATTCAAGGGAAAGCGATAATGGAGCAAAAGTCTCTTGGCATCCATTGTCTCTGCCTTACCGAGAGTTCCTCTTTTTTCCATGCCAAGGCCCATGATTGCACCCAAATATTCAGATGGGGCCATGATGCGGCATTTTACCCAAGGTTCATCCACAATATCGATTGAAACTGGATCGGGATAATGAGCGACATTGTCGATTTCTACCTGTTTTCCGTTTGTCAGATTAAATCTGTATACAACACTTGGCGCAGTTGTGATGATGTCTAAATCAAATTCTCTATGGAGCCGCTCATAGACAATTTCCAGGTGCAAAAGACCTAAAAACCCACAGCGGAATCCAAAGCCGAGTGCAAGACTACTTTCCTGCTCTACATGCAGAGCAGAATCATTCAACTGCAATTTGAATAGAGCATCTTTTAACGACTCAAAATCAGAGGAGTCTACTGGATAAATTCCAGCAAATACCACAGGAGAAATGATGCGAAAACCAGGAAGTGGTTCTTTTGCAGGAGTTGTTTTCAGAGTAAGCGTATCTCCAATTTTTATATCGGATGTCTTTTTGATGTTTGCAGCGATATACCCTACCTCTCCTGGCCTGAGTATCTCGACGGGCTTTTCATCAGGAGAAAAAATTCCCACCTCTAACACCTCAAAAATTTTGCCCGTAGCTATAAATTGGATCTGGGTTTTTTTTCGAATCTCTCCCTCTACAATCCGAACATAGACTAGAACTCCTTTGTAAGGATCATAATGGGAATCAAAGACAAGGGCGCGCAAAAAATTTCCTGGAAATTCTTTTGGGGGAGGGACAGCAATGATAATTCGTTCGATGATTTCTTTGATGCCAATCCCAGTTTTTGCAGAAGCTAAGATTGCATGTGAAGTATCAAGGCCGATCACATCCTCGATTTGTTGTTTTACCCCCTCTGGGTCGGCAGCCGAAAGATCGATTTTATTGATGACGGGAACAATTTCTAGTCCTCGTTCAATGGCAAGATAGACATTCGCAAGAGTTTGCGCTTGCACTCCTTGAACCGCATCGACGACAAGAAGCGCCCCTTCACAGGCGGCAAGAGAGCGAGACACCTCATAAGAAAAATCGACATGGCCGGGAGTATCGATAAAATTGATCTGGTAGGTGTGACCATCATCTGCGTCATAGTACATGGTCACAGGGTGTGCTTTTATTGTAATCCCCCTTTCTCTTTCCAGATCCATTGCATCGAGCACCTGCTCTACCATTTCCCTGGAAGAAAGGGTCTTTGTCAATTCTAACAAACGATCGGCAATGGTAGATTTTCCATGATCGATATGGGCAATAATTGAAAAATTTCTTATGTATTTTTGGTTATATTCGAACATTGATGTGTTTGTTTTTAAATTTTCCTAAGATTATGATAGTGGCTATGTTTGAAGGAATTACAGGTAATTTTAATCTTGGCCCTATATATATCTACTATCAGAAGGTAGATGATAAATTAGTGAAGATCTTTTATCAATATGTCTTCACCCTTCCTGGTACAATTACTACAGCTTGCGCTACAGGGTGTGCTGTTTTCACCGAATCTCCTCTAGCGATCGGTGCTGCTCTAATCACTCTTTTTGTTCTGGTTGCCTTTGATCTTTCCCATAGAGCAAAAACAAAAAACATGGATAAACCAGCCAGTTATGCTTCTTACGCTCCTTATGTGGAAAATCAACCAGTTCCAATTGCTCGAGATGATACTATGAATTGTTTTCTCAATTCATTCATTTGGCTACTCATCCATTCTCAGCTGTTGAATAAAGTAAAAGAATTCTCAGATAAAAAGGATCCTTTTATTTCTTCCTTACAAAAAATAATTGATGAATATGAAAATGCAAAAAATCTATCTAAAGCAGAGAATCGAACTTACATTATCTCTTCAACTTTAATTACAGACTTTCGCAATACCATATCAAAGAGTTTGGATCTTGGCGAGCAGGATGATCCCATGGCTTTGTTGCAAGCTCTTCTTGTTAAACTAAATGTAAAACTACCTATAAAGCGCATTGTCAACCAACCCAATCAAGATAACATAGAACAAAAACGAGACAATGAAGTGTGCCGTTGGATTGATCTCAACTTACTTCCACATAAAGGCAGGCAGAAAGTTGAATTTAATTCATTAATCGAAGAATTTCTAGGATATGTAACAGATGAAAATCAATTGATTCATCTTGAGTTTGATTCTGCACCCGATAATCTTTTCTTTGATTGCAAGAGAACATATCAGGAAAATGATCATAAAACAGGCGTTATTTCCGAAAGAAGAAAAATCACAACAGAATTGGTATTCCCTTCCAAAAAATTCATTGTCCTTATTGATAAATCTGATAATTGTGAAATATATCGCCCTACAGTGTTTTTAAAACATGGCGGTGAAATTGATTATGGGCACTGGACTGCTTATGTTAAAACAGTGACATCCACTGGGAAAATTCAATGGTGGCATTGCAATGACAATATTGTTCAAAAAATAGAAGAAGAAAAAGTTGATAATGCTTTAAAAACCAGTGAAATTTTCTATTTTGAAAAAGGCGATATCTCCTCTCTTACTGGTTCGTGATCGTGTTGATGTAAAAAAGTAGTAGAACAGCAGCTCAAAGAGCAGTCATTCCCACTTCAATGAGGAGAATTTCACTGTTTTTCTTCGCATGAATGGCGATCTCTTTTATCCCTCGTATTGCCGCAGAATCCCCTTTTTTTAAGATCTTTCCCTCGACATCCATTTCTCCTTTGATTACGAAGAGATAAAGGCCATGTTTTTGCGAACGAATGGTATGGGTGACTTTTGTTTCAGGGTCTAATTTTCCAAGGAGAAAAGTTGCATCTTGATGAATAAAGACGCTCTCCTCTCTTTTTTCACCGGAAACAATAGGGTAAAGACAATTTTTCCAGACTTCTTTGTCAAATTTTTTTTGCTCATATTCAGGTTGAATATCTCTTTCCCTTGGAAAAATCCATATTTGTAATAAATGTACGGGGATAAGTTTAGAGCCATTGTACTCAGAATGAGAGATTCCCTTGCCTGCTGACATTCTTTGGACCTCTCCCGCTTGCAATTTCCCTTTATTTCCTAAAGTATCCTCATGTTCTAAGAGTCCCTCAAGAACAATGGTGATAATTTCCATATTGCTATGTTCGTGCTGAGCAAAACCCTGTTTTGGGCGTATAGTATCCTCATTTAACACGCGCAAAGAGCCAAAGCCCAGTTTTTGTGGGTGGTAAAAATTTCCAAAACTAAAGCTATGAAAACTCTTTAGCCAGGTGTTTTCAGTCAACCCTCTTTCTTGTGAAGGAAAAATCTCAATTTTTAGTTGATTGTCATGCATTGTATGCAGTTGATGTGACATTTCCACCTGTTCCACTCCAATTAGTATGGAAGAATTTATTCCTTGGTTGATCGATTCGCTCATATAAATGGGCACCAAAAAAGTCCCGCAAGGCTTGCAGTAAGTTGGCGGGAAGCTGCCCGCTGCGATATCCATCAAAAAAGGAAAGAGCTGCATAAAAACAAGGCACGGGAATTCCATATTTTGCAGCTATTTCTACAACATTTCTAAAGCCAGATTCGCATTTTATCAATGATTCTCTAAAAAAATCATCCAAAAGCAAACTTTCTAACATCTTATTTTTATCAAAAGCTTTTTTAATATCATTTAAAAATCTACTTCGAATGATGCAACCAGCTCTCCACATTAGGGCAATCGATCCAAAATTGAGATTCCATTTCATCTCTTTTGCAGCAGCTCTCATGAGCATAAAGCCCTGCGCATAGCTGATGATCTTGGAAGAATAAAGAGCATCCCCAATTTCTTCGATGAATTTTTCTCTGTTCCCTTTAAATTCCTCTTTTTTCTTTGGAAAAAATTTTGTCATTTTTACTCTCTCTTCTTTTAATGCTGAGAGAAATCGAGCAAATACGGCTTCTGCAATTAATGTTAAGGGTTGTCCCAAATCAAGAGCGCTGACCGCGGTCCATTTTCCTGTCCCCTTTTGCTGAGCAACGTCTAAAATCTTGTCGACAAGTGGAGTGCCATCTTTTTCTTTGTGTTTAAAAATAGCGCTTGTAATTTCAATGAGATAGCTTTTGAGAAATCCCTGATTCCATTTTGCATAAATTTTTGCAAGTTCATCTGGTTTGCATCCGAGAAGTTCGTGAAGGAGATGATAGGATTCACAGATGAGTTGCATGTCCCCATATTCGATTCCGTTATGGACCATTTTCACATAGTGGCCAGCACCACCGCTCCCTACCCAATCACAGCAGGGCAATCCATCTTCTTCTGCTTTTGCCGCAATAGCTTGAAAAATGGGTTTCATAAGAGGCCAGCCTTTTTCGTTTCCGCCTGGCATGATCGAAGGACCATGTCTTGCTCCTTCTTCTCCTCCAGAAATCCCTGTGCCAATAAATAAAATTCCCTTGTCACTTAATTCTTTGCACCTTCTCTCACTATCCAAAAAGTGGCTATTTCCTCCATCGATTAGAATATCTCCTTTTTCGAGGAAGGGAAGACACTCTTCAATGAGTTCATCAACAGGCTTCCCTGCCTTGATCATGAGCATCACTTTGCGGGGTTTTTTTAACTTAGCAAAAAATTCTTTTAATGAATGCATTCCAAGAATATTTGTCCCTTTTGCTGGACCTTGCAAAAATTCATCTACTTTAGAAGTCGTTCGATTAAATACGGCAACCTTAAAGCCATGATCATGCATGTTTAAAACCAAATTTTGTCCCATTACAGCAAGGCCGATGAGTCCAATGTCTGCTTCCATCATTTTTTTAATTACTCTTTATCCCTACAAATTAGTAAAATGCCTGCTGCGTCCTCGTAGCTCAGGGGATAGAGCGGTTGCCTCCTAAGCAGCAGGTCGCGCGTTCAACTCGCGCCGAGGGCAAATTTTTCCCCTCTTGAATTAAGATTTTAAATACTTTTCCACACCTTGTGCAATGCCTTTCGCAATTTTATTTAAATATTGATTTGTTTTAAGTAGATTTCTCTCTTCGATATTTGTAAGGAAGCCTCCCTCAACCAGAATGGAAGGGACCTGTGTATCCCGAATGACCTGAAACTTTCCCTGTTTTACCCCTCTTGAATGGGCGGTTGTCTGATCGCAAAGTTCAAATAAAATGCAATTTGCCAGCTTTTTAGAAAAAAGAGTCCGACTTTTATCTTTTGAATTGTGATAAAAAATTTCAATTCCACGCGCAGAAGGACTTATAGAGGCATTAAAATGGACACTGATAAAAATAGAGGGTCTTCTTCGATTGCCGATCACCACTCTTTGAGCTAAAGAAAGATAGGTATCTTTGCTTCTGGTGAGGATAACTTTGTATCCTAAAGATTCCAAGTGTCTTTTCGCTAAAAAACAGGTTTTGAGAGTGATCTGTTTTTCCAGAAATCTGCGAACTTTTGCCCCTTCATCTGTGCCACCATGGCCAGGATCCAATATGACAAGAGGTTTTGGTAGATGAGGAATTGCAATTTCTTTGTGATGAGAATAAATGGTGACAGTTTCAGGAAGGATTTCAAAGCCCTTTAGCTGTAATGAGAAGAAAAGAAAAAAAACTGATAAGAAAAAACGGTTCAAAGCTTCACCTTATTTAACGCGAGCTGCTTTCATAGCAATTTCTACATCATCAAAATCGACAGTCTTGTGCGAAAAAACCTGCTTTTTCTCATGTCCTTTTCCAGCAATGAGAATAAAATCATCTCTTTTTGCATGAGCAATCGCCTTTTCAATGGCAGCTTTTCTATCCAACTCTACGACCACTTTATCTTTGTGAAATGCAAATCCCTCTAAAATTTCCTTCACAATTTCTTGAGGGTCTTCTCCTCGAGGATTATCGGTGGTAACATAGGAAAGATCAGAAAGCTGCGCAGCTACCTTTCCCATTTCTTTTCTTTTGCTTTTATCGCGATCTCCTCCACAGCCAAATACAGTGATGATTTTAGCACTGCTTTTCCGCAGGGGATGTAAAGTAGAAAGCACATTCTTTAGCCCGTCTTCCGTATGCGCATAATCGACAAAAATATTGAGTCCAAGACCATTTTCTATTTTTTGCAATCTTCCTTCTACTCCTTTAAATTTTGAGAGGATTTCACTGGATGCATCCAAAGAAATTCCAAATGATAATCCCACTGCAATTGCTCCAAGAATATTATAAACATTAAACTTTCCGATCAATCCCACTTGAAAAACAGTTTTTTTTCCTTCAAAACTCACTTCAAATTGAACAAACTTTTCCGTCATTCGTAAAATTTTTCCTTTCATATCAGCAGTTTCAGACTCTATGCCAAATTTGAGTTTTTTCGCTTTTGTCACTTCTGAAAATCGAGAAGAATGGGGATCATCTGCATTGATTACTGCTGTGGCTTTTTCATCGATCATTTCAAATAGTTTAAGTTTTGATCGAAGATAATGATCTAATGTAATGTGATAATCGAGATGATCTAGCGTTAAATTGGTAAAAACTGCAGTGGTAAATGCGATTTCTCTTATTCTGCCTTGATCTAATCCGTGAGAGGAAACTTCCATCGTCACAGCTTTGCAACCTGCTTCAACCATTTCACTGAGCAGCCTTTGATTGGTCACGACATCATAAGTTGCCATTGTCGAAGGGAAATGGCGATCGCCAATGATCCATTCTATAGTTCCAATAACTCCTGTCTTTAGACCTGAATGATTTAAAAGATGGTAAATGAGAAAACTGGTGGTGGTCTTTCCATTTGTTCCTGTAATGCCGATTAAAGAAAGTTGCTTGGAAGGATGGCCATAAAATTCTGCAGCAAGGCGCGGTTCAATTTCTTCTACTTGAGGATAAATCAATTGGACGACATCTAAAAAAGGATCATAGACATCTGTCAAAACAGCCACACTTCCTCCAGAAATTGCTTCTGGAATAAAGAGATTTCCATCAAATTTTTTGCCTTTTCTCGCAATAAAAAGACTCCCTGGTGTAGCAAGTTTGGAGTTATTGCAAAGATTTGCAACTTCGATATCCCTATTCCCCTTTACGAGAATCTCAGGAAAATTTTTAAGCAACTGTTTAAGGTTCATGAACCTATCCACAAATTCGGAAGATTTGATTTTTAATGAATTTTTTCACAGATTTTAGAGCCATTTCACAGGACATACTTGAATAAGTAGGCCAAGAAATGGCTCTAAAATATGAGGAAAAAGTCACAAAAAGCGGATTTTTTGAATTTGTGGATAGGTTCATTTATTCCATGCATTGTAAAGGTTTTTTAAATTTTGTACCTCTTCATTCCAATCAGCTTTGTTTGAATTCGCTCTTGGATCTGTTTTTGGATAGCCAAATGGATCGTCAGGCGTTACTCCAAGATATTGCAATGCCCTTTTTGCAATTTCTCCAAATGCAGGAGCTGCGCAGACTCCCCCATATTGATTCCCTCCCATTCCTGGAATATATTTGTATTCAGGTTCATCGATTACAACCATCAAAACAAAGGTAGGATCAGACGCGGGAGCAAACCCGATAAACGTGGAAATATGATGCTTTTTGGAGTATTTTCCATTGATGATTTTTTCTGAAGTAGAAGTTTTTCCTCCCTCTGAGTAACCATAGACTTCTGCATATTGCGCTGACCCCCCAGGTTTTGTCGTAAATTTCATTCCATTTACAATCTGCGCCGCAATGGATGAGTCAATGACCTTTTTTAAACTTTGCATATTACTATTATCCAAAACGACAGTTTGACTTCCATCGCAGTGGGTCTTCACAATTTTTTTCACAATCGTTGGCTTTACCTCATAACCTCCATTGACAATGATGGCAAAATTTCGAACCATTTGCATGCTATTGACTAAAATATTATGACCCATAGCCAAAGAAAAGGGAGTGGGGGTAGACCATTCCATCGTCCCATTTGGATAGACTTTTCCGGGTAGTGGCAAGAGACCGGGACTTTCTGAAGGGAGCTCAATTTCTGTTTTTTGACCAAATCCAAATACATTTTGCAATTGACTTCGATACCAATCAACTCCAAGTCGATCGATCACTCTTTGAACCATTTTTGCGACATATACATTAGAAGATTTTTGAATTGCCATCTGCATGTTCAAAAATTTGTGATATCGCATATCGCGAATTGGTTTGCTCCTTCCTGGAAAAAGAGAGGGAGAGGTCGCCACTTTTTCCTGTGGAGAAAAAAGGGGAGGCTTTCCCCTTTTCTTCAACTCTTCATTGGCCAATAGACAGATTGCAAGTGTAATTGGCTTCATCGTAGAGCCAGGTTCAAAAGCATCCGTTACTGCTTTTACTTTGGTATCATTCAATTTTTTTTCATCGTTATAAAATTCAGCGTAACTTGCAGGATGAAAAAAGGGATATTGTGCTAGGGCATAGATCTCTCCAGACCTCGGATGCATCATGATTGCCCAGCCGGCTTGTGCTCCGGCTTTTTTTACCGCTTTTTCAATTTCCTCTTCTGCGATGGCCTGAAGGTAATGGTTAATCGTCAAGTAGACATCAGCTCCATTTTCGGGATCTAAACTGACCTTTCCCACATCCAGAGCATGTCTAGGAGAACGAAAAAAAAGCCGCTTTCCAGGTTTTCCCTGAAGAAATGAATCAAAAAAGAGTTCAAGGCCTCCTGTCGGAATGTTTTGCGCTGTTTTTTCATCTCGATCTTCTCGAATTGTATGAAGAACTTGACCAAGTAATTTTCCAAATGGATAAGATCGCCTATAATCTTTTAAAAAAAAGAGTGCATTTTTGGGGATTTTATTCTTTTTTGCAAAGGAATCCCACCATTTTACAATCTTCTCCTTTGCCTCTAGATTTAGCCATTTTGCAATTCTTCTGCTTCTGAGGGGTTTGTCAAACTGAAGCCGCAGATTTTTTTCATCTGAAATTTTTAAAAAACTTGCGATTTGACCAGTTATTTTCCCTTTAATGGCATCAGGAATGGATAAAGGATCGATGTATAAATGAAATTGTGGGATATCCAAAACTAGAGGTTGCGGATCAGTAGGATGCCCTTCTTTGATAGCCACATTTGAATAAAAAACTCCTCGCTTAAATGGTTCTACCAAGATAAATTGATGCTGTGAATTTGCATATTTAGTCCACTTTTCTCCTTCAACGATTTGCACTTTGAAAAATTGATAGATCAACAAACAAAAGAGAAGAAAAAGAAAAAGAGATACGGTGGCAAGCCGGATTCGGTGCCCTTTTGCAGTATTACCTTTAACCACTAGACCTCTTTAACCTAACCAGTTGAGAAAATAGAATTAACCTGCTTATCGCTAAGAAAAATCGATCACTTGAATATAAATGCGATCTTGGGTTTTGCTTTTGCCACTTCTCGTATTGCTTCTTCCTTTTGATCGACATCCTTTACAGAATCTACCTCTTCATCCCTTACTACAAGAATTTCATGAGATAATGGTTGCCTCAGATGTTTAAATTCAGGTTTTTGAGCAATGATCATTAAATTTTCCGGATTTTCAAAAGTATTAATGTGATATTTCAAACGGATATTTTCCTCATGCAATTGTTTCACAAGTTTCCCAAGTTCGGGAATTTTAATACTCAAATCAGTGAGTTTATTTTGCATATTCATATAAGAATAGGCAGATAAGCTAAACGCACCTAAACAAATCAAAATGCGTACTAAAAAGTTATTCATAGTTTTTCTGCAAATCTTAAGCGTGCGCTTCTTGCACTAGGATTTTCTCGAACTTCATCTGAAGTAGGACGAGCTGGTTTTTTCGTCAAAAGTTTGAGTGTAGGAGAAAAATCCTTCTTTTCTCTCTTCTTTGGAGCTCTGGCTGCTTCTTTAAAAATTGTTTTCACAATTCGATCTTCCAGACTGTGAAAACTGAGAATACCAATTCTTCCTCCAGATTTGAGAAGGCGAATTGCCTTTGGAAGAGCTTCTTGTACAGATTCAAGCTCTCTATTTACGCAAATGCGAAGTGCCTGAAAAATCAATGTTGCAGGATGAAAAGCTCTCTTCATTCCTCCAAAAGCGCGGGCAATTGTCTCTGCTAAATGTTTTGTTGTTTTAATCATCTTTTTTCTCCTTTCTTCAATAATCGCTTTTGCCGCTTTTCTCCATCTCGGCTCCTCTCCAAAGTCGCGCAGTAGCGCACCTAATTTTTCTTCGTTCCAACTGTTTACGATTTCATCGGCTGTAAGCTTTGAATTTGGATCCATTCTCATATCGAGTGGTCCCTCTTGCATAAAGCTAAAGCCTCTGCTTCCTTCTTTCAGCTGCATCGTTGAAACTCCTAAGTCAAAAAAAAACCTTCGACTTGATCGATTCCTCTATCTTGCAAATGGTGATCCAAGTCAGCAAAATCTCCTTGAATCAAAATTACTTTGTGTCTCCAAGGACTGAGAATCTTCTCAGCTACCTCTAAAGCATGAGGATCTTTATCGCATCCGATATAGATCTCCGTTTCGGGATGAGATGCAAGAATTCTTCTCGCATGCCCTCCTCCTCCTACTGTTCCTTCGTAAAATACTTTCAAAGACAAAGGCGCAAATCCCTCTATCACCTCATCTGCCATCACGGAAATATGAATGGTTTCATCTCTATTCATTTTTTTGACAACTCTCAATGCATTCTTCACATAAAAGGGCAAAAGCCTCTTCCGTCATTTTCATCAGATCGCAAGAGGGATCTTTTCCACTCAATGCGGCATGAACTTGCGATTCATACCGTTCTTTTGGCCAAAGTTCGATTTTGTTCAAAACCCCCGCAATGATGATTTCACTTTTGATTTCAATCGCCTTTTTTAAAAGAGGCGGGATCACTACTCTTCCAATCTTGTCACAACTTGTGTGGTACAAAGTGGAAAAGAAGAGCGTAAAAAAGGGTTGATATCTCCCCATGTGCTGCTTTTCTTGAAATTTCCTGACAATTTTCTCAATGTCACTTCTCCTGTAAATCGCAAGACATCCTCCAAGTCCTAGAGCAATGCTAAATTCAAGCAGGCCGTTTTCCACAAGGCCAAATCTCATCGCTTGCGGCAACACAAATCGATTTTTGCTGTCCAATTTGGCAAGAGAGGATCCGCTAAAGAAAAAACGATTCATATAGGATTTCCACTTTTTCCCACAATTTAACAACTTGCTGCTTTTTTGAGAATGCGAACCAGTTATAATCTTTCTCTTTTTTCAATTTAACAACCTAAATATGAATCAAATAAAAAAAAATTTTCAGAAGTGGAAATTGGTGGAAATAAAATTCATTGAAAGATTTGGTTGAGTTATTTTCTCATTCTTGGCATGGGAGAGTTTTAATCTGAGTGAGAATGTTCTATGACAAAAAAAACAATTGATAATTTGGGAATTGACATTTCAACAAGATATGCTCAGGACCAAGAGATCTCTGTTGAAAGTGCAAAGCTTGTTAAAGAATCACAGCAAATTCCCTTTACAACAGAAGTTGATGTTCATCTTCCCTTTTTTCTTCCTTATGAATTTGACCTATTTCAAATCGGCAAAAAGCATATCGCTTGGGCTGGCTTTCCTCCACTTCCTCAATACAGGGAAAAAAAAGTGCCTATTTTTAGGGAACAACTCATTCCAGGAATCAGATCAATAGATAACCTAGACACGAAAATTGAGAAAATCAATGCAATCAAGCAGCTTCGAGAGAAAGAGAAAAAAGCCCAAGAGACGTGGGAAGAAGAAAAGGAGAGAGAAGAGGAAGAGAGAGAGGGAAAAATTATCCTCCATTTTTTTGAACAGATGAAAATAACCGATCAATACTTGATTGACATCAATTCCTATCGCAATCAATATCAAAAGGCCTAGGAGTAAAAAACTGTGAGTCAGATTAACTGGTTAGAAATTTTAGGATGGGGAGAAGAGGAGCTCGATGACTTGCGCTTCGTTGGATATTCCTACATTAAGCAAGGAAAATATGACTTTGCAAAAACGTTCTTCGAAGCCCTAGTTGTCTTAAGGCCCAATAGCATCTATGAACTCCAAACACTTGGAGCCCTTTATCTCCAATTGGGAAATAACTTGATGGCCCTTCATTTCATTGAAAAAGCATTAGAACTAGACCCCTCTCATTTACTGACAAAATTAAATCGAGTAAAAGCCCTCTTTTCTCTTGGTTATAAAAAACAGGCTCTTTTAGCAGCAAAAACACTTGAAACTTGCCCTGAAGAACCAATTGCAAATCAGGCAGCTGCACTCGTTCTCGCCTACAGCTAAAAGAAGAAAGGCTAAATTAGAGAATTTGATAACTCTTTCATCCCTTCTTTTTTTTAACCTTTAGCCTTTAGCTTTTAGCCTTTAAAAAATTGCAACTCTTTGATTTTGAAAAGAGTGTTAAAAATTGAAAAATTATTGCTTGCAAAAGTGGTAAAAAAGCTGTTAAGTTGGCGCCAACAAAACGGCTCCACAATATACTGTGGAAAGATTGTTCATAACTAATGAACCTATCCGGAAATTCAAAAACTGCTTTTTGTGCCTTTTTTCCCATATCTTAGAATCATTTCTTGGCCTACTTAATTTAAGTATGTCCTGCGAAATGGCTCTAAAATCTGTGAAGAAAATTCACCAAAAATCAAATTTTCTAAATTTACGGATAGGTTCATATGCTAATAAAAACTCCACAAGAAACTTGGAATGATTTTCTCAAATTTATTGAAGAGCGTTGTTCTGCTACAGAATTTGAAAATTGGTTTTCTCATATCAAATTGATCCAATCCCAAGATGAATTTCTCTTAGAAGTACCAAATATTTATGTTCGAGAATATCTACTAGATAATTATAAGCGAGATTTAGAAGCTTTTTTTCCTCTTCTTCCCAATGGAAAGTTGGCTCTTTCTTTTGTGATCGCTGAAGAAAAGAACCCGTTGCCTGAACCAAAACAACCTTCTCCAATTCAAGAACATGAAACGGATCCTGCTCTCAAACTCAATCACCTTTATACATTCAATAATTTCATTGAAGGATCATCCAATCAATTTGTCAAATCTGCTGCTATGGGAATCGCTACGAGACCAGGAAAATCTTACAACCCTCTTTTTATACATGGTGGGGTAGGTCTTGGAAAAACCCATTTATTACATGCGATTGGCCACTATACCAAACAACATCATCGAAAGCTCAAGGTACAATGCATCACAACTGAGGGTTTTATCAATGATCTTGTCGACCATCTTAAAAATAAAACGGTCGATAAATTGAAACGTTTCTATCGCTCTTTGGATATTTTGCTCGTCGATGATATTCAATTTTTGCAATCGCGATTAAATTTTGAAGAAGAATTGTGCAACACCTTCGAAAGCCTCATCAATCAAAATAAACAAATTGTAATTACAAGCGACAAACCTCCCAGCCAATTAAAGCTATCCGAAAGAATGGTTGCGAGAATGGAATGGGGACTTGTTGCCCAAGTGGGGACTCCAGATCTTGAAACCCGCGTTGCCATTTTGCAGCATAAAGCAGAGCAGAAAGGAATAAAAATTTCCCACAAAGTTGCCTTTTTCATTGCAGAGAGGATTTTCAATAATGTACGTCAACTAGAAGGGGCCTTAAATCGCCTATGCGCTTACAGCAGAATGATGGGTCTAGATGTAACAGAAGAAATTGTAGAAAAAACTCTCAATGAACTCTTTCAACTTCAGCCAAGCAAAC
This sequence comes from Chlamydiota bacterium, assembly GCA_022614855.1. Lineage (GTDB taxonomy): Bacteria > Chlamydiota > Chlamydiia > Chlamydiales > Rhabdochlamydiaceae > JAKEHU01. Next base: position 50,437 of record JAKEHU010000036.1, read on the forward strand.
GCATTTCTGTAGACAATATCCTCAAAAGTGTTGCGATCATGTTTGGAGTAAAAGTGAGCGATCTCTGCAGTAGCTCAAGGACAAAAGATGTCGCTTTCCCAAGACAAGTCGCCATGTATCTTGCAAAAGAACTTGTCAATGAATCTGTCATGAAGCTCGCCTCCTACTTTGGTGGGAAAACCCACTCCACTCTTCTACATGGCTGGAAAAAAATCGCGCAAAGGCTTGGCAAAGACGAAACCTTGAAGCGGCAAATCCAAATCGCCCGCCGCAACTTAGAAAGTTAAACTTTTTTACTCACCAAATCCTTCTATGAATATTTAATTGTTGGCGGGCCGAAAATTTGTGCTAGATATCAAAGATGCTTGCACCTTGTCGAAAAAGGTCTGGTAAAATTTTTCATCTCGGACTGGATATACTTCCAAGACTCTTCCGGTATTTTCAAAAATTTTAACTTGAAAATTGGTACGGACTGTTATCTGATTTTGCACATCGGAAACATTTGAGGTCATTTCGATGATGGTGTGTTTTTTCCATCGCGCATTGCTGCCGGAAAAAAGATAGGCAAAAAAGACGGAGGAAAATTTCTCAATATCAAAATCTCTTTCCGCAGTGAGAATCCCAAGATCTAGATTGATATTTTTGACAATGTATCCGTCGTCTTGCAGAACATGGATAATGCCCTTAATGACCGATTTGAGATCTTGACCTACATAGGTACGCGTTTGCAGAGTGCGAAGTTGCATTTGACTAACAAGCGTATCACCAGGATCTTTGCTGCAACTTGCAAAAAAAACTATGAAAAGAATCGTTAATTTTAATCTATTCATCATGGATGAAACAAAGCCCATAGATTCTTTTAGGAAATTTTTTGAGGAGAAATTCACCTTCTTCCTGCAATCTTTTCGATTTAACTGCTTCGATTACTAAAACAGTTAAATCATAAAGATCTTGCTTCAATTGTATTGCTGGGCGAGATAAAAATGCACCCATTTCTTTTGCAATCATCTTATTAAATTTTTTATTTTCACCTGGCATAGCAATGATGAAGTCTGGAATTGGAAAATCCAGTTGGCAGAATTGATAATACATCAAAGAAGCGATTGTTTTCCCAAGAGATGGTCGATTTTTTCTTTGAAAATCTCTCCATAAAGATGGTGCGGGACTCAAAAGAGAAAAGCAGCTACCTATTCTCCTGAAAGAAGAGGGATGCATTTGGCATCTTCTGCAAACTGAGGAGGAATTTTCGCAAAAACAGTGCAAACAGCGCCCATCTGGATCAATAAAGGAAAAGAGCTCAGTGCATGAATGGCAAAGCCATTTTCCTGAATGACAAGAAATGGATTTGCAATGAAGACAAACAGGAGGGAAAAGCAGATGGCTAATTGCTTGAAGTATTATCATTAAGAATAAATTTGGGCATTTCAATATTTCCCTGAATTGACAAAGAGAGAGGAGAATCTTCATCTCCTTTTCGTTTTCCAGTTTTTAAGAATAGATGGAGATTTCCATCAAAATCTAAATAGGAAGTGTGATCCGATTCCAAAGAATAGAGATATTTTCCATTTGCACTTTCCATTGAACCCAGATGGGTAATTAGACATTTTCCATCTAGAAATTGGCATCTCAACTCTCCGCTAGGCGGGATGAGCTCATGGTCCATTTCTTTAGAAAGGTGTGCTGGTTTATTAGAGAAAGCAAATTGAAAAAAGCCCTGTCCTGTCCATGTTTTCACATCTCCTAATTTTCCCTGACATTTTTGGAATTCTCCCTTCTTTACCATGTAGGGTTTTAAAGAGGATTCTGCTCCTTGAAGACGGGTGAGCAAACTTGGATTAAAACTTTTTACCACCATCTGTTCCATTTCGAAAAACCATCCTCTTTCCTGAATTTTGACCAAAAAGATCTCACTCATTTTTACATTAATCGCATCATCTTTTATCAGTATATTGCTACAGAGAATTTTTTCTTTTTGTAGATGGATATCCATTTCTACCTTGCTAATCCCAAATCCTTGGACGCCGCAATTTTGTCCGCGCAATTTTCCTAAAAATTCCAAATTTCCCGAGGAATAGGCTATCCACTCACCATTCATTTCAAACCCTTCACTTAAGAAATTCCAATAACTGGCAAGATCAGGAGAAAAAATAGAGCCAATTTTTGCAATTTCTCCACGAATTTTCCCTGAAAAGAGCATCTTATCTTTTTCCTCGAGCTTCTTTTTTAATTGAAATTCTACTCCTTTTATCTTTCCCTCTACTGTATCCAAGATCAGCTGCGAACCCTGCTCTAAATCAAAATATACTTTTATCTTCTCATCTCTATCTTTATCGGAAAGAACCAGTTTTCCTTTGGGAATATTTGCAGAAAAAAGATCCTCCATAAAAAGTTCAAAATTTAGAGAAGTCTGAGGAAGAAACCCTGCTACTTTAAACAATCCTTTTTCCAATCCACAGAGAAAATCTGCTTCAAAACCCTCCCCGGATGAGGGAATATTTTTTAGAAAGGGAGGAATAGTCTGTTTTTCAGAGATATTTTTTATAAAAGGAGAAGAGAGAAAAAGCTTTCCATTTCTCCCATGCCACAGTTTTGATTGATGAACATATTCTAAATGGTCCATCTGCAAATAAGAATTTTCAAAAGAAAGAAGAAAATCTCCTATAGCAAGGCCCACTTCTGGAGAATAGGCAATGCGTATTGGCTTATCGCTTTTGATCTCAAAAGGAAAAGGAAAAGAGGTACGAAAAAGGGAAGAAAGTTCTAATTTCAAGAAAAAGTGGTTTGGATCAAAATCTATGGTTCCCTGCGAGCTTATGGATAGACCACCTACGTTTAATTCGCTCTCTGCAAAAGTAGATTGGCCTTGATTGAATTGGAGTGCCATTTTTAACAGAGCATCATTTATCTGAACCTGATCAAAAATCATCCTATCTTTTGCCTTTCTTCCAGAGAGGTAAAATTTTTTTAAGGGGTTTTCAAATAAATGGACTTTTTGACCCTCTACTTCAAAGGAAAAAAGCCCCGAAGAAAACGACCCCTTTGTTTTAAAGGAACCATGAATCGGCAAAGGAGTGGAAAGAGAGGTCACTCCCTGTAAAGTGGTGAAATCTTCAGATGCAACCCAATTGGATTCCATCAGAGATTGATCTCCTTTTTTAAGTAGAGCACGGATCTCCCAGTTTTTAGTAGAACCAAAAGAAATTTCCCCAAATGTTTGATAAGAGGGATTTCCAAAAAGGGAACCCTGAATTTTTTTGCACTCTACCTCTCCAGAAAGCAAATTGATCTTTGGAGTGAATGTGCAATTTTCTAAAAAGAGGTTGCCGCTCACTCCAACTTTTTCGCATGCAAATGTACCCGACAAAAGACCATTTGCAGAATCGATTTGCATGAGAAGATTTCCTGTTAAATTCTCCAATTGGAGAGCGTGCTTTTTCTCTATAAATTTTACTTTCTTAAGGGGAATCTCTACCTCCCATTTTTTCAATGAAGGAAAAAAAATGCATTTTGCACGCCCTTCATTTTTTAAAAGCATCGGATCTTTTTCCCCAAGATTTGCAATGGAAAGTCCAAACTGGTCATTTTCCAAATGAAGAAAATCGCTTTGCAGAGCTATTTGCAACTGCTTTCCATCAAAGGTTCCAAAAAGATCCACTTCGCCATCTTGAATTAACGGCTGCCCCCCTACAAAAAAATTGAGCAGAGGATGGTAGATTGTTTTTGTCAAGGAAGGAGATCGAAACCAAAAATCGATAACTTCGCTCCATTTTTCAGGAAAAATGGTCTTTGATTGGAGGCCAAATTGTAAGTTATCGGAAATTTCTGGAAATTGGATAGATCCTGCATATTCAAAATTCTCTTTCTTCAATTTCATTTGCATGGTTAATCCGTAGGGAAGATCAGTTTTAAAACTTTCTGCAAAAGAAGAATCGATCAAAGAAAGGGTTTGATTTAAAGGAGCGATCATTTCAAGAGTGAACTCCCCAACCTTTTCCAGGCTAGGAGAAATTTTCCCAGAAATTTTAAAGCGATGAATATCGACCATTTTCTCTAGCTTGCGAAACATGAGTCGAATTTTTTCTCCTGAAGCCTCTTGAATGTCCAAATGCGAAAACTCTCCTTTTTTCCACCAACCCGTAAGTTTAGCGCTGCATTTTCCGCGAGCCATCTCCAATTCTTCCAGGTCAGGGTAAAGAGGTTGAAATAGTGTTTGGAAAATGAGAAATTGTTCAGCTAAGAGATCTTTGAAATCCGCCTGTACCACAAGAGAGTTTTTCTCGGGTCTACAAAAGGAAAAAACGCTGGTAAATTGTCTTCCATTTTTATCCGATAACTCTGAGGCAAGATCTACCCAAAAAGAGCCATCTTCATGCATCGCTCCACTTCCTTGGATATTTAAAGAAAATTGGGTAAGGGGTGTTGCAATTTCCCCTACAATCATCATCTCTGGATTTTTTTGCGGATGAATGGTGAGATTTCCCTTCAAATGGGCAGCTTTCCAAAAATCTTTGAATTGAATTTCCCCTTCTAAAACTGCGACTTCTGCTTTTACATTTGAAAGAAAAATTGTAGGATCCATCTGTTTATTATCGAAAGGTCTTTGGCATATTGCCGCACCTTGCACTTGATCTGCTTTGATAAAAAAATTTTGATCTGGCCAATTGAGTGAAAAATTCTTTAATTGAAATCGCGAGGAGATCGTTTCAATAAATTTCGCCTTCATATCGCAAACGATTTTGCAATCAAATTGTATTTGACCATCTAGCTCTCCCTGAATGGGAAATCTCATGAGAGATTGCATTGTTTTGATTTCAATTTCACTGGCTTTAATATCTGCACAAATCTTTCCCTCTTTTTTGGAAAATTGTGCCATTAAAAAAGGAAGATTCATCAAATTTGGGTCTCGAGAAACAGAGAGAATTCCCAAAATATCTGACTGGACATTCGGTGCAAAGGTAAAGTAATACCGGTTTGAATTGGTTTGAGCGACACCATTTTCAATGAGAAGAGATGGCTTATAAAAGGAAACAGGAATGAAAAAAGGTGAAAAGGATTCATAGCGAATCTCATTTTCTTTTCCATAAAATGTCAATTGAGGATGAACAAAGCGAAAGGTTGGTTCAAATTGCATTTTTTTCCAATTTAAGGAAAATTCCATCTCTAAAAAGTCCAAGGTCAAATCATAGCTTTTGTCCTGCATATGAATGGCTGAAATAATCCCTTTTTTGCCCTTCCAGCTCACCCTTTCATAGATATATTTATGTTCACTCGTTTTGGGAAAAAGAGAAGAGAGGTATAGATCTGCCCCCTTTACAAGAATTGTCTTTCGAAAGAGGAAAACCAAGGAAAAAAAAACGAGTAATCCAATTGAGAAAAAAAGGAAAATCTTCTTAAAAAAAGAGATCATGGTGTTTTTGTGAATTCTGCATATTTTTCAAAGTTCAATAAGAGCTGCAATTGACTTAAATCTGCAAGATGAATTTTAAAAAGCCACCCTTGCCCTTCTGGATCTTTACTGATTAATGACGGATCTTCTAATAACTTTTTATTCACTTCTAAAATTTTTCCTGAGACAGGAGAATAGATATCTACAGCAGCTTTTGTCGATTCTAAAACGGCAACTTCTTCACCAGCAGTAACTTTTTTGCCAATGATAGGTAGCTGGGCAAATACAATTTCACCCAATTCCTTTTGAGCAAACGCAGTAATGCCAACAATGCCAAATTGTTTATCTACTTTAATCCATTCATGGGTTTCAGAATATTTCATTTTTATTCCTTCTGTAGAAAAAGGCTTGCCCAATAATGGGGTTCATGTTGAAGCATAAAGTATTTTGAAGAAAAGGTAAAATGGTTCGCCTCTTCTTGAAACAAATTAAATCTATAAGAAAATCCCAACCGATTAAAACTAGAAGGATCGTAGCCAAAGAGAATTTCAGATGGGATGAATGTTGAAATAAAGTAATTCCTTCTATGAAACTCAGATCTTATCTCAATGCAATTTGGCTCTGCAACGGGGTGCGCATCTTCCGTTCTAAAATGGGTCATTTCTCTTGAATAGATTCCATCAACCGGTTCTAAAGTGATGACAAATTGATGGCAAAATTTGGTCAATAATTTCGCCTCTTTTAAATCTCTTGTATCAAAATAGAGCTCTATGCTGTCACCTGCTCGAAAATTTGGGAAAAAACTCTGTTGAAAAGGCTTATCTACATAGGCCTGAAATAGTACCCCCTCTTCATTCCAAGCTAAAAAAGCCTCTATGAAATTTTTCTCTCCGAGAATTTTAGAAAACTCAGGTAATCTAAATTCTCTTCCCAATTTGGATTCAAGATCAATCTCCTTGATGTAGTGTATATCAAGAGAAAATTGAAAAAAATCCGCTGGAATTAAAGGAGGAGTTTCTTCTTGCAATAATTCCAAAATATTTTCTGTTTTCATCAAACCTATTCTAAAGTTTTACTGGTTTTTTTGTTATTGACCAAGGCAAATAACGGCGTCCTAAAGAAATTCCTATATAGATGAATAGTGAAAAACTCGCACCAAAAGTAGCTGCAGAAAACAAGAGATCTTCATAATTTTGGATGGGATGATAGAGAATGAATCCTCCCCAAGAAATGAGACCACCAAATAAAGATCCCCAAGCAGATATGCTATTTGCTCCTTTCCAGAAAAGTGCAGCTGAAACAGGAATTAAGATGGCGACAAAAAGGGTTGCCCCTGAATGGACCATCAGATGGTAAATTGTCTGACCGCTTAAAGCCAAAATAAATGCCACAAGTGCAATGATCACATTTACTATACGAAGCAGCCGTATTTTTGATTTTTCATCTTTAAAAGACCAGATTTTAAGGAGAATGTTATTCGAGACAAGAGAGGTTCCTGCAAGCAAATAACCATCTGCCGTACTCATGATAGCTGAGAGAAGTCCACAAGCAAATAGTGCAAAGGCAATTGGCGATAGGTACTCTTTTGCAAGATATGGAATGAGTTGTTCGGGGTTCTCAAGATTGGGTAGGATATAGCGGCCCGCAATTCCCACAAAGAGGGGAACCAGTCCAAGGAGCATATAAATCCCTCCTCCGACAATGGCACTATAGCGAGCTACAAAAGGAGATCTACTCGCAATAGACCTCTGGATCAAATCTTGTCCCATGATGGCTCCAAGACCTGTCATAAAAATGCGTCCAAGATAAGATAGCCAATAAAATGAGGGACTCTTTTGTGGAAGAAGTGATGAAAATTCATGAGAGAAAACACGAAAAACTTCATTGAGTTGAGGTACCTCTTTTAGACAAATAAAAAGAACCATCATCAGCCCAATGATAATTAAAAAAAGTTGGATAAAGTCCGTCAATGTCACCGCCCAAATTCCTCCTGATACGGTATAAATCACGACGATTAAAGAGCCGATAAAAATTCCAATTTCTGGGCTGACTCCTGGAAAAACAATGTGAAAAACGTACCCCATAGCAACCATTTGCGATGCTAACGTTCCGATATAAAAAGGAATCATTAAAAAGGTAGAAATCTTCTCAAAAAGAGGCCCATAAGTATTGTGCAATAAGTCTGAAATGGTGATCAAATGGAGTCGATGAAAGGGAGCCGCAAAAAAAAGTCCAGCGATGATTAAAGCAAGTGTGCATCCAAAAGGGTCAGCAATCACCCCATAAAATCCTTGGGAATAAACTGTTCCTGAAACTCCCATACATGAACCAGCACCAAACCAGGTTGCTACAATAGTTGGCACCACCAGATAAAAAGGCATGCGACGTCCGGCAACTAAATATTCCTCCATCGTTTTAACGCGCCGACCTGATAAATAGCCGATAAAAATCATTAAAAAAAGATACAAGCTAATTACAAGGACAAATACAACCACAAATCAATGTCTCTTTTTATTAGACCTCTTGCGTAACTAAACAAAATGAATAAACTGGTTCTTTTTATCCATTCTGTTTAGTTACGCAAGAGGTCTATTGGAAGAAAAATTTTACTAATCTGAGTTTTGCGTTGACTAGCTAGGGATGGGCAGTGATCTTGGAAAAATGGGCAAAAAACGCGAGAAAGTTCTATTGAAATAAACTCAAAACTCAGGTTATTAAAACTGAATAGCATGAATAGCTTTTTTCTCATCTAACAGATCTAAAATATCTTTCATTAAACATCTCTGTGCATCAATCGACAATTTTTCTTGCACTTTCATTAAATCTTCGTGAGCAAAGTTAGAATCATGAGATCTCGATACCAGTTTGAAAAAACAGGGGTTTTCAGAAGTGAAATTGGCCAAATTAGACCAACTTCCCTCTTCCATTTGAAAGGCTAAGTGATAGGAAGGAGCCATTTTGTCATTTCGAATAACTGTTTTAGCTGTCTTTACTAATTTCCATTGTTGATTAAAAGCAGCCATCCCTTCCCCTTGAATGAGCTGTTTTTCATCTACTCCCGCAATGAGTGCTTCTTTTGTTTTCTGCATATGCCTACAAAAGCGATGTTTCGCATATTCATCCAAGGAGATGCCCCCACTATTGTTAATTTCGTTTGCACAATGGGTTTCTATCGATTTTAACACATCTCGATAAAGAAGTGAACCAACTGCATCTTTTACCTCTTCAAGAGGCTTCCAAGATCCATCATCCATTTGAAATTTTTCTCCATCCTTTTTTCGTAAAAGAGGATAAGTCGCTTCAAAATGTTGATCCAATAACATTGCAAGAATTCCCTTTTCCTTGGCCTCTGCAAAAGAACAGATATTTTTTTCTTTTGTCTGTTCGATGACTTTAATTCGGTAAAATATTTTTTCATCTACAGTAAATCGAGAGAGAAAGGGATCATTTTTTTCTAGTAAAGCCAAAAATTCATTACTGTCGATATTCGCTCCTAAAAATTCCTCTTGCCCCCTTAGAGAAATCCCTACTTTGACTTGATTGGGTTTTATTTTTCCAAGCTCCTGATCAATCCATTCAGGATGCTCTTCCACAATTTGCAACCTTGCAAACTGATCGATCTTTAATCTTGTCTCTGTGTCTATTTTTTCAAGAGCTTGTCTAATATCCTCTTTTGTTTTTCCCTTTTCAAGGGTAAGAACTGGAAAATTTTTTATCAGAACCTGAAAATGGGTCTCCTGCATCTCCCATTCCCATGTCTCTTTTAATGAAACCTGCTCAGCAATTTCCTCTTTTGTCACTTTTGAAAATTCCAGCACAAAATGTTTTTGAACGAGCTCAGGATAATGTTTCTCAATTTTTTCTATGGGGGAAAAAACCTCTGGAAATTCTAATAATTTTTCCCCTTTTTCCCTTTCAGCAGTTGCATCGAGATAGAGTTCCAGCTGCAAAAGATCATGAAAATTAGAAAGAGTAAGAGATTTGGGCAATTCATAAAGGTGAATTTCTGCTTCTTCCCTTGAAAATTGGTAGAATTGATTTAAGGTTAAAGGGTCTAAAAAAACCCCCTCTCCGGTTTCATAAAACAGCCTTCTAAAATAGAGAATCTTTTGCCAGATTTTGATCGCTTTTTCCTCATCGATTCCCAGCTTTTTGATCCCTTGAAAAAGGTATTGTTTTGCCTCATCAAGGCTAATCTCTCTTTCAGAGATCTGTTTTTGCAGTGCCTTTTGTGCTTGCAATATGAGCTCTGCTTTTGCTTCTTCTAAAGAGACAAAATATCCCTTTTGCTGAGCAAGAATGGCAGCATTGAAGATAAACTGGCCGAGAATTTGCAAGAATCTTGGACCCAACCAATCTCCCAAAGAGCGAAACCCAAATAAGGAAAGGTCGCTTTGGATAAAATGAGGGTCTGGCTTTATCCAGGAATACTGGTTCATCTGATAGAGGAGAACCTGTTTGAGCATATAAGCTGGAAACCTGCTTTGCGCCAAATAAAGCTTACACAAAAGATTGAAGTGAGAAATGTTCACCTCTTTTTCTGTCTCCTTTAACTCTTGGATCAATTTGGTTAACTCAGGATGGAATCGCTGCCAAACCGAATTTGCGCTGATAAAAGGGGCACTTGGATGAGCATAGGGAGTAAAATACTTAGCTTTTTTGATCCTCTCCTCGATTTCTGGTCGAATCCATTCAAAATATCTCTCTGCAAGCATAGAGGCTAGACTAGACGAGATAAAATCATGTTCAATGACACTATCACCCAATAGAATCAATCGATTTTCCTGATCATTTTCCGTAGATTTAAGCAAATGGATCATCTGGTCTAAATCGCGCCGCGTCATGACAGATCCATCAATCGCAGGACCAATTGGCTGATCTGGAATTTCCTCTTCTACATTTAAAAACGTGCTAAAAGTACCAAAAAAGGAAAAGGAGATGACTACCAGAATGGTAACAATGACGAAAAAAAACTTTTGATATCGGCGAAGGAACTGAAGCATATTCTTTTTAAAAATCCCTGATCATAGATGTTGGATAAATTATTTCCCAAGCCAAAAATCAAATCAAAATGAGATACTGTTTGCACAAATCTTTTAAATTTAAAAAAAATCTTACTCTTATGAATATTCAATTTATTCTTTTATATAATCGTTATTATGTTTTACCAATAAAAAACTTTAATGCAAAAATTTTTAATCTCCCTACAAAATTAGAAAAAATATCCGATATCTATAACGCCTCACAACAGAAAAAAAATGGGGAAGTAAAAAATGGCAAAAATGCACATGTCAAGATTGAATTGCAAATAGAAACGGAAAAACACATGGAAGAGGCAAAAGAATGCATTAACACGCTTAATAATAAAAAACCCAAATTAAAGGAAAATTATATAAATGCTGGAGCAGCTGCCATAACTGTTCTTTTCACAGGAGCATTATTCATCACAGCAACTGCTTGGATAACGTTTAAAGTGGCAAATCGCATTTTAAAAATGAAACTCAAGGAGCCCTATTCTTCAATCCTATCTTTTATGACCGCGGCTTATTTATGTTCATTAGTCGCCAATCCATTTTTTATCGCATTTAGATGGAATTGCATGATAAAAAATCATTATTTTACGTCTTACAAAACAATCAATGAATTAATTGCAAAAATGGAAGGAACATGCAAGGTAAGGAAACTAGTAAGCCTTAGCAAAGATGACCTTACGCCTACTCGGTCTTCCTGAAATCACACACTTTCCCTTTTCCTCAGTTGTATCGAAAGGGATGCAGCGAATAGTCACACCGAGATCTTCTTTCACTTTTTCCTCTATTTTGGGATCTTCACACCAATGGGCTAGGGCAAAGCCTCCATGAATCTCAGGATTTTCCTTATTTTGTGGGGTAAAGAAAGAGTAAAATTCTTCTTTTGTATCAATCTCTCGGATATTTTCTTCGCGAAAGGAAAGGGCTTTTTCATAGAGATTGGTTTGAATTTCTTCTAGAATTGCATCGACTTTTTGAATGAATTCGCTTTTTTTCATCGCCTTTCCCTCTTTTACAGGAAAATCTCTGCGATAATAGGTTACTTCTCCCTGTGCAATATCTCTCGGCCCGATCTCTAATCGAATCGGAACCCCTTTTTTGATCCAAGACCAGCTTTTTTCTCCACCTCGTAGTTCCCTCTCATCGATTTGTACAGAAAGTGGGCGATCTGCAAACTGCCTTTCCTTCAATTCTCCTTGCAATTTTCTGCAGAATTGCAAAACTTTTTCCTTTGTTTCTTCTTGATGAAGAATGGGAATGATCACAACATGCACAGGGGTAATTTGGGGAGGAAGGACGAGTCCATCATCATCGCTGTGAACCATGACCAGGGCTCCAACTAATCGAGTTGTACTTCCCCAAGAAGTGGTCCAGCAAAATTTCTCCTCTCCATCTTTATCTCGAAACTTAATATTGGATGCTTTAGAAAAGTTTTGACCGAGGAAATGGGAGGTTCCTCCTTGTAGAGCTTTTCGATCCTGCATCATTCCCTCAATCGTAAAAGTAGAAACAGCTCCAGGAAATCGTTCGCTTTCCGTTTTTTCCCCTTTGATAAAAGGAATAGCGAGATATTCTTTCCCGATATTAGCATAAACATCCAACATTTTTAATGTTTCTTCCATCGCCTCTTCCTTCGTAGCATGAGCTGTATGTCCTTCTTGCCAGAGGAACTCTGTGGTGCGCAAAAAAAGACGGGTGCGCATTTCCCATCTGACAATGTTTGCCCATTGGTTGAGTAAAAGGGGAAGATCTCGATAAGAATGGATCCACTTTGCGAAACACTCTCCAACCATCGTTTCAGAAGTGGGTCTCACAATCAAAGGTTCTTCAAGGGGAGCTGCAGGAACAAGTTTTCCCTCTTTATTGGTTTCAAGACGATGATGGGTTACGACAGCACATTCTTTTGCAAACCCCTCCACATGAGAGGCCTCTTTTTCTAAAAAACTCAGAGGAATGAATAGAGGAAAATAGGCATTTTGATGGCCTGTTTCTTTAAATGCTCGATCAAAAAGGAATTGGATTCGCTCCCAGATGGCGTAGCCCCACGGCTTAATGATCATGCATCCTTTCACAGGAGAATGTTCGGCAAGATCTGCCGCTCGAATTACCTCTAGATACCAATCAGGGTAATTTTCTTTTCTCGTCGGGGTAATTCCTGTTTTTGCTTTCGAAGAGGTCATCACAAGTTTTTAACTCACCTTACGCACAAAGAGAGGAACGAAGAAATGATAGATTTCGAAAAATCAAATGGGACGAAAAACGCAGACATATTTGAAAAAATATGGCGAGTATTTTTGGAACATTTGAGATTCGAAAGATTCATTTATTCATCCTCTCTGTGTGTGTAAGGTGAGTTTTTAAATGTTTTAGTTAATTCTTCTTTTATCTGGTTGCGAACAGACGCAAGTTTCCTTTCTGTTCGATCTTCCATGATAAAAAAACTGGTCGCTTCAATTCTAGATAAAAGAGAAGAATCAATGAGAAGTTTTTGCAAAAGGTCATAATCTGGCTTTGCAATGGAGATCGTTCCCTGATGTAAAAATCCATATCTATTCTTTCTTTGCGCCGCTCCCACAATCTTTTTCCCCTTGATGGTAAGGTCATATTTTGTTGGTTTTGCCATACAAAATCCAGATAGATCTATCTTTTCTTCCATTTCTACAAGCTCTAGAAAATGACCTTTTCCTAAAATTTGCTGCAAAGCTGAAAGAACCTGCCCATTTACCCAATTGTAATTCTTCAAAGAATTAGAAGAAAAATAGGGCGAATTAGATGGTACCAAAATGGAAAATGCCAAATCCCAAATATGAAATACGATTCCTCCACCCGTCGGCCTTCTAGCAAGATCAAGCTTAAACTTGTCTATAGCTTCAAGATGCAGATGTTTTTGGGGATTGATAAAATACCCATGAGTGATACTGGGATGAATCCAATCATAAAAATGGAGAATAGACCTAGGATTCCCTTCCAGGCTTACCAACAATTCTCTATCGAGCTCCATATTTTTGGTTGCAGATGCTTTCCCTGTATCGATCACTTCAAGAGGCTTCATTCTCTTCTAAAACGAGGGATCTTCTTCCCTTCAACTTCAATTGTTTCTAAAAACATCTTCAAAGGTCGCACCCAAATGGGGCCATCGCCAAATTCCTCGGAGTGATAGAGCCCTTGATAGACGACTTGATATTCCAAATCCTCATGATGGCGCCCAATAGCTAAAATTTTATATCGCTTTCCCTTGTAATGGTGAAAAACTGAATCTATTGGAACCTGTGTTTTTAGCTCTTCTTCTTGTGCATTCATTTTTGCAAGAATAGGTCATTTGCCCTTCAAAATCAATCTTTGCCTCCAAAATAAATCTATTTGACATATGTCAATTTTTAAAATATAATTAAGCATTATTGGAAATTGACATGTCAAATTGGACTGTAATCTTCTCAAGAGATGCGAGAAAGCAATATGAGAAACTCAAGAGAAGCGGTTCAAAAAAGCCATCAGTAATAGATGTTATGGATTTCCTTGCATTGGATCTACAGCACAATGGTCCAAATTTGCCAAAATGGCCAAATTATAGTTCATTTGGCAAAGATCACTTTCATTGCCACCTTCGCAAAGGAAGGCCAACGTATGTGGCTTGTTGGAAAATAATCGACAAACAAGCTAAACAAATGAATCTATCTCAATAAAATTTTCAATGAGATTTCGAAAGATTTTGAGACAGATGTTCTAAATTTTTTCGAGAACAGTATTGGAGAAGCTACGGCCGAGGAAAAACTTAGAACATCTGGCCAAAAGAATCGAAATATCGAAGGAAATTTTATTGAGATAGGTTCGTAGAGGTATATTATGTCGGAACGCATGAGAAAGCTCCCTATTGATAAGGAAATGACTTACAAGGTAGTCATTGAGCTACCTGGAAAAAAGAAACTGCTCTCCTTTGTGCCAGCCAAAAATCTGGAAAAGCTTGAAGCCTTTTTGGAAAAATATGGTCAACTTGAAGAATCTATTTTCTGGGAAGAAGTTGCTGCAAATCGTATTAAGAAGTATGGAAAAACTGGTTTGGCTCTCAGAGGTGCTCGTTTTAGAGAAAAGCTGTCTCAAAAGGAGCTAGCTAAATTGTCTGGCGTTAGCCAAGAAAACATTTCTAAAATGGAAAATGGGCAAAGACCAGTTGGCAAAAAGGTCGCCAAGAAATTAGCAAAAGCCCTGAAAATTGATTCCAAATTATTGATGCTGGATTGATGAACCTATCTCGAAATTCGGAAAATTTGATTTTTAATGAATTTTTTCGCAGATTTTAGAATCGCTTCGAAGGACATACTTAAATAAGTAGGCCGAAAAGCGGTTCTAAAATATGAGGAAAAAGACACGAAAAGCAAGTTTTTTGTATTTCGAGATAGGTTCATAGGTAAATAACTACGGAAGATATTGATTTTGAATGGATTAAATCTAAATCTCGAATTATTTAAATCCTCAATCAAAATCTTTTCTTGATAAAGTATTCCCCAATTTGCGAAAAAAGGGTCAACCACCTAACATATTCAGAAGGGGATATTGCAACAATATGATGTTCGACAAATTTACCAACCGCGCAAAGCAGGTCATTAAGCTGGCCAAAAAAGAGGCCCAAAGACTTAACCATAATTATTTGGGAACAGAACACGTCCTCTTAGGTCTATTGAAATTGGGACAAGGTATCGCAGTAAATGTCCTGAGAAATCTCAACCTCGACTATGAAACGGTTCGAGCAGAAGTGGAAAGATTGGTTGGATTTGGCCCTGAAATCCAGGTTTATGGAGATCCTGCCCTCACTGGAAAAGTGAAAAAAGTTTTTGAGTATGCAAATGAAGAGGCAGCAACATTAAATCACAATTACGTCGGCACTGAACATCTATTACTTGCCCTTCTTCGGGAAACAGATGGAGTAGCTGCTCAAGTTCTTGAAAATCTCAATGTCAATTTAAAGGATATCCGCAAAGAAGTTCTGAAGGAACTTGAGACATTCAATTTACAACTTCCTCCTATGGGTGTTTCGGGAGGTGGCGGACAAGCTGGTGCGAAACCAACAGAAAAGCCCGGGGTATCAGATAAGCTCCCTGCCCTCCGTGCTTATGGCCATGATTTAACTGATCTTTGCCGTGAAGGAAAACTGGATCCTGTCATTGGCCGTAAAGATGAGGTGGAGAGACTTGTTCTTATTCTTTGCAGGCGCAGAAAAAATAACCCTGTTCTCATTGGAGAGGCAGGAGTTGGCAAAACGGCTATCGTCGAAGGCCTTGCTCATGCAATCGTAAAAGGAGAAGTTCCCGATAACCTCGCCAAGAAAAAACTCATTTCTCTCGACCTTACTCTGATGATTGCTGGAACGAAATACCGTGGACAGTTCGAAGAGAGAATCAAAGCTGTCATGGATGAAATCAAAAAACATGGCAATATTCTCCTCTTTATCGATGAACTTCACACGATTGTAGGTGCGGGCGCTGCAGAAGGTGCGATTGATGCATCCAACATCTTAAAACCCTCCCTTTCTCGAGGAGATCTCCAAGTCATTGGCGCTACGACAATCGATGAATATCGAAAACACATCGAAAAAGATGCAGCTTTAGAACGCAGATTCCAAAAAATCTTAATCTCCCCTCCCTCTTTAGAAGAAACTATTGCAATCTTAATGGGGCTTAAACCCAAATATGAGGAACACCATCGCTGCGTTTATACAGATGCAGCCATAAAAGCCGCGGCATATCTCTCTGATCGATATTTGGCTGGTCGCTTTTTGCCTGATAAAGCAATTGACTTGATCGATGAGGCAGGTGCAAAAGCTCGCATTTCTTCCATGCATCAACCGGAAGAAATCACCAAATATGAGGGAGAAATTGAAGAATCGAGAATGGCTAAAGAAGATGCAATTTCGAAGCAGGAATATGAAAAAGCTGCAAAGTTGCGCGACAAAGAAAAAAACTTAAGAGAAGAGCTCCAGCGGATCATGGATGATTGGGAAAGTACGAAGGAACAGCAACAAGTTGTTGTTGATGAGGATGACGTAGCAGCCATTGTCGGCAAACAAACAGGAATTCCCGTTACCAGATTAACGGAAGGCGAAACAGCAAAAGTACTCAAAATGGAAGAACTCCTTAAACAGTATATTGTCGGACAAGAAGAAGCCCTTAGTATAGTCTGCAGAGCTATTCGAAGAAGTAGAGCCGATATTAAAGACCCAAAAAGGCCCATTGGTGCCTTCTTATTCTTAGGACCAACTGGCGTTGGAAAAACTCTTCTTGCAAAACAGCTAGCTATCCAGATGTTCGGCGGAGAGGATTCCCTCATTCAAGTTGACATGTCCGAATACATGGAAAAATTTGCCGTCAGCCGCTTGACAGGTTCCCCTCCAGGATATGTTGGCTATGAAGAAGGCGGTCAACTCACAGAGCAGGTCCGTCAAAGACCTTACTGTGTAGTGCTTTTTGATGAAATAGAAAAAGCCCACCCCGATGTGATGAATATCCTTCTGCAAATCCTAGAAGAAGGACGGCTCACCGACTCTTTCGGAAGAAAAATCGATTTTCGCAATACGATCATCATCATGACTTCCAATCTTGGTGCCGATCTCATCCGTAGATCCACTGAAATGGGCTTTGGTGTGCAAGAAGGCTTGATCGATTACAAATCCATGCGTGAAAAAATCGAAGGTATGGTCAATAAGAGTTTCAAACCAGAATTCCGCAACCGTTTAGATGGCGTTGTCATCTTCAAACCGCTCGATAAACCACAACTTTTACAGATTATTGAGCTCGAGATCAAAAAAGTACAAGAGCGTTTAACGCGCAAAAATGTTTTGATCACTCTCGATAACAAGGCAAAAGACCTTCTCGTTACTAAAGGATTCCAACCTGAAATGGGAGCAAGACCACTTCGCCGCATCATTGAAATGGAACTGGAAGATCCACTTGCAGAAAAAATCCTTCTCAATCCTGATAAAGGTGGTAACTGGCTGATTACTGTCGAGGGAGATAAATTTGTACTCGTTGACCAATCAACTCCTGCAGATGCAAAAAACCACCTAGTCGGTTCGGCATCTTCAGCGAAAAGCTCTTCTCGTAAAAAGGAATAGAATCGATCTGTGTTCTCTAGTGAAGAGAGTCAATAGAAATAACGTTTAAACCAGGCGACTGCAAGCTTTGCAACTTCTTCTAAGGCCCCTTTTTCTTCAAAGAGATGAGTCGCACGAGGAACAATCTCCAGCTTTTTTTCGCAGGTAAGTTTTGCAAAAGCTTTTTCATTCATATGAATGACCTCTTCATCTCGCTCTCCCACGATCAAAAGAGTTGGAGCTGTAACTTTTGAAAGGATATTCATTACAAGATCTGGCCTACCTCCTCTCGATACAATCGCAGAGACATCATCTCTTGTAGATGCGGCAAGAAGTGCGGCTGCAGAACCGGTACTTGCTCCAAAATAGCCGATTCTTAAAGATTTTACTTGGCTTTGCTTATTCATCCAATCAGTGATTTCGCTGACCCTGGAAGCTAAAAAGGGAATGTTAAATCTCAGTTCCCCAGACACTTCATCCAGCCTCTCCTCATCTTTCGTCAAAAGATCGACGAGAAGTGTTCCAATTCCCGCCCTTTGGAGCTCTTTTGCGACAAATCGATTTCTCGGACTGAATCTACTACTTCCACTTCCATGTGCAAATAAAACCACTCCAGCTGCTTCTCTTGGAATGGCTAAATCTTCTTTGGAAACAAACGCTGTCATAAATGATTTTTTATCTTATTTTTCAAATAGCAAAAAGAATAAAATATACTCCCTATGAACAAAAAAAAAGTTGTCATTGGAATGTCAGGAGGAGTGGATTCTTCTGTCTCTGCCCTTCTCTTAAAAGAGCAGGGATATCAGATCACTGGTCTTTTCATGAAAAATTGGGAAGAGACAGATGCAAGCGGCACTTGCCAATCTACAGTTGATTACCAAGATGTCGCTAAAGTTTGTGATCTGCTCGATATCCCTTACTATTCCATTAATTTTGTAGAAGAGTATTGGAACCTTGTCTTTTCTCAATTTCTCGAAGAGCTAAAATTGGGACATACTCCAAATCCAGATATTCTCTGCAATAAAGAAATCAAATTTAACCTCCTTCTTGAAAAAGGTTTTGGTTTGGGTGCAGATTTTGTTGCGACAGGTCATTATGCGCAGATCGGAGAAGACGAGAGATTATTCAAGGCAACCGATTTAAACAAGGATCAAACCTATTTTTTATATACTTTGAAAAGAGAAATTTTGCAAAAAGTCCTCTTCCCAATTGGCCATTTGCCAAAAGAAAAGGTGAGAAAAATTGCCAAAGAAAGAGGTCTTCCCAATTTCAACAAAAAAGATAGTACAGGGATTTGCTTTATTGGAAAGAGAGATTTCAAAACGTTTATCAGCAAATACATTCCCTACAAACCTGGAAATTTCGAAACACTCGATGGAAAAGTTGTGGGACAGCACGATGGAGCTGCCTACTATACGATTGGGCAAAGAAAGGGTCTTGCCATCGGAGGTCCTGGGGAAGCCTGGTTCGTCGTAGGAAAAAGTATGGATCGAAATGTAGTTTTTGTTGAGCAAGGACAAGATCACCCCGCACTTTATGGAACAGAGTTACTGGCAACAAATTTAAGTTGGATCCACTCTCCTCCACAAAATTTTCCCTATCTATGTAAGGCAAAAATCCGCTATAGACAAGAAGATCAAAAATGTACCATTGAAAAAATTGAGGGAGATCAAGCTCTTGTTTCTTTTGCAAAACCACAAAGAGCCATCACATCAAGACAGTCAATCGTCTTTTATTCTAATCAAGAATGCCTTGGCGGGGGCCTTATTTCTAAAGGCTAAAAGCTAAAGGCTAAAGGCTAAAAAAATCCTCAAGAGAACACAGAAAAGAGAACGCTCGATTTGAGTATATGAAAAACTACTTTTAATCTATGTAGAAATTGAGAGGGCATCTCATGCAATGGATCTATTTGCTTCTTTTTTTCTTCACTTTTTCCTGCGTCCGCATTCCTAAAGAAGAGGCAAAAGCTGCGATCATGGGCACTCCTTCATTTGACCATTCACGACAAACAGCTCTTTCTTCGAACTCCTTTAGAGAAATTGAGGAGTTGAATCCATGTTGGTGGGAAATGTTTGGAGATGCACAGCTGACAAATCTCATTGAAAAAGCACTCGCACAAAGTCCACTTATCAAAGAGGTAGAATCGAGACTAGAAAGAGCCCAAGCAGAAGCTACAGCACAGAAATCGCAACTTTTTCCAACGATTGGATTTAGTGCAGAGGTAGACTGGCAATATTTTAGCATCAACGATCTCTTCCGCGCATTTGCTCCTGTCTTTCCTGCGAATGTAAATGAATACAAACTGAATTTAAACTTTACGTATGAGTTTGATTTTTGGGGAAAAAATCGAAATCTCTTTCAAGCAGCCATCGGAGAAGAAAGAGCTTTGGAGGCAGAAAAAGAACAGGTAAAAATCATTCTTTCTACGACCGTTGCAGTGAGTTACTTCAAATTGCAAAGTCTTTTTGCAAAGTTAAATATCATTAAAAATGAGCGAAAAATTTTTACCTCTCTATTTGATCTAGTCAAGCTCAGGCAAAAAAATGCTCTCAACTCTGAAATTCCCACGATAGACGCGCAGGAGAAAATCTTTGAAATCAACCAAAATGTAATTTTCACCGAAAATCAAATTGCTCTCGAAAAATTTTTCCTGAAACAGCTCATTGGACAGGGCCCTGAATCCCCCCTTTGTCTACAGGAAAAGGATCTTGAAAGAGCTAGAGCTTTCCCTCTGCCAAAAGAGGTCTTTTCAGATCTTTTAGCTCATAGACCTGATCTCATGGCACAGATTTGGAGGGTAGAAGCTGCTGCGCATAAAGTTGGTGCCGCAAAAACTGCATTTTATCCAAGTATTGATCTGTCGGGACTCGCAGGGCTGGACAGCGTCTTCTTTCACAAACTTTTTCGCTGGGAAAGTAGATCCTGGGAACTTTCTCCTTCTCTCTACTTGCCCATCTTTACTGCAGGGAGAATCAAAGCGAATTTAAAAGCCAAGCAAGCCGAGTTTTATTCTGCCATTTATGCTTACAACGAACTGCTTTTAAAAGCAGCAAAAGAGGTAACAGATGAAATTCATACCCTTCGAACCAAAGATGAAGAGGTGAAAACACAATATTTGATTGTACAAAATCAAAAACAAAAAAGGTCGCTTATTCAATCAAGATTTACCCATGCTTTGGATAGCCTTTTGGATCTTCTCAATGAAGATACAGCTCTTTTACAAGTAAAACTGAGAGAAGTTCAGCTGCAATATGAAAGATACTTAGCAACAATCAAGTTGATCAAAGCTTTAGGCGGGGGTTATATACCAAAAGAGAGGGTCTCTTGGACGAAGAAATAAAAACAAAAAAACCAGCTACACCTCCTCGTAAGAAAAGACAAGCTATCCTTTGGGTGATTACGATCTGTTTTCTCACCGCAGGGATCGCTCTTTTTCTCTTTTGGTGGTTTGATTGGCGCTTTGAAGTATCGACAAAAGATTCTTATGTTGGGGGGAACCAATTGATGATCACCTCCCAAATTTCGGGCTTTGTTCAATCTCTCTATGCAGATGACAATGAAATCGTTCGCGAAGGGCAGATTATCGTTGAACTTGACCCAACGGATAAAAAAATTGCCTTTGAAGAATCCAAAAACCATTTGGCATTAACCGTGCGCCATGTGCTTTCTCTCTATCAAAGAGTTGGAGAGCTCAAATCTGAAAAAGAAAAAATGAAGAGCGAAATGATCAAAAAGGGACAGGATTATATCCATCGAAAAAAACTGATCGATGCAGGAGCCGTTTCTAAAGAAGATTTTGAACATGCAGAGGCAGATCTCATTTCAGCGCTGGCTTCCGTTTTGATGGTAGAACATCAATTAAAAGCAGCACTTTCTCAAGTAGAAAATACAACAGTTGAAACACATCCCAAAGTATTGAAAGCAGGTGAAATGGTAAGAAAAGCCTGGGTTGATTTAAAGCGGTGTGAGCTCGTTTCACCAGCTGATGGAATGGTAGCAAAAAGAACTGTCCAAGTTGGGCAGTCCATTAACCCAAATGATCCTCTCATGATTGTCGTCCCTTTTGATCAGATGTGGGTCGATGCAAATTTCAAAGAAGTACAGTTAAAAAATGTGCGCATTGGACAGCCCGCTACCATCAAGGCAGATATGTATGGTCGCAAAGTGATTTTTATCGGAAAAGTCACGGGAATTGCTGCAGGGACAGGAAGTGTCTTTTCTCTACTTCCCCCACAAAATGCAACAGGAAACTGGATTAAAATTGTGCAGCGGTTGCCTGTTCGTATCGGATTAAATCCACAAGAAACCAAAGTTCATCCATTAAGACTCGGACTTTCAATGGATGTCACCATTGACATTCGCGATATAGAAAAAACCATTCTCCCAGAGCCAACTGCAGAAAAGCCAATTTATGAAACCGATATCTTTGCAAAACAAGAAATCGGCGCACAAGAAATCATTCAAGAAATCATAAAGCAAAACAGCACCTTTTCCTTCTTAACAGATGATGAAGAAGAGGACGAGGATGGCTAAACCCCTCTCTGGAATCACCCTGCTTTTATCGACAATTGCTCTATCCATGGCAACATTTTTAATTGTCCTCGATTACTCCATTGCCAATGTCTCGATTCCCTATATTTCAGGAGATTTGGCAGTCAGCGTGGACCAGGGAACCTACGTAATCACCTCATTTGCCGTTGGTAATTCCATTGTTCTCCCCATTACAGGTTGGCTCACAAAGAGGCTTGGAATTGTAAAATTAATGATTCTATCCCTTCTCCTTTTCATCCTTTTTTCGTGGATCTGCGGTATCGCATGGAATTTGCCCATTCTTGTCATTTCTCGGTTTATCCAAGGAGCGGTAGCAGGACCTATGATTCCCCTTTCACAAAGCTTGATCATGATGATCTATCCTTCAGAAAAAAAAAATTTCGCCACTGCAATTTGGAGCACCGTTGTCATGGTAGCTCCCATTGTTGGTCCCATTTTAGGTGGCTGGATTTCTTACGATTTTAGCTGGCCCTGGATCTTTTTCATCAATATCCCAATCGGCCTGATCAGCGTTCTCATGATCAAATTTCTTTTAAAGGGCAATGAAACCCCTAAAGAAAAACCCCCTGTAGATTATATCGGGTTCATCTTGCTTGCAATTGGAGTGAGCGCACTCCAAATTGTTTTGGACAAAGGACAACAATTTGATTGGCTGAGATCTCCTATCATTCTCACCTTGAGTATCACCTCATTTATCGCTTTTACCTATCTGATTGCCTGGGAAGCTACCCACCCTACTCCCTTATTAGAACTAAAACTCTTTAAAATTCGCTCCTATGCTCTTTCCGTCGTATTCATGGCAGTTTTTTATGCACTCTATTTTGGCTCTGTTATCCTCATCCCACTTTGGCTCCAGACACAGATGAATTATACACCTATTTGGGCTGGAATCGCTGTTGCACCGATCGGACTTGCCCCTATTCTCTTTGCAAAGTACATCGCAAAATTGATTGGAAAAGTAGGATTCATCATTCCTCTTGGCATCTCCTTTATCCTATTTTCATTATCCTGCTTTTTGACCAGTTATTTCAATACCGATGTCGATCTCTTTCACGTCTCTTTTTCCCGCCTTATCTTAGGTGTTGGAATTCTTTTTCTCATCACTCCTCTTTTTGGCCTGAGCATGCAAGATTTGACCATGGAAAAAATGCCCATGGGATCCGGAATGTTCCACTTCGTCAGAGCGATGTCTGGAGCTATCGGAACTTCTCTTTTTACGACACTCTGGATAAGGAGATCGATCTTTCACCACTCCAACCTTGCAGCCTTCACCTTCCCAGAAAATCCCGCACTCAAAGAGATGGTTCATTCACTAAATAGAGTTCCCATCGAAGGAAAGGCCTCTTTTGCTGCCATCGATCAGATCATCAACCAGCAAGCCTCTGTTCTTGCCATCAACGACTGTTTTTTTCTCATGGGTTGGATCTTCATCGGACTACTTTTCATCCTTATTTTAGGAAGAAAGAAAAAAACTCATTCGCTTTCGCTACTATCAGAATCATCATCAACCAATCCCAGTTGACCCATCATAGCTTCAAGATAACCTTCTGATGCCCTCACTGCTGTAACATGGTTGATGTTTGACTGGAAATGACCGATCATTGAATGTCTCTTCACGAGCTTTAAACATGGCTCTCGAAAAGATTTGAGAATTTTGATTTGATTCTCAAGCGGAAACCCTTTTAAATTTTCTAGTGCCCCCTGGGCATCCTCAACAAATGTGAGAAATTGAGAAGCAAAGTCCCCTTGAAGCTCTGCAATTGGATATTTTTTAGATATGTACTTCAAAATATCGATGAACTGATAAAAAAATTCAAACGGCTCCTTGAAATAAACGGCAAGGTTTTCATTTATTAAATCATGGTTAAAAACACTAGATAATCTTTGATAAAGATTAGCGTAAAAAAATAATTCTTCTTGATTCATGTTTTTTTTGATTTGATCTAGTTCATCCAAAGTAGATTCAAATTCTTCTGCTAGATCTTCAATAAAATCCATTGCCTTTTGCTTTATCTCTTCGCGATGATCAATAAAATCGATGATTAAACTGGCAAAAACAAGTCGCGACTCTATGGAAAGAACTTCTGTCTTAAGACAATTTTTAAGGCCATATTTTATGATAAACTCACCTAAAGCTTTAAAAGGTGGTTGTAGAGGTTGATCTTTAATGGTATTCCACTGATTTTGAGTACAATCTAAAAAAAGGCGAGGATCCATTTCCTCCTCATTGAGGACTGCAAATGCAACAGCGCTTATCTCTTCAGCATCATTATCGCATTCTACAAGAGACATCCCTAAAGAAACATGCTCCATAAGAGCGAAAAACTTTTCTTCAATCGCTGATTGTATGCTCTTGCCGTTTGCATAATTTTTCATATCAGTAATTAGGGCACATTGAAAAAATATATGAAGGGATCGTTTCAACTTAAAATAAGGAATTAAATTTTTTGCAATGTCTTTTGTTAAATGCAACTTTTTCTTTAATCCTTCATAGTCGACGTTGTTATTGGGAAAATAGTAAACATCTTCAATTTTATCTTTGTTGATTTGGACAAAAATGATTCCAACGGGAATGAGGTGGCTTTTTTTGCTTTTCATCACACCAATTGTAGCTGAATTAAACGTATATAGAGGGATTTCAACATATGCATCAGAGCGGTTTACCAGATATTCTTTAATAGGAGAATTGTACATGCGAAGCTCAGGGATATAATTCTCTTCAGTCGTGTGAGAATCCTTTGCACTAAATTTGTGATCGATTAAATGTCCTCCTTCGTAATTTGTTTTACCTTTTGAATTGGTAGAAATGACAGAAAAATCTTTTCCCTGCTTTACTCTTGTTTTATCATATTGAATATGGGTAGATTTGTTCTCAGATGTGCGTTTTGTTGTTGTCTTAATGTGTGTAGAAACCGATGCAGCAACAACCTTCTCATTTTCTTTAATAAGACCTTGAGAATCATGAATGGATTTAAATAATTGAACCTCTCCGTTGGCAAACTCCAAACCCATGGGAGTTAAATATCCAAAGGAATCACCTGGAGTAAATACTCTGGATAAATTCCAATTTTTCAAGGAAACAGAATTGGGGTCAGGTATATTTAATGAGAGCTTCTTTTTTTCAAATCGCTCTAAAGAAGGACTGGTTTGAGAAGAAGAATCATTCTCAAAAATTGGATTTACAGACATACATTAACCCTTTCTCAATTTGCTGTGGCGCACCCCATACGAAAAATAGATGAGACAACCGATGAACATCCAACTGACGAGCTGAACCCAGGTCACTTTGGGGAGAACAACCATTTGAGTGATACATGCCGCTGTTCCCATAAGAGGAACCCAGGGAGAAAAGGGAACTTTGAACGGGCGCTTCAAACTTGGCTGCTTATAACGCAAAATCAAAACACCAAAGCAGACAATGGCAAAAGCAAGAAGTGTTCCCATCGAAACAAGCTGCCCTAAAATTTCCACAGGGAAAATTCCGCATATGACACTTCCAAATGCTGTAACAAGTAGGGTATTGATAAAAGGAGTGTGAAAGGTCTTATTCACCTTTCCAAAAAATTTTGGCAAAAGGCCATCTCTGGACATGGAATAAAAAATCCGCGTCTGCCCGAGTAGCATGACAAGAACAACAGAAGTGAGCCCTGCTAAAATCGCTATTTTTACAACAAAGCGAAGCCATAAAAACTTTGCACCAAGAGCATCAACGGCTACAGAAAAGGGGGCTGCTACCCCAAGAAGAGTATAACTGACAATCCCCGTTAAAACTAAGGCAATGAAGACATAGACAATCGCAGATATTCCCAATGAACCAATCATTCCAATCGGAAGATCTTTTTGCGGATTGCGCGCCTCCTGTGCAAGAGTGGAAACCGCATCAAATCCGATATAAGCAAAAAAGACAACGCCAGCACCTCTAAAAATTCCGCTCCATCCAAATTGGCCAAAGATTCCCGTATTCTCAGGAATAAAGGGAACCCAATTTGCAGAATTGACATAGAAAATCCCACACGCTAAAAAAAGAACAATCACTCCAAGCTTAATCACCACCATCAAATTATTAAAACTTGCTGCCGCGCGAATTCCCAATGCAATCATGATCCCAATAAAACCCATGATGCACATTGCAGGTAAATTAAGAATGGACCCACTCATCTTCCATCCATCTACAACATGATAAGCAAAAGTAGAAGTTGTCCACTTTTCTGGAATAAAAAGGTTAAAGTCCTGCAAAAAACTAGTGAAATAACCAGACCATCCGACAGCAACAGTAGCGGAAGAAAAAAGATATTCCAACGTCAATCCCCAACCAATGGTCCATGCAGTAAATTCGCCCATCGTTGCATAAGCATAAGAATAGGCACTTCCTGCAATGGGTATCAGCGAAGCAAATTCAGCATAGCAGAGCGCAGCAAAAATGCAGAGGATTGCAGATAAAATGAATGAAATCATCACAGCAGGTCCTGCATACGAAGCAGCAGCCTGCCCAGTCAACACAAAAATCCCAGCGCCAATGATTGCTCCAATCCCCATCGTCGTGAGACTCAAAGGACCTAAACTTCGCTGGAGCCCATCTTTTTTGCTCGTAGCCTCATCGATTAAATCATGAATCGACTTCTTTGCAAATAACCCTTTGACCATGGATACTCAAGATTAACAAGGTAAAGACGATAGCAAAATGGTTTCTTTTTCAGCTAGACTTAATCTGTCATAATGTTTCAGGAGCAGAAGAATTTCTTCTATGTCTTGTTTCTACTTTTGGTTTTTCAGTAGACTTTGGTTTTTCATCAGATTTGTTGTTCTCATATTTATAAGAAGAACGTTTCGATGGCGGTGGGCTTACTACTTTCGCTGGTTGGGATCCAATTACTCGTCCCCATACATCTAGATAACAATTCGTTAACTCATTACTAGTAAAATTTTTGGAATATTCAGACCAATCCTGAAAAGATTGAATCAAATCTGCTATTCCTTCAAGATTTTTTTGTTCTATATTCTCTACTTTTTTTTGTGAAGAACTCTTTAAAAAAGTCTCAATATAATCCAATAATTCTTTTTCTATTGATTCCAAATCTTTTACGCTACTAAGAAGTGTCTTATTGTCTTCTGATTTTTTTAAAAGAACCTTAGTATGTTCCAATAATTCTTTTTCTATTGATTCCAAACTTTTTACTTCACTAAGAGCTGTCTTATTGCCTTTTGATTTTTTTAAAAGAAGCTCAATATAATCCAATAATTCTTTTTCAAATTCCAAACTTTTTACTTTCTTATCATCTTCTGCTGTTTTTTTTAAAAGAGTCGCTGTCGTTTCTAATTGTGTTATTATTTTTTCCAAACCATTTTGGAAAAGAGCGATGGGAATGGTAGAAACTGGTTGTTTTTCCCATAAGGGATACTTTTTAATCTCTAGAAACGTTTTAATTTCTCTTTTTTCTTCGTTTGTTAAATCTTTAATTCTTCTGGGATTTTCCACTTTTCTATATAGCTCAGTATTACAAAAATTCCAAACCTTCTGAGAAGATGTATCTAAAAATTTTTTATTTTTCTCCATCCACTCATATATTTTATAAAAGTTGAAGCCGTTAACTAAGGCTTGAAGACCTAAATAATTTTTTGTGTTTAAACACTCTGAAATCAGAGTTAAAATTCCATTTAATCTTTTAGGTGAATTTTTTGAAATCTGGTTAATAACTGATAGAGTTACATATGTTGTAAAATTATTAAAACATTGATTAAGTGCATCAAAATTTGGACATTCTATCTTAAGCCCCTCTTTTCCTTTTAATTTCAATCCCATTTTAAATTCTTCTAGGGAAATTTTTCCTAACAATTGATGAAATTTATTCGTTATCCAACTAAGAAAAACAGGACTAATCCCTTCTTCATTTTGAAGAACAGTGAAGGTTTTTCCCCTGTAGTTTGCCAATGGATTTTCCGCTTTTTTTTCATTAGAATTTAAAAGATCTTCTTGAGAAAAGGATTTAACAAGGCCAGGTTTTGTTGTCATAATTACCCAAAAATTTTTTTTATCGAAGAGAGTTTACAATAGAGATGAACTTAATCTAAAGAAGATTTTGCTGCTGCAATCGATGGGTTCGCCGTTTTTCGGCTTCCTGATAACGCCGCTTTTCCTCTTCTGTTTCAGCGATAACAGGAGGTACTTTGCAAGGCTTTAAATTGTCATCCAAAGCTACGAAAGTGAAGTAGGCGGAAAAAATATGGACTCTTTTTCCCGTTTTGAAATTTTCAGCAAAAACTTTTAGTCCGATTTCCATCGAGGTATTCCAAGTGCGATTTACTGCTGCTTGAAAAACAAGGATATCTCCTTCTTTTGCAGGAGCCAAAAACTTTACTGAATCGATGGCAAGTGTGACGCAGATCCTTCCAGAATGGCGTTTAGCCACTGCGCCGCAAAGAGAATCGCTCATCTCCAACAATCTTCCCCCAAAAAGAGTCCTATAGGCATTTAAATCATTGGGGTAAACAATGGAAAGTTGATTTTGGATGGCAGAATATGAGACTGGCTTCCCCTTCATACTATGAACCTATCCGTAAATCCTAAAACTTGCTTTTCGTATCTTTTTTATCATATTTTAATCCCACTTTTTGGCCTACTTATTCAAGTATGTCCTTCAAAGTGGGATTAAAATTTGATAGAAAAATTCTAAAAATCAAATTTTTAGGATTTACGGATAGGTTCATTTTCCACTTTTGCAAAAATTTTAAATATACTCAAACTAATTGAAAAATCAGCAAAAGACCAAAAACGGCGCTTCAATGTTTTGATCATCGAAGTAGGCCATATGCGAAGCTGCATATGGTCGATGCAGATGATCAAAAAAGTGAAGATGCCGATGAAGGAATTTTGCTAATTTTTCAATTAGTTGGAGTATGAAAAAAGCCCCCCAATTTTCATTAGAGGACTTTATTATCAACAAGGAGGAAACTTTTAAAATTATCGTTTAGAGTATTGGAATCTCTTTCTCGCTCCTGCAAGACCATATTTTTTTCTCTCTCTTTTGCGAGGATCGCGAGTTAAAAATCCTAAATCTTTTAAATCTTTGCGTCTCTCTTCTTTTTCTTCAACAAGTGCACGAGAAACGCCAAGGCGAGTTGCTAAAGCTTGACCTTGTATTCCACCGCCTTTCACGCGGATGATAAGATCATAGTGGTCTGACTTAGCAAATTTTTGAATGGGAGCTAAAATCAATTGTCTTTGCAAAGGGTCCAAAAAATATTCTTCAAATTTTTTTCCATTTACATCGACATTCCCCTTTCCAGGTCGAAGTCTAACCGAAGAAACTGCCGTTTTTCTTCTTCCTGTTCCAAGATATTCTTTACCTTTTGTCATTTTCTAAATCCTTACATCTCTACAGAAATTGGTTGCTGTGCTTGCATATTGTGCTTTTCGCCAGCAAAAATTCTGAGTTTTACCATTTGTGCTTCCGTAAGTCTGGTTTTTGGCATCATTCCTTTAATCGCATGCCAAAGAATGTATTCTGGTTTGCGCGCTTTCATGGTGTGGTAGGGAACTTCCCTCATCCCGCTCATAGCACCCGTATGATATCGATAAATTTTTTGAGCTTCTTTTGCCCCTGTAACGCGAATCTTTTCTGCATTGATGATGACCACCCCATCTCCTCCATCCACATGTGGTGTAAATTCTGGCTTATGCTTTCCTCGTAAAACCTTGGCTATTTCAGAAGCAAACCTTCCTAAGATTTTTCCAGACGCATCAAAGAGGTACCACTTCCGTTTTGAAAGGGCCTCTTCTTTTGTGAGGAGTTTTGTCTCTTGTTTTTTCTTAGGATTCATCCTTTTTTCCCAAAAAGCAAATATGAATCTTAAGCATATGGTTTGCTCGCTTTTTTGCCAAGAATTACATCGGTATAAAATAAAATTTTATCTTGTTTGCTGACGAGGTAGACGACTAGTATAAAAATTTTTAAGACTCAAGCTAACGGCTATCACAGAAAAAACGATTGCACTATCTCTCATCCAATTCATTCGAAAATCGCGATTGAACAAGAAGAGACTCCCCCTAGTTGCCAATAAGGAAACGGCCATTGGGAAGAGAACATTTTTAAAACCTTGGGTAAGATATCTATTGGCCTTTTTAAGAAAAAAATCAGATATCTGTGAAGTATCATGATAGGTCAGATCTTGGATCAAGCAGACAAAAAGACCATTCAAGGTAGGAATAGGATCAAACTTTGTGAAATTAATGGTTTCAATCAAACAGAAGAGCGATCCATATTCGACAAACTTCCAGGCAAATTTATTTTCAGTGATATGAGAAAATATGAAAGCATTTATACAAAATCCGGTAAAAAAGACGACTGCTGATCCTACCTGGGATAAACTAACTCGAAATTCAGATTTAAACATCTCTGTTGCCACAAAACTGTATAAATATCCCAATGCAACTCCCCTTTTATCAAATTCATTCATGATTTTTGTATAAACCTCTGAAACGAGTGATTTCTTTTGAAGCAGGTAATAAGTAGTAGCAGCTGCAGTTAAACAGCTTACAGTAGGCTCAATTATATTTTCTATTAATGAATGGTTGATTTTCATTCGAATATTATACTCGATAATGAACCTATCTCACTATTCAAATTTTCCTGTTTTTGATCTTTTTTGCATCTTTGAGAGACCTTTTTTCAGCCATGTGTTTTTCACATTGCCTTCAAAAAGGTCTCTCAAATCTGCTCAAAAATATCTAAAAACACTAAAAATAGAAATAGTGAGATAGGTTCATGGCTTAAAACAATACTAGTAGAAAAAATTTTAAAAATTGACGGGAGTTCTCACAATCCCTAAAATTCAACATCTTATGAGGCAAATCAAAACTTTCTATATCCGCACCTACGGATGTCAAATGAATGAGCTCGATTCTGAGATCATGGTGGGTGAGCTGAGAAAACGAGGGTTGCAAAGAATAGAAGAAGAGGATGAAGCAGACCTCCTTCTTTTCAATACCTGTTCTATCCGCGATTTGGCCGAGAGGAAGGTCATGGGAAAATTAGGCCAGTTGGGAAGATCCAAAAAAAAGAGATCGTTGATTGGGGTAACAGGTTGCATGGCTATGGCAAAAAAAGATTCGCTTTTTAGAAAGCTTCCCCACATTGACTTCATCATTGGAACAAATAACATATCCGACCTAAATCAAGTATTGGATGAAGTACTTACAACAGGCCAACAAGTCATTCGAGTGGAGGATCAATTCGAGGAAAATTTAAACTACTTTGTCGCTGAGCGAGATGATCCAGTCAAAGCATTTGTTTCGATCATTCGAGGATGTGACAAATTTTGCACCTACTGCGTTGTTCCCTATACAAGAGGGCAAGAGGTATCGCGTCCTCCAGATGATATAGAAAAAGAATGTCGCATTTTAGGGCAAAAGGGATACAAAGAAATCACCCTCCTTGGACAAAATGTAAATAGCTATGGAAAAGACAAGCCGGATTGGAATTGTCTATTTCATGATCTTTTATACCGGCTGAACAAACTCAAAGGAATTGAACGGATCCGATTTTTGACCTCCCATCCCTGTGACATCACAAAAGAATTGATGGAAGCAATTCGCGATCTCGACAAACCCTGCGAGTTTGTCCATTTCCCTCTGCAAGCAGGATCAAATCGCATTTTGAAAAAAATGCACCGCATTTACAACTTGGAACAATATTTAGAAAAGGTCTATCTCCTCAGAGAAATTGTCCCTGATGTTTCCTTAGGAACAGATATCATTGTAGGCTTTCCAACAGAAACCGAAGAAGAATTCCAAATGACCTACGACATATTTAAACAAATCCGCTATTCCGTTGCCTTTCTTTTCGCCTACAGCGCTCGAAAAGGAACACCTGCCTTTAGATGGAAAGATGATATTCCTGAAGAGGTAAAATTGGAAAGACTGCAAAGACTGATGCAACTTCATGAAGAAATCTGTAGAGAAGAGAGGTTGCAGATGATTGGAAAAGAAGTAGAGGTACTTGTGGAGAGGCGCAATAACAAGGACAAGACCCACCTGAAAGGAAGAACGCGCTGTTGGAAAAAAATCATTTTTTCGGGAGAAGATTCCTTAATCGGCACTCTCCAAAAAGTGAAGATTCACGGATTTAACCATCAAACACTTCTTGGAGAGCTATGAACCTATCCGGAAATTCAAAAAACTGCTTTTTGTGCCTTTTTTCCCATATCTTAGAGCCATTTCTTGGCCTACTTAATTTAAGTATGTCCTGCGAAA
>JAKEHU010000037.1 GCA_022614855.1 Chlamydiota bacterium
ATCTTTTTCTTCTATCTTTAATTTGACTTCAGAACTCATAAAATTTTAGCAACCAATCGAACTCACTTATAAAAGAATATTCTCCTTATTTTTTTTATGCATTCTTTTTTTTGCTTGCTTTAGAGACTGTTGTCGAATTAATTCGACAACAGTCTCTAAAATAGGTGTAATTAATTGAAAATGAATTAATTGAATACAAATTTTGAATTAAAAAATATAAATTTAAACAAATTAATTCAAAATAAATAAAATTTAATTACAATGCGATAATAGAGTATGAACCTATCCGGAAATTCAAAAAATTTGATTTTTAATGAATTTTCTTCACAGATTTTAGAGCTATTTCGCAGGACATACTTAAATTAAGTAGGCCAAGAAATGGCTCTAAGATATGAGAAAAAAGGCACAAAAAGCAGTTTTTTGAATTTCAGGATAGGTTCATCCTAGCGGGAAAAGTCAGAAGGCGAAAAAATCGATGCGGCACTAGCCGAAAACGCTCCGAGGCTTTATACCGCTTTTTTAAAGGCTAAAGGATAAAGGCCAAATTAGGAATCTGTTTTTTTATCCTTTAGATTTTAGCCTTTAATTCAAGAGGGGTCATCGATGAATGCAAGTTGTGGAATTCTAAAATCGATTACCTTATAAGGTAATCGAATGATATCTCCCCCGCCTACTGGAATCGGAAGCATCT
Organism: Chlamydiota bacterium; assembly: GCA_022614855.1. Classification (GTDB taxonomy): domain Bacteria; phylum Chlamydiota; class Chlamydiia; order Chlamydiales; family Rhabdochlamydiaceae; genus JAKEHU01. Next base: position 692 of record JAKEHU010000037.1, read on the forward strand.
TTTTTTCTTTTTCTAAAAGTTGCTGCTTTAGCTTCAAATAATGGTTCAACTCCTGAGAATAATTCTTTGTACTGCATCTTAAATAATAGGGAAAAATATATTGAACTTCTCTCTCTTCCCTTTTGATGGTGAATTCATCTTCTACAAGGAGGATAATTTCCCTTGTGCCACAATTTTCATCAGTGGCATGAGAAACATCGATGAGTTTTACATTAAATAGATCTCGAACAAAGGGTTTTGTTAAATAATTCAATAAATCTAAGGCAAGCATGATTTTTTCTGTTTTAAAACAGCAATGCCACTGAATCTTTTCACCCAAATCAAGGTAAATGTAAGGGATATTTTTCGGGGAATAAAAGGGAAGAAAAGGAAAAAAATATCCTTCTCTATCCAAAGCAATATTTTCATAATCTTTAAGAAGTGCAATAGGTTGGCGAATCGCATAGTCAACATAGAGAATTCCACGTCGAATAAACTTAAGATTTGCTTCTTTGATTACAGGAGAAGATAGGAGATTTTTTTTTGCTTTTTTTAAATCAAACTCTAAAATTTTTTTGGGGTGATCTTTAGAAATCCCCATTAATTCAGCTAAATAATCTGTTTTGAGAGCTTCCTTTTGCGGGCCAGTTTGAATGATTGCATGAACAAACTCATTTATTTCGATTGAACTTTTTCTTTTCCATTTAAAATACCCCTGAATTGCAAAATAAAAACTGCTGTTGATGATGATTGTGGAAAAGAGTATCCAACCAATGGCCTTTGTCAAAGAGAGTCTATTCTCTTTTTCTTGATTCATTTTCTATTTTTTAACTCACCTTATGTACAAAGGAAGGAATGGAGAAATGATAGATTTCGAAAGATTCATTTGCTTGTCCTCTCTTTGTGCATAAGATGAGTTTTTAATTCCTCTAGAAGCTCTGGGCCCACAAATGTAATATCCCCTGCTCCCATGGTGACCACAACATCACCAGGTTTGATCACAGTTACTAAACATTTCGCTAACTCACCGCGACTGAAATATCGCACTGGGATCGAAGCTTTCTCCTTTATTTTATGCAAAAAACTTTCACTCGTTATTCCTTGAATGGGACTTTCTCTAGCTGCAGAGATATCCGTTAAAATAAGGAGGTCAGCATAGTCAAAAGATTCAGGAAATGCTTCGATGCAATCTTTTGTTCTAGTATACCTGTGAGGTTGAAAGATCACAACAAGCCTTCTTCCATGCGTAGCAGCCTTTAATGCACGCAGTGTGGCAAAAATTTCAGTTGGGTGATGGGCATAATCATCATAAACATCTATTGAATGAATTGTCCCCTTTTTTTCTACTCTTCTTCCTACCCCTTCAAAAGAAAGCAAAGCATTTCTCACGGCTTCAATGGGGAGATCTAGTTTAATCGACATTCCTATTACTGCTGCAGCATTTAATACATTATGAGCTCCAATTAAAGGAATTTGAATGTCTTTATAGTGTTTCCCGGCAAAGCTTAAGTCAAAAAAGCTTTTCCATTCCATTTGTTGAAAATTGTCAATTTTTAAATCTGCCTCTTCAGAAAAACCATAGCTATACCCATTCAATTGGAGCTGAGAAAGGCGAAAGTCATCCTTGCACCAAAATAAATGTTGAAAAGAGCCTACTTGATCGGAAAACTTTTTGAACCCTTGAATGAGTCCATCCTCATCCTTCCAAAAATTGAGATGGTCTCTGTCCAAATTGGTCACTATTGCTCCAAAACTTGGATACCGTAAAAAAGTTCCGTCACTTTCATCTGCTTCAGCAGCAAAATAGATCCCTTTGCCATGGCGCCCATTTACTCCAATTCCTCTAATTATTCCACCGACAGCAAAAGAAGGATCTAATCCCAATTTGAATAAAACATATGCTAGAAGAGAAGAAGTGGTTGTTTTCCCGTGCGTTCCTGTTACGAGAATCGGTGCATATCCCTCCATTAATTGAGCTAAAAGATCTGATCGATGAAGTAGAGGGATAGCGAGTTGCATTGCTCTTTGATATTCAGGATTGTCTTTTGCAATATCCGTTGAGTAAATGACACATGTGGCCTGCTCTACATTCCTTTCATCATGCCCAAGATAAATTTTTGCACCCTTTTCTCTTAACTGTTGTACGATCAAACTATCTTTGATATCACTGCCAGAGACTTTTTCTTCTCTACTGAGCAGGATATGTGCAAGGGCACTCATTCCAATGCCGCCAATGCCAATGAAGTGGTAAGATTTTTTCATGATGAGTCTATCCTCAAAAAATGGAGAATTAAGAAAGGAAAACTCTGCAAGGATCGATTTGTTTTAAAGGATCGAATGTTTTCTTTAAATTTATCGAGTCGACCCAGCTGCGATTCAATGAATGGAGAAAAATTAGTAGAAAGGAGCTGCTGTTGCGACATGCATATTCCTCCTCCAACAATATCTTGAAATAACTGCCCATTTTCTTGTTGATGTTTATAAGCAAAAGGATAAGGAATTACAAGGGATGGCACTTCAAAAGCAATCAATTCTGCAATCGTAGATGCTCCCGCCCTACAAATGGCAAAATCAGCTATGGATAGTGCTAAATCCATCCTGGGCTCAAAGGCTTTTACTTTTGCTGAAATTCCCTTATTTCCGTATATTTCCTTCATCTCTGCACTATTTTTCTCACTGCCCGTAAAATGGAGAACTTGTACAGGATGTTTCAAAGAAAGCTCTCCCATTTTTCGATTGATGGCTGCTGCCCCTTGCGATCCCCCAAAAACCAAAAGAGTAAAAAGATCGGATTTCAACCCAAAATAGGCAAATGCCTCTTCTCTATTTGGTCTCTTTTCTATAAAGGGAAAAATAACTGGAATGATTTCTCCAAACAGAGAGGATTTTGTCTGGCTAAATTGCACTCCAGTAAAGAGAGCTTTTTTTGAAAAAAGGCGGTTTACCTTACCGGCAAGACAATTTGGTTCAAACAAAACAAAAGGATGTTTTTTCCATAGGGCTGAAAATAAAATCGGAAAAGTATGAAAGCTTCCAAACCCTATGATGAGATCGGGTTTAAATTGAGACAAAAGATCGTTGCTCTGTTTAATCCCCTTGAGAATTTGAAAAATCCCCGAAGTTGTTCTAAAGATATTTTTAGAAAATGGAGTTGCGCTTGCTACATTTACAGAGGAAAAAGAGACACGGTCAAAATAGGGATTTGCATTCAGTTCATTTCCTACAAAGAGAAATTCTATTTGATTTTTGGAATCCTCTTTCAACTTCCTAGCTAAATTTTGCGCGGGAAATAGATGTCCTCCTGTTCCTCCTGCTGCTACAAGCAATTTCTTTTTATGTTGCATATGAACCTATCCGATAATTCAGAAAATTTGATTTTTGGTGAATTTTCTTCACAGATTTTAAAGACATTTCGCAGGACATACTTAAATTAAGTAGGCCAAGA
>JAKEHU010000038.1 GCA_022614855.1 Chlamydiota bacterium
ATCCACAATCCAATGCTCTAACCAACTGAGCTACGACCGCCAAAAAAGTAGATTGAATGTATCAAAATTCCTAATAATTCCTCAATTAAACAAAGTATGAATTATGAAGTATGAATTATGAAATTCTTGAGGAAAAGAGCAATAATTTTTTGATTCTTTCATGAACCTATCCGGAAATTCATAAAATTTGATTTTTGCTGAATTTTCTTCACAGATTTTAGAGCCATTTCGCAGGACATACTTAAATTAAGTAGGCCAAGAAATGGCTCTAAGATATGGAAAAAAAGGCACAAAAAGCAGTTTTTTGAATTTCCGGATAGGTTCATCCTTCATACTTTCCCTTAAGAAAGATGCCGATGGTTAAAAATAGGCTGAGAAAAAATAGAGTGAGAGAAAAGGAAAAGTGAGAGAGATAAATCTGCTTATGTAAAAGAGGAGGAGGAGAGGCAATGAGATCCAAAGCCCATCGTGTAAATGTACAATTTAGGGAAAATAAAATTTTTCCTAGGGGATAAAAAAAGATAAAAGGAAGCGATAGGAGAAAGAAGATCAAGGAGATTGAGACGGTAAAAGGAATGAACAAATTGTAAAAGAGGCTTAAGACAGGAAAAGAGTGGAAGAGGAAAAGCAGAGCAGGAAGACAGACAAGATGGACAGCAAAATTTAAAGAGAGAATGGGTCGTAGGATTTTAATGATCAAATATCCATGCAAATCTAAAAGAGACATAGAGCTCGTCTCTTTTCTTTCGGGAAAAAATTTGAGAAGGAGTTGCAAACAGGGTTGAGTAAAGAGAAGAATTGCCCCAGTGGCAAGAAAACTCAATTGAAATCCAATTTGCTCTACGAAAAAGGGGTTAGAGACAATTTCTAAGATGAGTCCTACTCCCAATAAATTCAAACCGCTCATCCGCTTATCCAATAGACATCCTAGATAGTACAAAATGAATGCAATCCATGCGCGCTGCACGGATGGCAGCGGTCCAATAAAGATAAAATAGCCAGTGAGAACAAGAATGAGGCAAAAAAGAGCGGGTTTTTGTGGAAGAAAAAAAGGAAGGAGATAGGCAAAAAACCCAGCAAGAATAGCAAAGTGAAAACCAGAAACAGCCAAAAGATGTTGGAGTCCTACTTTTTTTAATTCCAGAGAGGTAGTTCTATCTTCGATATCGCCCGTAATCAAACTGCTAAAAAAGTGGGCGACTTTTTTATCTGAAAAATGGGTTTGAAGGAAGGCGCGGATTTTTTCTTTTACTTGAAAACGGAGCTCTGCAAGAGTGAAACTCTCTTTGTAGGCAAAACCTTCGATTGTGGGTTTAAATTGGAACTGATGGTTCTTTTTTTTGATCAACTTTCCTTCAAAATAATAGCTTTTGTTTCCCTTGAACCGTATTGGAGGGGTGGCAAAAATGGAAGAGGGGATATCGCAGTAGGTCTTGCCAGAATTATCGATAAAGTAGACAAATGTTCCATCTAAGAGATAGGAAAAATTAAAGGGAGATTTGAAAGGTTTTATAGTGTGGATCTGAAATAATCCTTGACCTTCTAGTTCTTTGGGAAGAGGAAGTTTAGAGATTTGCCACTCCGTATAACCAAAAGCTGCTGCAAAGATGACAATTCCCTGAAAAACTTTGGTCCAAACTCTTTCGATGATAAAGGGGATCCAAATAGGAAAGATGAGCCAGAGATAACCATGATGTGGGTAGAGCGCAAATCCAGAACCGATGAGCAGGTGCATGCCAATAAAAAGAGCTGGCATCTGATGCCAAAAAAGACAAAATTGTGAAGAGAAATTTTTCACCTGATCCTCTTGAGCTGAGAGTAGAATGGTTTTTATTCAATCAGATTTTTTGCGTTTTGGAAATCTACCTTCTATGGGATGGTAAATCAATCTAGCACCTCTTTGCCCAGTTATGAAGGAATAGAACCATTCAATCATCACTCTAAAGCGGTTTCTAAATCCAATCAGATAAACGATATGGATGAAACACCAGGAGGCCCAAGCGATAAATCCACTAAAATGCAGCTTGCCAACTACTGCAATCGCCTTTTTTGTTCCAATTGCTGCCATATTTCCCTTATCAAAATATTTAAATGGTTTTCTGTTTTCTTTTGCAGTTTCTTCTATAATGATTTTTGCCGCATATTTTCCCATTTGAATTGCAACAGGGGCAATTCCCGGAAGAGGCTTTCCCTCTTTTCCAGGAAGATTTGCTCCATCTCCTATCACAAAGATATCGGGATGGTGGGGAATAGAAAGATCTGGCTCGACGATAACTCTTCCTTGGCGATCTAAAGGGACATGAAGGGTTTTAAGCAGAGGAGAAGCTTCATTTCCTGCTGCCCAAATCACATTTTTTGAAGGGATGAAGAGATCTTCCATTTGCACCCCATCATCTGTAATCTGGGTCACTCTTTTTCCCGTAATTACTTTTACACCCATATCTTTCAAATATTGCGCAGCTTTTATAGCCAATTTTTGCGGATATGCAGGTAAAATATTTGAGAGTGCTTCTATGAGGTAGATCTGTGATTTTTCAGGTTTGATCCGCCGAAAGTTTTTAAACATCGTTTTTTGCGCAATTTCTGCAATTGCACCTGCCATTTCTACTCCAGTTGGCCCTCCGCCAATCAGGACAAAATTGAGATATTTTTCCGCTTCGGAAATACGATCCATCCGTTCTGCAATTTCAAAGGAGATGAGTACATCTTCTCGAATTTTTAAAGCATCGGTAATGGTTTTTAATCCAGGGGCCAGTAGCTCCCATTCATTTTTGCCAAAATAGGAATGTTTTGCTCCAGGAGCAAGAATGAGATAATCAAAAGCAATCTCATCCCCATTTCGCAAAATGGTCAATTTTTTCTCTTTATCAATTGCTACTACCTCTCCCATGATGACAGAGGTATTTTCTTGATTTCTTAAGATTTCTCTTAGAGGTATTGCAATTTCTCTTGTCGATAATCCTGCAGTAGCAACTTGATAAAGGAGCGGCTGAAATAGATGGTGGTTTGTTTTATCGATGAGGAGAAGATCAGTTTTTACCTTTTTGAACATTTTTGCTGCATTGAGCCCTCCAAATCCTCCTCCAACAATGATGACTTTTGTATACATGAATGATCGATCCAGTTTTTCCTTTTAAAAAACGATTCCTTATTTAGAATTGTATCATACTCAAGTAAATTGAAAAATTGGCAAATTTCTTCACTAATATCTTCAATTTATTTAAGTATATTTTTGTCATGAAGAAAAACAGTTCTACAACATCTTTGCCAACATTTTTTGTGGAGGATTTTTTCCAAAGATATCAACTTTATTTGAGCTTGCAGTTAATGGATGCCAATGAAGGGATGAAAAAACCAATTAGCTGGCCTGAAGTTCATTTCCCTGGGCTTAGTCTAACAGGGTATTTGAAAGAGTTAATAAGGGATAGGTTGATGATTTTTGGAAATGTGGAGCTACTATATTTGCGGGATTTGGATGGTACAGTTCGAAAAAAAAGGCTGGATGACATTTTAGCAAGTGAGACGCCAGCCATTATCGTTTCCGGAAAAGAGGAGATTCCAGAGGAATTAGTCCATTCTTGCAAGGAAAAAAAGATTTCTCTATTTCGCTCTGAATTGGCAACAATGGAACTCATCAATAAGATGACCATGGTTCTTTCTGATGAATTTTCCACTACTGCTACTTATCACGGAACTTTTATTGAAGCTTTTGGCATAGGGCTTTTGATTCAGGGTGATTCTTCCATTGGCAAAAGCGAAGCTGCTCTTGGCCTGATTGAAAGAGGTCATCGGCTCATTTCGGATGATGTTGTGAGATTTAAGGTGAAAAAAAATTCTCACTTAGAGGGATCGGGTCCTGAATTGACGAGACATATCATGGAGATCCGCGGAATTGGCATCATCAATGTTGCCCATCTTTTTGGCGCGGTTTGCGTGCGAGATAGTAAACGATTGGATATCATTGTAAAATTAGAAGAATGGAACTCTTCCACATTTTATGATCGGATTGGTCTTGATGAAAAATATATCTCCATTTTGGGTTTAAATGTTCCTTACCATGTTTTACCGATTAAACCTGGTAGAGATATTGTCCTTCTTTTGGAAATACTTGTTCTTAACTACAGACTAAAATTGATGGGCTATCATTCTGCAAAAGAATTCAATCGAAAAATCTTAGAGACAATTCTGAAAAAGCAAAAAGAGAAAAAAAGAATGCATCGCACTTAACCACTCCCCTAGAATGTTATGAAGATTACCAAAAAGGTAAAAGTGAAAAATGTTCTTGGATTGCATGCAAGACCAGCAACTGCAATCGTTAGGCTTTTGCAAAAGAGCAAATCTCAGGTATCATTTACTTATAAAAACGAGACCATTAATGCACGTAGCATCATGAGCATACTCATGCTAGCTGCTGGTAAAAATGCCCAGATTGCGATTACAGTTGAAGGAGAAGATGCAAAAGAGGTTTTAGGTCAACTGGTAGTTGCTTTTGAAAATCAATTTTTAGAAAAGACGGCCAATGATGAATAAAGAAATTCGGATTAAAGGAACAGCTGTTAGTGAAGGAATTGGAATTGGGAAAATTTTTTTTTATTTTGATAGTAAATTTGATGAAGAAATCCCCGATTTTCCTATTTCTTTGCAAGAAGTTGATCATGAAATTGCCCGTTTTCGCAAAGCCCTTTTTTCCAGTAAAGAGGAGTTAAAAAGGCTTCAAGATCAATTGTCCTTTGAAGGATCTGATGAAGCGGTTTCTCTTATCGATGCCCATATTCAAATGTTGGAAGATCCTTTTATCACAGTAAATATTGAAGATAAAATTCGATTGACCCTCAAAAATACAGAATCGGTTTTTCGATCTGTGATCAAAGATTTTGAAAAGCAGTTTTCTCTAAGATCGACCTCTTTTTTCCGAGAAAGATTGGTTGATGTCAAAGATGTTTCTAGAAGAGTTTTAGGTCATCTTTATTTTCCATCAAATGGAGAATCCCTTGCGAATATTCCAAGAGGGTCCATTGTTTTTGCAAAAGAACTCATTCCTTCCCATTCTGCTGCAGCCCACCCATCGCAGCTAGCTGCTTATGTTACCCAAAAAGGAGGAGGAAATTCTCATGCAGCTTTGATTGCGAGAGCTAAAGGCATTCCCTATATTACCAATATAGAAATTGAACAATTTTCTTCATTTATGGGAGAAATTGCCATTGTTGATGGGTTGACAGGGGAGATCATCATTAAACCAGATCCTGAAACCTTGATGCATTATAAAGCAATTCGCAATCAAATGTTTGCTCGTTTAGAGATTTTTGAAAAAGAAGATTCTCTTAGTGTTGAAACAATTGATGGATATCAGCTAGAGCTATATGCAAATATTGGAAGCCCTTTAGAATTTTCTGCATTTCCCTACACTGTTTCGGGAGTTGGACTTTTCCGAACAGAATATCTTTTTTTGCAAAAAGAACCTTTTTTCCCCAGTGAAGAAGAACAGTGTGTTGCCTATTTGAACATGATAAACCTCACGAGTGGTCGCCCTATTGTCTTTCGCGTATTTGATGTAGGAGGAGATAAAAATCCCAACCTCTTTTCCCAACTAGAGGAGCCAAATCCTGTTTTGGGGTGCAGGGGAATTCGCTTTTTAATCAAAAATCCAGAAATTTTTAAAACACAGGTTCGCGCTATTTTGAAAGCTTGTACAGCAAGAGAAGCAAAAATCTTGCTCCCACTTATTTCTGATTTAGAAGAAGTGAGAAAATCCAAGGCTTTGATCGACGAAGTTTATCGAGAATTGGTCTTGGAAGGCACCCAGCTTCCAATTGCAGTTTCTATAGGATGCATGGTTGAAGTTCCTTCTAGTGTGATGATTTGCGATGCTATTGCAAAAGAATGCGACTTTTTATCTATGGGAACAAATGATCTTATCCAGTATACGCTTGGCATTGATCGAAATAATCCAAATATGAATGATCTTTTTTACCCTCTACATCCGAGTATCATTAGAATGATAAAAATGATCGTTGTCGCTGCGCAAAAAGAGGAAAAGCCTCTCACTATTTGTGGACACATTGCATCAAACAAGGCAGCTATTCCTCTTCTTCTCGGTCTTGGCCTTAGAGAATTTTCCTGTCCTTTGAGATATATTCCGATGATAAAAAATGCGATTCGCAACTGCTCACTCATCGATTCTTATCGACTTGCGGAAAAAATTTTACAACTCTCTGATGCAGGAGAAATCTCTGCACTATTAGGATGGAAAACCCAAAACTCAGGTTGAAAAGGGAAAACTTTTTCCTAAGTTGCCTTCTTGGTCTAACTTGCGACAAGCATCGCTATGTGCAGCGATGATTAAATCTTGAAGACCTTCAGGATCATTTGGATCTATGCATTCAGGTTTAATGTGCAATTTTTTGATCTCTTTTTCCCCATTTAAGGTAATGGAAACAAGGCCATTTCCACTTGTCCCAACCACTTGGATTTTTTGCATTTCTTCTCGCATTTTTTCATATTGCTCTTGCATCATGCGAGCTTGCTTTTTCATTTTGGAAAAACCACTTCCCATTTCCACCTCTTTTTAAAGTATAAAGGCTAAAGGATAAAGGCTAAAAAAAAGAAAAAGCTATTTGCAGGATTTAGAGTTAAACTATTAATTTAGCCTTTAGCTTTTATACTTTAGACTTTCCTTCTATGTTTCCATTGAGTTCGACTGCAGCAAAACGGATGAGGGTATCATAATGGCTGGGATGTTTTTCTGGCTTAGGTTTTTTTTCATTTTCTAAAGCTGGAAGTGGAATGGGAAGAGGAGAAGAGGTATCAACAACAGGGGGCTTCATCTCCTGCTCTAAAGCGCAAAGTCTTTGTACCAAAACATCAATAGAAATGCGAGATTTAGCTCGAATGAGATGCAAGAGTAGAATTTCAAATTGTACTCGTTTAAATGCATTTTTTGCCCAGGTCGTAGTCCACTGGATCAAGAGGTCGAGAATGTAAAGACAGTCTTCTTGGCTGTACATTTGGAGATGTTCTTTATATTTTTTTGTTTCCTCCTCGCCTAAGAAAGAGATTTTTTGATTGAGCTTCAAGGAGAGGTAGATGCGAAAATGGTCCATTAAATGGTCGAGAAAAGTAACGAGTTCCCTACCTGAAGAAAAGAGAGTTTCAGAAAGTGCAAAGGCAAATTCAATGCGGCCATGGAAAATGGCCTCGTCCAATTGAAATAAAAGAGATTTTGGAGTGAGTCCCAATAGTTTTTCAGCATGATCCATCTGAATTGGGGGTGTGCCAAAACAGATCAATTGATCTAAGATCGATTCTGCGTCGCGCAAAGATCCATCAGAAATTTCCCCGATTTTCCATAAGACATCTTCATCGACTATGATTTTCAATTCTTGAGAAATGCGCTTTAGCTTTTCTACAATTTTCGAAGGATCAATGCGCTTCAAGTCAAAGCGCTGGCAGCGGCTGAGAATGGTTGGTAGTACCTTGTGTGGTTCTGTTGTAGCGAAAAAAAATTTTACATTAAGAGGAGGCTCTTCCAATGTTTTCAAAAGGGCATTAAAGGCCTCTTTTGTCAACATGTGCACTTCATCAATGATATAAATTTTGAATTTACTCGAGGATGTAGCATAATGCGTCGTTTCATTGATTTTGCGAATATCATCAATTCCGCGATTCGACGCTCCATCGATTTCTATGACATCTAAAGAGCAACCTGAAGTAATTTCTCTGCATGAAGTGCAACTGTTACAAGGTTCAAAATCCTCATCCAGCTGATGGCAGTTTAGTGCTTTTGCTAAAAGGCGTGCCAGAGTCGTTTTCCCAGTTCCTCTGGAACCAGAGAAGAGGTAAGCCTGTCCAAGATGGTTTGATTTCAGTGCATGTTTTAATGTAGTGACAATGGCTTCTTGACAAATAATTTCTTTAAAAGATTGTGGTCGATATTTTCGCGGAATGATTTGGTAAAATGAGGTCATGAATTCGCCTTGCTGAAAAAGGTATATCGACTTAGTTTAATACTCAAGTAAACTTGATTTTAGATTATTCAAATATGGAAAAGAAAAAAACCATTTTCTTCTTATGTAAAGATTGGCTAGGTAGCGGCCATTTTGGAATAAGAGGATGTCTGCAAATCAGGATTTATAGAGATTTGAAGAGATTTTTGATGAGATTTCATTGGCAATCGATGAAGATCATATGCGAAGCTGCATATGATCGAGGAGATTGACATGAAAAATCTCAAAAATCTCTCAAAGATCAAAAGCATGATTTGCAGACAGCCTCTAAAGCTAACCATGGCAACCATTTTTTTTCTTTCCCTTGCTCTATTTCTCCATTTTCGTGAAGTCCGTGTAGAAACTCTGGAACTGGATACAGTGGCAGAGAGATACATCATTAGCCAGGTAGATTTTGCATTTCCTGATGAGGAAGCTACACAGATCATTAAACAAGAGTCGATGCGCGATATCGGGATAATTTATCGATTAAATGAAAAACAGATCCATCAGACACGTTTTGATTTTGAAAGTTTTATTTTAACCCAGCAAAAGTGGCGAGATGAGTTGGAAAATGTCACATTTAATGAAATTTATCGAGGAGCAGATGCATTAGAAGAAGCTTTGGTACGAGCAAGATTTACCAATCGGCGTACTTTTCAAAAAATTCAGGAGGCTGGGTTGCCTTATGAATCAACCTTTGTTTTTTCTCCTTCTGATGTGCAAAAACCCTCCTCCTTTCCTGCTGATTTTTGGGAAAAAATAAAAACAAAAGCATTTGGTGCAAAGAATATTCCTCCAGAAGCTGCACAATTTGTGCTCGAAGCTTTTGCATACCAACCTTGGGTTTTACAAGAGGATCTTTCGGCTGAAAGAAGTTTAAGAGAATTCATTCAACATGAGGTGCCAAGTCAATTCACGCAGGTAAGAGCAGGGACGAGGATCATAGAGCCAGGGGAAAAGGTGACAAAACGCAATATTGCCATGTTGCAATCAATGAAGGAGACAATTGCCAAAGAGCGCAATCTTTTTACTCCTCGTACAATTTTAGGAACCATTATCCTTTCTCTTTTATTTACTTTTTTAAGTATTCTTTACCTACGCGTCAACCATCAAGCTGTTCTTGACTCATTGCAAAAGATGATTTTGCTCTTAGGAATTGTCATCATCACCCTCATACTTTCGAAAATTTCTGAATATTTTTTAGTAAATCAAACTACCTATTTGCCAGATATTTTTCGCTATCCCATCATCATTCCCTTTGCTGCTCTCCTTATCTTTGTTTTGGTAAGCCCAGAGGTCGCGCTATTTAGTTCAGCTTTTTTGACGATCGTACTCGGAATAACACTTGCCATTGACCACTCTCGATTTATCGTGATCAATTTAATTGCATCTTGGACGACAATTATCCTTGCAAAAACCATGCACAAAAGAAAGGATATTTTTTCTGTTTTGGGTAAAGTCTGGATCGCCTGCATCCCAGCCATTTTGGCTTTCAATTTGGCACAAAATGTGTTTATCCCTCTCCATCTTTTTCAAGATTTTATCAGTTCATTTATCTCAATTACAGTTATCGCAGTTTTGGTCATTGGACTTTTACCTATTTTAGAATCTTCCTTCCATGTGATGACCGATATTTCATTAATGGAGTACATGGATCCAAATAATGAATTGTTGAGAAGGCTGACCACTGAAGCTCCTGGCACCTATCAACATTGTCTGGTTGTTGGGAATTTAGCAGAAACAGCTGCAAGAGCCATTCAGGCTAATGGTCTTTTTTGCAGAGTTGCTACTCTTTATCACGATATTGGGAAACTCTTTAATCCCCCTTATTTTATCGAGAATCAGCTAGGAGGCTTTGACATCCATCAACTGCTGACTCCCGCAGAATCTGCTCAGGTGATTCTCGCCCATGTTCAAGAGGGAGAGGCTTTGGCAAAAAACCACCACCTTCCAGAGAGCTTCATAAACATCATTAAAGAGCACCATGGAACAACTCTTGCCTACTTTTTTTATCACAAGCAATTAGGCCTCATGGGAAATGACCCTTCCAAAGTCGATGAAGCCTCCTTTCGCTATCCTGGTCCCAAGCCCCATTCCAAAGAATCTGCGATCATCATGCTCGCAGATACGTTAGAAGCTGCCTATCGCTCCTTAGATATCATCAACGAGGAAACTGTAACTGAAATGGTGGAAAAACTGGTCAATGAAAAAGTAGCTGATAAACAGCTAGACGAGAGCCATTTGACGTTTACAGAACTCGGCACCGTTAAAAAAACCTTCATCCAAACTCTTCTTGTCACTGGGCATATTCGGGTAAAATATCCAGAGAAAAAAGAAGAAAAATTTTTGAAGATAAAAACTTAATTGCTTGTTTGTACCAGTTGCAAATCTGCATGAAAGTCTGCAATCAGCTCAAGGATTATGCTATTTTCTGTTTCTTTTTGAAGATCTGTCTGTAAATCTTTAAAATCTTTAATCAGATCTAAAAATTTTAGAACTCTTTCTTTTAACATCGGTGCAACTTGATTTGCAATTTTATTAAAATAAAAATTTTTAACTGTTTGCTGAGAAGATGTGTTTTTCTTTTTAGTGCGTTTGGCTTTATTAGGAGAAGTAATTTCTCTAGGGACTGAATTAATTCTTGTATGGATCATTCTTATATACTCAATATTTCCATTTAAAGTTTGGCGATCATTCGTATTCCAAAAATTAATAATATTGTTTACAGCTATGCTTCCAGGCTCATTAATTAATAGTTCTAGAAATTGTAATAGAGTATCAATTTCTTCATGAAGAGCAATTGCTTGAGTAATATCTTCGCTGTTTAAATGCGAGAAATCTAATTTAATAGGTTCAAAAGGTTTAATGGGTTGGTTAAAAGATATTTCCTCTGCTGCATTATTATAAGAATCAAAAGATGGATCTATTCCGATTGAGTTGATCATAATTATGTATTAGGGTTTTTAAAAGAAATATACGTACTTTCAGATTTTTTTGACTCTTTGTCTAGTTTCTGCATTTGATCTGGAGGTGGCTTTAAGTTAGGTAGTTTAATAGGGAGTTCCTTTTTTGGAGGTATTTGCGTTTGGCTTGGAAGTGGCGTTAATTGACTAAAAGCAGTAATAAGCGATTTTATTTGAGATTCTTTAGGTGGTGGTTTTGTTTGATTTGAAAGTGGCTTTAAGTGATCAGTAGGTGGTTTTATAGGAAGTTCCTTTGATGGTGGGATGTGCGTTTGACTTGGAGATTTCTTTATTGGATTTAAATCGGTAGTAGTCGTTTTTATTTGAGATTCCTTTTTTGGAGATATTTGCGTTTGACTTGGAGATGGCTTTAAGTGGTCAGTAGATGGTTTTATAGGAAGTTCTTTTGATGGTGGGATGTGTGTTTGACTTGGAGATTTCTTTATTGGATTTAAATCGGTAGTGGTCGTTTTTATTTGAGATTCCTTTTTAGGTGATGGTTTTGTTTGATTTGAAAGTGGCTTTAATTGATCAGTGGGTGGTTTTATAGTAAGTTCCCTTGGTGGTGAGATGTGTGTTTGACTTGGAGATGACTTTAACTGAGTTAAATCAGTAGTTGGTGGCTTTGTTTGGGGTTTCTTTTTGGGTGGTATTTGCGGTAGACTTGAAAATTGAGTCAATTGATCAGCTAAATGAGTGATTATGGAAAGCGATAGAGTACTAATGGTAGATCTAACTAATGAATTTTTTGTGCTTTCCTGCAATTCTATTTTTTCTATTAAATCATTAAGCTTTATCTTGTTGTCATCATCAAGAAAACTTTCGTAGATTTGAAGATTTTGTCGAATAAATTCTTTATCATCACTAATGCTTTCAATGCTGTTTTTGTTTAGAGATCTCAGGTTGTTTTTTATAGTTGTTAGCCTGTCTTTTAAAATTTTCATATGCAAAAAGGTCTCATGCGAAGGACTATGTGAGTCTAACTTTTGTTCAAATTCGTTGAATATTTTATCAACGTTTGAAATGCTAGGTGATCTTCCTTTCCTATAACTGAGTGGAGACCCTTTGGGAGATTCTTTAGAATTTGATCGACTTAAATTCTCAGGGCTTTCATGCGGTGAATTATCACTACTGAGTGAAGAAGTTCTTGATGTCATAAAACCTTTTACGAAAAGAGAAAGTGGTAGATTTTATGGAAATAATTGGTTTGCAACAAGGGTTATTTTTTTATTCTTTGAAGGATAGTCTTCTTAAGAATTCTGCTTAAGAAAGATTGTGGCAAAAACTTACTTGCAAAGGTGATGAATCGATAGGGAAAATGAAAAATATAGACGGGGATTTCTCTTTGGATCTGTTTCCAGATATGGTGCACTGCTTTTTCTATAGACATAGTAAACTTGGTAGCCATCTCTACTTTTCCTTTGGCAGCTTTTTTTCGAAAAGGAGTTGCAATCTGGCCAGGGCAAGCAGCGAGTACGCGAATTCCCAAATGTTTGACCTCTTCGTCTAAACTTTGGGAGAATTGTTTGATGAAACCTTTAGAAGCAGCGTACGTATTGAAATAGGGATAGTTGAAAAAAGCTGCTGCAGAAGAAATTCCAAGAATGGTTCCTTTTTTTCCTGACTGTTTCAACATTTTTGCACTTTCGATGGCAATTTCCATGTAAGCTATGCAGTGCACTTCTACCATGTCGATCTGTTCTTTTACTGGGAGATCGATTGTCGCTCCATAGAGACCAAAACCTGCACAGTGGATGACCAGGTCTGGCA
>JAKEHU010000039.1 GCA_022614855.1 Chlamydiota bacterium
AATTAAGCTTCTGTCGATTTTTGGGTTCTTTTGAGCCGCTTTTCAGCTTCAAATTGCAGGGGTAATATCAACTTCGTATATGACCCCTGCAATTTGAATCGAAAATCGGCCAAAATAATCTTAGAAAAGCGACGAAGCCTTAATTCGTTAATAGTCTCTAAGAGATCGTTAATTAGATCGAGCATTCGTCAAATATTCTTCTTCCTTTTCTTCTTTTTTATTTCCTACTACTTGTTTTGCATTTCCGCGAACTGACCAGAGAGGAAGAAGTAGGAGTACAGAAACCACTCCACAGATGCAAAGTGTCAAGAAAAATCCTTGCCAACCCCATTCATGAGTCATTTTTCCAAGGGGATAGCCAGCAGTTGCAGCTCCTAAATAAGCTAAAAGACCGACAAAACCTGTAGCAGATCCTGCAGCCTTTTTGCTGGATAACTCCGCAGCTGCCATTCCAATGAGCATTTGCGGTCCAAAAATGAGAAATCCGATGATGAACATTAAAAGAGAATCTAAAATGGGAAGACCTGGAGGTGAAATCCAAAGAGACACAATCGCAAAAATGACGCAAAAGCTAAAAAGAACATTGATTGGTCCTCGTCTTCCACTGAAAAGCTTATCGGAAGCCCACCCGGCAATTAAACTGCCGAATATTCCGCCTATTTCAAACCAACAGACACATGTTCCTGCAGTTAATAATGAGTATCCCTTCGTTTCAACGAGAAATAGGACGGTCCAATCATTTATTGCAGTTCGAATGACATAAACAAAAAAGTAGGAAACGGCAAGAATCCAAATAAATTTATTTTTAAGAACTAGGTCAAAGAGAATCTGTTTTACAGAAAATTCTTTCTCTTCTTTCGTCTTATCATCGGGATAATCATTTTTAAATTTTTCAATAGATGGCAATCCTAGCGATTGAGGGGTATCTCTCAACCGATTGATCACAAAAAACCCGACAAGAACGCTAAGTGCACCCGGGATATACAGGGCGTAGCGCCAACCCCAATATTGTGCACAAAAGGCTGCAATGATTGGAATTAAGGCCCCTCCAACACTATGAGAAGTATTCCAAATTCCCCACCAAGTACCCCTTTCCTTTTGAGAATACCAATGGGTTAAAAGACGGGCAGATGGGGGCCAACCCCAACCCTGAAACCAGCCATTCAATCCCCAAAACAGGGCAAAAAACAAAATTGAAGAAGAAAGACCAAATAAAATGTTGAGAATTCCCGTCAGAATTAGGCCGATCGCCATAAAAAAGCGAGGATTGGACTTATCGGCTAAAACACCACTTAAGAATTTACTCATGCCAATTGTTAAGGATAAAACGCTTGCTAAAATCCCTAAATCACTTTTATCAAAACCAAGATCTCGCATGAGAGATGGCATGGCAAAGGTAAAGCTTTTTCTTGTGAAATAATAGAAAACATATCCGATATACATTCCACAGAAGATTCGTATGCGCCAATATTTATAATTTTTCTTAATGAGATTTTCATCTTCAATCTCTTTTGCATAAGGTGGGGGTTTTAAAACATCAAACACACTCATGCCTTATCTCCTTTAGAGGATATGGTCAAATTGAAGAGCTGACTAGATTTTGAGTTATTTTTGATGAGATTTCGCTTGGTTGAATCATTGACATATGCCGAAGGCGCCATAGGCAACGAGATGACAAGCGAAAGATCACAAAAAGAGTCAAAAGATAGTCGCGATTTCATTTGACCATACTCCTAATTTGTGGTTTAAAAAAAAATTTCATTTTTTATCGTCCTGATGGTTGATTAATTAAGGTTTAACTGGCATTAAAGAATTTAACAAATTTTTTAAATTTTGGAATAGGTTCATGAGTGATTTCCAAAAGCCCATCAATCGCCTAGACAAAATCCATGATGAGCACATCATTGTCCCGCCAGTAGAAAAAGAAAAAAAAGATAGAGAAGAATTACAAAAAGAGCCTGAAAAATTAAGAGACATCCTGTTTGCAACTATTTTTGGTTATTTAAAAAACCTATTCGATTCCTTCACTTCAAAAGGCAAAATCGAAGGTAAAATTATCAATTACACAATTATTTTAGAAGACTTGTATGCCTTCAAATTACTACTATTCACACTTGGGAACGAAGATCAGAGTAAAAATCCCAAGTTTGCACAAGATTTATCCGAATTATGGCATAAATTGTTAGAAGATTGCAATAACATAGAAATTTTGGAAAGAAAAAATTTAAAAGATGTTTCTCAATTTAAAGAAATCCTTTCACTCATTAAAGATTACCCATATAAGGAAGAGCATAGTTTAGGGTACTATCTTATAGAACATGTTGGCGAAGATTGGTTACCTTTTCCCTATATGGAAATCTTATTGCAGCTTCATTTAGAATTTCAAAATAATCCTAAGCAATCGCATCTCAAAAAATGGATTGACTATCTGGATACATTGATTGCCGACATTGAAAAGAAAGTAAAATTCCCCACTAAGAAAGGCTAAAATTAAGAATGTGTTTTCAAAGTATCATTTTAGAAATTTGAAGGAGATTTTGATGAGATTTTACCCCATTGAATGAAGACAATATCGGGACGATGATATGGCTGAATGAAATGGGATAAAATATCGCAAAAGCCTCCTCAAAGGTCAAAATGAGACTTTGTAAACACATTCTAAGGGAAGATTTTCCTCTCTTTTTTAGCTTTTAGCCTTTATACTTTAGATTTTATGGAATATACCATCCCAAAAGGTGTTTTTGACATTCTTCCTGAAGAAGTTCCTTCAGAAGAGGCTTGGCGCACATCGGAAAAATGGCAATACCTGGAAGAGACGATTCGAGCTGTTTCTCACTCTTACGGTTACAGAGAAATTCGCACTCCCATTTTTGAAAAAACAGAGTTATTTATTCGAAGCGTTGGAGAGGGTTCCGATATTGTAAACAAAGAGATGTACACTTTTGAAGACAGAGGAGGAAGATCAATGACTCTTCGCCCGGAAGGTACAGCATCAGCCATGCGTGCAGTGATTGAAAATAGACTTACTGCAAAATCTCCCTTACAAAAACTTTATTATATTGGTCCAATGTTTCGCTATGAACGACCTCAAGCTGGCAGATATCGCCAGCACCACCAATTTGGTGCCGAAGCAATCGGGATTTCCCTACCTGAGCAAGATGTAGAAACGATCGACCTATTGTGCGAATTATACAGACAGTTAAAGATTTCAAGAT
The DNA here is from genome assembly GCA_022614855.1 of Chlamydiota bacterium. Classification (GTDB taxonomy): domain Bacteria; phylum Chlamydiota; class Chlamydiia; order Chlamydiales; family Rhabdochlamydiaceae; genus JAKEHU01. The sequence goes on from JAKEHU010000039.1 coordinate 3,216, forward strand.
TGACAATTCATCTTAACAGCATTGGAAATGAAGAATGCAGAAAAAAATTTCAGCTTGCCTTAACTGCATTTCTCAAGCCCCATTTCGACTCTCTTTCAGAAGAAAGTAAGGTGCGATTTCAAAAAAATATTTTGCGAATTCTCGATTCAAAGGATCCCAATGATCAAAAGATTATTGCCAATGCCCCCTCCATTTTGGACATGTTAGATTCAGAATCTAAAGAACATTTTCATCAAGTTCAACAATTGCTCAAAAAATTGAAATTGCCCTTTCAAATTAATCCAAAACTCGTTCGAGGCCTTGATTATTATAATAAAACTGTGTTTGAAATTATTTCCGGGGAGTTGGGTGCGCAAAATTCAATTGGAGGAGGAGGGCGCTATGATGGACTTATGTCTTTATTGGATGGACCAAATTTACCAGCTGTTGGATTTGCAACAGGAATGGAACGAATTCTCCAAACAATGTTAGGCCAAAAAATTTCTTTTCCTTCCCCAATATCTCCATTTATTTATTTGATTTTCATGGGAGACGAAGCAAGGAAATTCTGTTTTAGTCTTCTCTATGATTTAAGACATAGCAAAATTCCCTCTGAAATGGACTTACAAGGGAAAAAAATCGGAAATGCATTGCAATTTGCCGAAAAATTGAAAGCTAAATATGCTCTTATTATTGGAGAGGATGAATTGAAGCAGCAAATGGTAAAATTAAAAGAATTGGAAACAAGACAAGAAAGAACTGTTCCTTCTCACAATTTAATTGAAGAAATTAAAAAGCTAGCAAATTATAGTTTTATTTAAAAGGGTATTTGCAAATTCTGCTTTTTAGAGATTTGAAAAGTTTTTCGGTGAGATTTCATGGGAAAAAATCTGTATCGGTCGACATGAAAGATCTAAAGCAGAATTTGCAAATACCCTCTAATTACCTTTGAGGTCCAATGAACCATCTATTTTTCAAAATATTTTCCATTGCTCTCTCCCTTCTTTTTCTTCATCAATCTTGTTTTGCTGAAGAAGAAAAAAGCCAAAATCCAGAAATTTCTAAAATTTCAGAGGCTTTTGGTCATCTCATTGGGAAAAATATCGACGCAGTTGGCATTAATTTTGATCTAGAGGCAGTTGTAAAGGGATTAAAAGATGCTTCTCAAGGAAAAACTTCACCGATGAGTGAAGTGGAGTGCATTCAAGCGATTTCTGCTGCACAAGAAATCACCTATAAAAAACAGGCACAAGATAACCTTAAAAAAGCAGAAGAATTTTTAGAAAAAAATGGTAAGGAAAAAGACATTGTCATGCTTGAAGAGGGCAAACTTCAATATAAAATTGAAAAGCAAGGGTTAGAAAATCAAGTTAAACCCAATTTTTCTCCTCTAATTCGCTACGTTGGGCGATACCTCGATGGTTCTATTTTTGGAAAATCTAGTGAAGGAGAAGTTATTCCGTTAAATGAGGATACTATCCTATGTTTTAAAAAGGGGTTAGTGGGAATGAAAGAGGGAGAAAAAAGAATTCTTTATGTTCATCCTGACTTAGGATATGGAACAAGTGGATATCTTCCCCCAAATTCACTTTTAATTTTTGAAGTTGAGTTAATTAAGGCTAATGCTCCCAAATCTCTTAAGAAAAGTTCCCTGTCTTTAAATCCAACAAAGGATGATCTTCCAGAAGAAATTGCCGAATCGGATTATGGTTTAGAAAGTATTCGTTAGTTTTTCTCGAAATTGTGTTATATGAAGCATTAGAGACTGTTGTTGAATTAAGCTTCTGTTGATTTTCTGATTTAATCACTCATCTTATACATATATGGTTTTTTTTAGATTATCATTTCCCCTGCAAATGGCTCTCGCCACAATTTTGGGGATCCTCGTAGGTCTGTTTCTCGGCGAAATTTGCAGTGTTTTTTCCCCCTGGGCAGATGCCTATATCATGATTTTAAAAATCACTGCGATCCCTTATTTGATCACTGCCATTATTCATGGAATCGGCCAGTTAAATAGTGGTCAAGCAAAGCAGATCTTTAAAAAAGGAGTTTTTTTTCTTGCTTTAGCCCTTTTTATCAATATCAGCATGATTTATCTGGTCAAATGGGTACTTCCAAAACATCCCGGTGGAATGCAACTGGGAAAGGTACAAAAGGAGATACCATCTCTTAATTTTGCAGAGCTTTTGATTCCAGATAATGTTTTTTATGATCTGGCAAACAACATTGTTCCTGCAGTTGTCGTTTTTTCTTTGCTCATCGGCATTGCTCTCATGCACCTACCTGATAAGCAAACAATCATGACCTCATTGCAAACCGCTTTAGACGCCTTAACAAGAATTACAAAATGGATCAGCCGTATTACGCCAATTGGAACATTTATCATTATGGCAAACCAAGCTGGAACTGTTCAATTTTCCACAGTAAAACAGATTGGAACGTATATCATTCTTTATATCTTAGCTGCTTCGATTGTCGTTTTTTGGATCGTGCCAAGAATTGCAAGTATGCTTACGTCCGTCAAGTCTTATGAATGGTTAAAAAATTTAATTCCCGTTCTTGTTCTCGCCTATACGACCAATCTTGTGATTGTTGCCATCCCCTATATCATCAGCATCATTCAAAAACAAATGCAGCAGCTTTTTCCAAAGGATGAAAATGTACAAAGTCAAATCCAAGGAACAGTTTCTATTGTGTTTAACATGCCTTTAGGCTCAATTTACATCTCTATTTTTATCTTTTTCATTTCTATTTTTTATGCTTCTCAATTAACTTCCCAATCACAAATAGAACTTTTTTTGACCATATTCTTAACGGGTTTAGGTGCAATTGGTCTTGGCTCCTGGATCAATAATTTAACATTTATTCTAGATACTCTCTCTTTACCCATTGACGCAATCAACTTCTACCTTGCAAGCCTTCCATTCACAGCCGGATTTCAATCGATGATCTCTGCAATGTTGATCAGCACGCTTTCTTTTTTAATTACCTTAGCTTGTCGCAGCCTAATTACGATAAATTGGAAAAAAATTATTTTAGATTCTCTTTTAACCATTCTTCCCATTCTTGGAATATTTGCTTTAATCAAAAATTATAATCCTTTGCCACATATAAAAAATGATATCAAAAGTATTTATGATATGAAAATCGATTCCAATATCAAGGTTAGTACTTACGCAAAAGGATCTAGATCTCCTTCAGCAGACATAAAACCCAACGAGGATACTTTAAGTCGAATATTGAGGACAAAAAGGCTGAGAATTGGATATGACCCGCAAGTTGCTCCTTTTTGTTTTTACAATAAACAAAAGCAACTTGTTGGTTATGACATCGCCTTTGCTTACGAACTTGCCTATGATCTCGGCTGCGATCTCGAATTCATTCCCTTAGACTACTCACAAATCGGAAGGGAAATCAATGAACAGAAATATGATATTGGCATGTCCTCCATTTCCGTTTCTGAAGAAAGGCTCAAGCAGATCTGCTTTCCTGCAATTTATATCGAAGCACAGATTGTGCTCATTTCTAAAGATAAAATGCGCAAAAAATTTTCTTCACTGGATTATGTCAAAAACACTAAAGATCTAAAGATCGCTGTTTTGCAAGGAACAATTTTTGAAGAAATTGCTAAAAGAGAATTTCCGGACCATCCTCTTATTTTACTCAAAAATTATGATGACTTTGATATAGAGCCCAATATTGCAGATATTCTACTTTGGGATGAGCAAGAAGCAATTGCTTGGACAATCCTACATCCAGCTTTTCACGTAATTTTTCCTTCCCCAATCATTGGAAAAGATAGTTTAGGATATGCAGTTAAAGCAGATGAATCCCGCTTTCTCTGCTATTTAAATGGCTGGCTCAAATTAAAAAATAATGAGGGATTTACACAGCATCAATACGATCTTTGGATTCTAGGAAAGACGGACATCATTGCAGAAACCGAACCACGTTTTTCCATTGTTAGAGATGTCTTTCATTGGGTCGATTGATTAGTTATGCAAGAGGTCTTCCTACTTGGCTGGATAAAACAAAATCTTTAATGGTACTTTCATCGCGAAGTCCAACTAATCTGCCAATTTCTTTTCCCTCTTTAAATAGAATTAGAGTAGGAATGGAGGTAACTTGGAATGAAGAAGCCGTCTTTTGTGCTTTATCAATATCTAATTTAGAAATGGTGGCCTTTCCCCTTAACTCTTGCGCAACTTTTTCCAGTACAGGATTCAGCATGCGGCATGGTCCGCACCAATCTGCATAAAATTCGACAAGGATTAAACCCTTTTTTGTACCCTCTTTAAAATTTTCCTCTGTTAAATACTTCACTTCAGCCATATCTTTTCTCCTCATGAATCTAATTTTATTATAAATCTCCTTTATTAACCTAAAAAGAAAAAAGCAACCAGTTTAATATGTATTACTTTGCGGCCATGGCGGAACTGGTAGACGCGCTAGATTCAGGTTCTAGTCAGGGTAACCTGGTGGATGTTCGACTCATCTTGGCCGCACACTTTGTCAGAAAGGCTAAATTAGGGAATTCGTTTTTCCCTTTTTTAGCCTTTAGCCTTTCCCTCATGGGGGTGTTCCTCTTGCCCCATCTAAATACCATTTTTTTAGATTTTTTATCGCTTCAGACAAACTTTTTGCCAATTGTTCTTGCGCTTCTCTTTTTTCTAAGTGAGCAAAAGAGCTCCACCTGAGTGGGGTTCCAAATACGCAGGCAATTTTTCCAAACAACTTTGGATATTTTCTTTTTCTATTCCAAACCTCATAAGTTCCATGAATATAGGTGGGAATGAGCGCAGAATTTGTCTTTGAAATGAGCAAACTGATCCCTGGCTTGATCTCTCCTAGTTCTCCAGTTTCTGATCTCGTTCCCTCCGGGAAAAGCACTACTTTCTTTTTTTCATTTAGCAGTCTAATGATCATTTTTAAGATGGAGACATCATTTGGATCACTACTGATAGGATGTGAATTCAATCTTTCTATGATAAATCCCAAAAAAGACTTAAATAGGCTTTTTCTGGCTAAAAAATGGATCTCATCAGGCCAAGAAATCGCGACTAGAGGAGGATCGAGATAAGAGGTATGATTTGCAGCAATGACCCCCGCTCCTTTAAAAAAATGTTCAAGTCCAAAAATTTTACATCTATAACAGGTTTTATAGATGCACCAAGTGAAAAATAAAACGGCTCGATAAAATAGGCGCATTTCGCGATTATAGAGCCACCCTAACTTCATTTTTGAAAGTTTTCTTTGATAATAATGGGCTATTCTTTCAGTGACTTGTTCAATCGTCAAATTAGAGGTATCAATTACAATAGCACCTTTTGGACGAGAAAGAGGGGCAATTTCTCTTGAAGAATCCATTTCATCTCTTCGCATGATTTCTTTTGCCATTTTTTCTGTGTCTAAACCTTTTCCATCTTCAGGCCTCTTTTCTTGAATTTCATCAAGCCTGCGCTGTGCGCGAACTTTGAGAGAAGCTGTTAAAAAAATTTTCAATTCAGCTTCTGGGAAAACTACGCTTCCCAAGTCTCTCCCTTCAAATACTCCATTTCCATTTTCACCAAATTTTTTTTGTATTTTCAACAAAGATTCCCTTACAACAGGAAGAGCAGCAACTTGTGAAACAATTGCATCAACTTTTTGTGTGCGGATTTCCTTCGTCACATCCTTACCATTGACAAAATAGAAAATTCCACTTTTATCAATTTTTGTATCAAAATTGAATTCACGAAGAAGAGATTGGAGTTCGGGAGAATCTATAGGTTGAACATTTCTTGCTAAAACGAGCCAAGTAAAAGATCGATACATAGCACCCGTATCGAAATAGGGAAGATGCAACTTCTCAGCGATTTTTTTTGCTATTGTTGTTTTTCCAGTTCCTGCAGGACCATCTATAGTAATAATCATGAAAGCTACTTAAGAAAAAAATAGAGAGCAGGTGCTGTAAAAATAAGAGAATCGATCATGTCTAAAATTCCCCCCACTCCAGGCAAAACATTACTATCCTTTACAAAAGCATCTCGCTTTAATAATGACTCAGCTAAATCTCCAACTTGTCCTAAAATTCCGATTAGAGTTCCCATCCATAAAGCGCTAAAAAGGGGAATATTTACCAAGTGAAAATAAGAAAAGGCTAAGCTAGTGAAAATGGCGCAGAGAAGACCCGCTCCTGCCCCTTCAACCGTTTTCTGAGGACTTAAAATTGGGGCTAAGGGGGTTTTCCCAAAAAGTTTTCCAATAAAATATCCCCCAATATCTGTCATTTTTGTGACCAAAATGAGATAAATTACCCACCTTATTCCCTGCTCACCTACCTTCACTTGAGAAGACATTGGATACAAAATTCCAAGAATAAAACTCAAAGGGAAGGCGACATAGGCTATAGAAAAAAACTCTGCTGCAACCTTGATCAATCCATTTTCCGGGCGTTTAAAATGGCTGAGAAAAAAGAGGACCAGGCCACACGCAAAAATAAATATGGGAAGTCCATGAAATCGATTAGTTCGATGAACAATGAAAAAAGAGACTACTACACAAATAGCAATGGCTATCATGAAATATTTTGAAAGAACAAATCCCTTGGATTTAGCCAAGTTAGCATATTCCCATACCCCTATTGCTGCAATTAAAGCAGTGAAGAGACAAATCACAATACTTATGATTGGATTTGAAGAAAAAATAAGCAAAAAGGCTAGAATCGAAAAAACGGCAATCGATATCCATATTCTTTTATTTAAATCATAAAATCGTTGGAATTTTGACATCTACTTATCCAATAGTTGTGCTAGTTAAAATTTTACGATTTTCTCACATTTTGAAATTTATTTGTCAAATCTGAAAAATAATATTGTCGTTTTCAGCGATTGTCGAAATCATTATTTTTAGATTTGGCTTATTTGCCAAATCTGATTTCTCGATTTTGATACTCAATAATTGCCCTAAGAAATTCTTCCTCATCAAAATCGGGCCAGTATAAATCAGTAATAAAAATTTCAGCATAAGAAATTTGCCAAAGTAAAAAATTACTGATCCTTTTTTCTCCACTTGTTCGAATGAGCAAATCGGGATCTTTCCATCTAAATGTATCTAAATATTTAGAAAAAACAACTTCTGAAAGATCTTCCGGTCTTATTTTTCCTTCTATTCCATCCTTTAAAATTGCTTTTGTCGCTCGAAGAATTTCATTTCTTCCTCCATAATTTAGGGCAATCACAAGTTCAATCGACTCCCCATCTTTAGTTGCAAGTTTCACATCGTGCAAAATTTTTTTAATTTGATCTGGCAATCGATTTAAATCACCTATGGTATCTAATTTTACTCCTTCTCTTACCATTTGAGGCTGCTGTTTAAGCAAATAAAATTTTAATAACTGCATTAAAGTTTCGATTTCCAAGCGAGATCGGTTCCAATTTTCTGTTGAAAAAGCATAAACGGTCAGTACCTTAACCCCGAGCTTGGCCGCTGCTCGCACAATCCTGGTCAATATTTCAGCTCCTCTTCTATGGCCAGCTGCTTGAGAAAGCCCATACTTTTTTGCCCATCTTCGATTTCCATCCATGATAATTGCCACATGGTGGGGAACTTTACCCTTTTTAATTCGCATGAGCTCTTCTGAAGAGAAAAATTCATTCTCCAGTTCCGGATCTGCAAGAATTGTTGTCATGGACCTATCCCATTATTTCTATTTTTAGCGTTTTAGAGACTGTTATCGAATTAAGCTTCTGTCGATTTTTGCAAAACTCTCTTAAAAATCCTGAAAAGAATTTAACATACATTCCGATCAAAAATGAACGAGATTTTTTATTTTCCTAGACAGAATGCGTCTATTTCGAATAAGCTAACTTGCGAAATTCTCTCAGATCTACGGTTAAAAATGGAAAGACAAAAACGATGGCAACGTTTTATCATTTTAGGAGCACTTGTCCTAACTTTCTATAATATTCTCCCAACTGTTTTTTATTATACCAAACCCTTAAAAAGCCAAATTGACTTAAAGCGCGCTGAAACCGTTGCAACGGGAATTGCAAAACAGGTCAATGTCTTAGAAAAAGAAACAGGTGAATGGCTCCATTCATTTTGTAAGTTATTAAAAGTTAAACCTATATCCATTAAAATCGATCAAGACAATCCTCAATTTTTTCGCATTTCCTTTAAAAATACTGGTGAAGCAAATCTTTTTAGGAAATATTTTCCAAGAGCAGGACAGCTCATCTCTTTTGTCCCAAAGCAACTTTTTCTTTACGAAGATAGCTCAGATCGACTGGAAAAAACGGTCACTATTCAAAGAAATATTCCTATCCGGTTTAAGCTCAATGAAATTTCTCAGTATTTTCAATATTCTAAAAAATTTGATCCTAACCACTCTCCTACCAATCTCTATCGCTCATTAATTTTTGATAGGGCTCTTCAAATTGGTCTTGCCGTGGGTGGAACAAGTGAAAACAGTCAAATCATCGAAGCCATCATAACCAATCCATTAGATCCTTTAAATCAAGATCTTTCATTTCGGCTCATGCAAAATATTCTTTCCTTTTCCAAAGCTTTTGGAGAAAGTTCTGAAATTGCAAAACGCTATTTTTCTTCCTATACACAAACGGCAAATACAGATCCAAAAACATTGTGGCAAAACTTTACAGATACAATTAATCAACTAAAAGACCAGTTGAAAATAGAGCGCATTGCCCTTCAATCTGAAGCACAAGCACTTCAATCCAAGGGAGAGTTCTTAGAAATTGTTAAACAGCAAAGGTTGCAGCTTCTCATTGAAAGAGAAAAAATCATTTCCAATGTAGAACCTATTTTGAAAAAAAACCAATCGATCTTTTCCTCAGGAACGACCCCTTTAAATAACACTTCTATTATGCAACTTTTAGAAGAATCCTATTCTAAAATAAACTTTATAAGTGGAGTCCAAGAAGTAAACCTAGAAAATAGAAACCCATTTATAAAACAACTTATCATCGATTGGAAAAATGAGAAAATTGATCTATTTCTTTATGAAGATCTACTCAGTCTCAAAAAACAATTAGATGAAACAGGTCAAATTGGTCTTAGAGAACAGATTGATCAATTTATTTACAATGAAATAGCCTATGATTCTCGTCAGGCAGGAGAAGAAATCTCTCCGCTAGGCCCCGGTTTTCAAATTGCGCTCGATCAGCTGCAAGGAAGTGATAGCTTTCTTGCAATGCGATTATCTGAAATAGCTAAAAATCGGGTGAACCATTTAAAAGAAACAATTTCCCACAATTGGCATCCAAAACATCCTGATCTCGCTCCTAAAAATTTCCCCATTTGGGATTATGAAACCTATCTTTCTCTTCCAGCTGAACAAAGACAACTGGGACTGATCGTTTACGCACCTGCGCTTAATGCTGGCATGCCAGACCAAGGATTTAGGATGAATTCCATCTATCTAATTGCAAAGGGGTTTGATAAAATCTTGCAAAAACACAGAACCTCTCCCAATTCTTCTCTATCTCAAACATTTTTTGATGATTTCAATAGTTTAAAAACCCTTCTTCAAAAAAATGGACTTTTTGGCTACCCAGCTTCCAGTTACATTTTTGGCAAAAAATTTGTAAATGACTTCATTTTTGAAGGACAAGATTACTTTCAAATAGTCTTGAAAGCTACACGAGAAGATTTTTCTGTACATGGGACTAAGCGCTATGCAGTTTTAGAATTTAGCGATGTTGAGCAAAGAATTTTAACTGAAAATAAAATTGACAATCGGATTCATGAAGATCTCTTAAAATGGAGAGATGATTTTAGAGCTGCACAGCTCGGCATGCGAGGTACATCAAAATATGATATTCCCCATCCAACGCAAAATGTCTTTTTTAGCAATTTGAAACTCAGTTTTAAAAAATATTTTAGGGGGGATGAACGGAAAATTCTCCATTGGGGACTCGATCTTTCTGGAGGAAAAACGATTCAATTAGAATTGAAAGATATCAGCGGAAAAACAGTAACAAATGAATCGGATATAAAACAGGCAATAAATGAGTTATACCGCCGTGTAAATAAAATGGGTGTTTCCGAAGTGAGTATCAGACAAGAAGGAAAGTTCATTACTTTAGATTTTCCTGGATCGCAAAATCTCTCTGCTCAAGATCTTGTCAAAGCCTCTTCTATGTATTTTCATGTTGTAAATGAAAAATTTAATGAACATAATCCAGCTTTAGCTGAAATTTCCGACCGCTTTCTTCAAGAAATTTGGAATGAAGCTATAGTTACTGGAAGAAAAAGCTCTGAGGAGATCAATGCAATTGCATGGCGACATTTGCACGGAGATTCTTTTGATCCAGACGTCGTCCAACCAACATCAGAATCTGGAAAAATTCTCTATGAAAACGGATTGAGATTGACAAATCCCATCGATGTGCAAATGACAAGCAATTTCAATGATCAGATTTCCCAAATTGCAGTCCAGAGAGGTGATGATTATATTAGTTGGCATGGAAAATCTCATCCTTTAATGATTGTTTTTCGCAATTATGCTTTAGAAGGATCCAATCTGAAAAATGTGCAGGCTTCTTATGATCCTTCCAAAGGAAATTTTTTAGGATTTGAGATTAAATCAAGTTACACTAGCTCGAGTGGTCAAAAATATTACCCACGAGATGATTTATATGCATGGACCTCCCAATTTTCTAAAGAAAAAATCATTGGAACACAAAATGCCAATTATTCGAAAGGATCAGGATGGAGAATGGCCGTCATCTTAAATGGAACGATCATTAGTTCACCGACTCTTGATTATCCCATTAAAGACAACGGATCGATTTCTGGCAGTTTTTCACAAAGAGAGGTAAATCAGCTTGAATCAGATTTAAAAGCAGGGTCTCTTTCTTTCACTCCCCGAATTCTCTCAGAAAAAAATGTTAGCCCTGAATTGGGAAGTCATGAGCGAGTGATTGGAATTTTAGCTACAATCATCGCTTTGATTCTCGTCATTTTTACCATGATAGGGTATTACCGTTTTGCAGGACTCATTGCCTCATGTGCAGTGATTTTAAACTTGTTTGTCATGTGGGCAACTCTGCAAAATCTTTCTGCTACGTTAACTCTCGCATCTATTGCGGGAATCATTTTAACAGTGGGAATGGCAGTAGATGCGAATGTACTTGTATTTGAAAGAATTCGAGAAGAGTTTGCTCTATCTGGTCGCATTGCAAGCGCAATTCAGACAGGATATCGCAAAGCTTTTTCTGCTATTGTCGATTCAAATGTAACAACCATCATTGCTGCCTTAATTTTGCTCAATTTTGATTCCGGACCTATCAAAGGTTTTGCTGTAACTCTGATCATTGGAATTGTTTCTTCCATGTTTACAGCGCTTTTTATGACTCGCTATTATTTCAATGGATGGATACAAAATCCTGAACATAAAAGTCTCAAAATGGCCCATCTCATCAAATCGGCAAATTTTGATTTTCTCAAATTTGGAAAGGTTGCCTTCATCGCGAGCCTAGCAATTATTCTTGTCGGTGGAATTTTTCTCTTTAAAGAAAAGAGCGCTATCCTGGGAATGGACTTTACCGGAGGATACAGTTTAAATCTTGAAGTCGTCGCAAACAAAGATATTGCAAGTTATAGAACCATTGTGGAAAAAGCGCTTGAAAAGGCGGGAATTACAGGACAAGAATTTCAGGTAAGGGAATTGACCCCTTCTAATAATTTGCGCATTTTCTTGAGTAAAATCATGGATAAAAGTGGGAGGCCATTTTTTGAAATGCCTTTCAGCCTTGGTTTAAAAGATTACACCTACAGCTATGAGGATAACCCTAGAATCAATTGGGTTGCCACATCTTTAAGTAAAGCTAATGTCACTTTAACAAAAAAATCCTTGGAAAATTTAAGTCAAAACTGGAATGAAGTGAGCGGGCAACTCTCCGATGCAATGCGAAACAGCGCTTTAATTGGATTAGGGCTTGCTTTACTTGCAATTTTAATTTACATCACCCTTCGCTTTGAATTTAAATATGCTGCTGCTGCCACACTCTGTCTTGCCCATGACGTCGTGCTAACTGTGACTACAATTGCAATTTTGCGCTCCTTTCAAATTCCGGTGCAAATTGATTTAAATACCATCGCAGCACTCATGACAATTGTCGGATATTCTCTCAATGATACGATCATTGTCTTTGACAGAATTAGAGAAGATATTCGCCACATGCGTAAACTTTCTTTCAAAGAAATCATCAATCATGCCTTAAATGTAACGCTTAGTAGAACTATGATGACTTCTGGAATAACTTTTTTAGTCTTGTTGCCACTAGTCTTACTAGGAGGAAGCACGATCTTTGGGTTTGCTCTGGTAATGATTATTGGAATCATTTTTGGAACCCTTTCTTCTTTATTTATCGCCGCACCACTTCTCCATTATTTCCATGTACGACACTTGGAAAAAAGTAAGCCTTTACCACAAGTTGTTGTCTGATCATGAACCTATCGGTGAAGAAGTTTTACTGATTTTTCAATTTGTTTGGGTATAAAAGAAAGAAAGTATATAAAGAATTTATACAAAAAAGAGATCATCTGTATTAATAAAAAAAATTTGAGATATTTTGAAAATGAAGTTTGGCTAACGACTGGAAATTTTTTAAAATTTTTACAGCGGAGAAATTGCTCTCAGGGAATTTTAATCACCATGAATACGTATAGATTTACTATGCTCTGAGAGTAAAAAGTAGCTTCATTCGTTAATGCAGTGGTCTCATAGGATAAAATGAAGAGACCTCTCCTCCAGGATGAATCCATATGGATTTTTCCCCAAGAAGATCCTGAATGGAATCAGACAATCATCCGAGAGTTCAATATACATCCCGTTACAGCTCAAGTTATTGCATCACGAAGATTTTCCAATATCGAATCAATTCATGACTATCTATATGGAAAATTGCCAAATCTCTTTGACCCACATCTTTTTCCTGAAATGGATGTAGCTGTCGAACGGGTTTATAAAGCGATTAAAAACAATGAGCAAATTCTCATTTATGGAGACAATGATGTAGATGGGATCACTGGAGCCACTCTTCTAATAGAATTTTTGCAATATATAGGAGCTAAAGTTCATTTTTTCATTCCAAATCGCAGCTCTCTCAAAGTTAGCCTCATGCTCAATGCCATTGATTATGCTCTTCTTCACAAATGCAGTCTTATCATCACTGTTGATTGTGGAATCACTGCGGTTAAAGAAATTGAAGAAGCGGTTAAAAAAGGAATAGATGTAATCATCACAGATCATCATGAGCCAACTACAAAATTGCCCCATTGTGCTGCAACCTTAAATCCAAAATTGCATGGAAGTTCTTATCCTAATCGGGATCTCACAGGAGTGGGGGTAGCTTTTAAACTCGCCCATGGAATAACAAATCATCTGATCCATACTGAAGAAATCAGTCCAAATAAAATCGATTTAAAAAGATATCTAGATTTAGTAGCTCTGGGAACGATCGCTGATATGGGATTACTTATAGGAGAAAATCGCATCCTCGTCCGCTATGGTTTAAAACAGATGCGTATGGGCAAGCGAATTGGCCTTATGAAACTACTCCAAGTATGCGAAGTCAAGCTACAAGAAATCGAAACGCTCGATATTGCTTCTAAAGTAGCTCCTAGACTGAATAGTTTAGGGCGCATCGCAGACTCAAATAAAGGCGTAGAACTATTATTGACGCGGGACCCACTGTCTGCAGAAATCTTGGCTAAAGAACTAGACCTCAATAATATCGAAAGACAAAAAATCGAGCGCAGAGATTCTGAAGATATTGAAAAGTATATTCGAAAACATCCAGAAATTTTCCAACATAGGGGACTGCTGCTTCATTCAAATAAATGGCATCCAGGGATCATTCCAATCATTTCTGCTAGATTATCTAAGCAATACAACAGGCCAACGATTATCATTGCAACTGAGGGAGATTATGGGAAAGGATCGATTCGCACAATCCCAGAATTTCCCATTCTTTCCATCTTAAAAGAAAATGCGTCCTTCTTTGAAAATTATGGAGGACATGATTTTGCCGCCGGTCTGACGATAAAAACAGAAAATATTGAAAAGTTTAAGAAAAAATTCATTGAAATCGCAGATGAAAAATTAAAAGACCAAGATATTTTATCCAAACTCTACATTGATGCAAAAATTCATTTTCGCGATTTAACTTTTGATTTTTTAGAGTCTTTAAATTTACTAGAACCTTTTGGAAACGGGAATCCTCCCCCTGTTTTTTATTGTGAGGCTAAACAGACCTGGCCTCCTAAGGTAATCGGTCACCACCTTAAATTTTATTTAGAACAAGATGAACGTGTTTTAGAAGGAATTGCTTTTGGTATGGCTGAAAAAAAACCATTAATTGAAAAAAAGAATATTAAACTTAAACTTGCCTTTACTCCACAGATCAATACTTTTCTCAATAAATCCAGCATTCAGCTCTTAATCCGAGATTTCAAAATCGCCGATTAAATATTAGTATTTACAGATAACCATAGAGCTCACAGAGGAGAATTCGGATTTCTTTTTCTCTGTGCACGGTTAAAATAAAAATCGACGAGGCCTTAATTCGACAAGAGTCTCTTAGCTTCTGAATCGGAAATCCACTTTTCTTCGTCGATTAAATGCCTTGCTTGTAGTCTAGCAATGTTTTCATCTGCTTCTCTCATTCGTAAAATTGGATTTCGAAATAAATACCCTTGAAATGGAATTCCTTTTTGTCTCATCTCTTTTTCCACTGATTCTAAATTATACTCTAAATCGTCAATGAAAATGATCTTTGATGGTTTAAATGAAACCTCTTCTAGAAAAGCGGAAAGTACTTCTCCTTTGGTGTATTCAGCAGAAAAAAGAATTCCCTTATGAAAGACAGGGCCATCTTTGTTAAACTTTCCCAATTTATTGAGGACAATGCGATCTTTTTTGGGAAAAGATTGGCTAAAATCCAAATTTAGAGATTTTAGATCTTCAATTCTCCATAACTCTAAATCATGAATTCCTCCATAGGAATCTTTTCTTAAATTCGTTAA
This sequence comes from Chlamydiota bacterium, assembly GCA_022614855.1. GTDB lineage: Bacteria > Chlamydiota > Chlamydiia > Chlamydiales > Rhabdochlamydiaceae > JAKEHU01. The sequence continues at coordinate 18,228 of JAKEHU010000039.1, forward strand.
AGCAATTACTTTCACTCCTTTTTTCTGTATTTCTGAAATGAGTATTGGAATTTGATTTTCTACAAGCTGTCTTTTAGCAAGAACAACTGCTTTACTCAAACGATCGATAATTTCTTTTTTCTTAGCATAGGAAGGATATTTTTTTAGTTCTTCAGAAATAACTCTATCACGAACAGATTGTGAATCAATAGACATGATCTGATCGGGATAATAGATCAAAACATCATCGACATCTAAGACAACGAGGGCATTTTGATCTAAATCTGCGATAGGTTTTTGTATCTCATCAAAACTTTCAATAATCGGAGCCTCCCCAAACAGCGGGAAACAAATCCCCATGTAAAAAACAGTGAATAAAGCAAATAAGCTTTTAATTTTATCAAAAAAAGTCCTTTTCCTAGGAGAATTATGACTTCCTTCAATTTCTGCAAAATTTTTGAGCAGAGATTTTTGCTTGTCATTGAGACCCACAGGAACTTCAACAACAATTTTCACAAGAAGATCTCCTTTCCCTTGTCCATGAACATTAAAAGCACCCTCTCCCTTCACTCTAAAAACTTTACCATGTTGTGTACCTTCAGGAATATTAATTCTCGCTGTTCCTCCTGTAGGAGTTGGAATCTCCTTTTTACACCCTAGAGCTGCTTCAGAAATACTGACAGGTAATTCCAACAATAGATCATCATTTTGCCTTTCAAAAAGTTCATGCGGCTCTACAGAGATGTAGACATATAAATCTCCTGTAGCTCCTCCTTTTTCTCCAGCATCCCCATAACCCCCCATCCTTAGACGCATGCCATTATCAACCCCAGGAGGAATCTTGATCTTGACCTGTTGCCTTTCCTTTACTCTTCCATCTCCATGACAACTTAGGCAGGGATCAGCAATTGTTTTTCCCTGTCCATAACAATTGGGACAGGTTGTCGTCATACTAAAAAAACCTCGGGTTTGATGCACATGTCCTGTGCCTTGACATTGCATGCAAGTCTTAATCCCTTTTGCACTGCGAGCACCAAGTCCATTGCAGCTTTTACAGATTACAAAATTATTTAAAATTACCTCTTTTTCAACGCCGCGAATTGCCTCATCAAAAGAAATAGTGATATTTATTTTTTTACTGGAACCTGTGCGACCTCCAGCTTCACCTTGATCTGTATCAAATCCAAAAAAAGAATCAAAAATGGACTCACCACCACCCCCAAACGCACCCATGAATGTCCTCAATGCTTCTTCCATTGAAGAAAAACCATGGCCTCCGGGTCCAGCGCCCATTCCCGCTCCCTTTAATGCATCAGCACCATACTGGTCGTAAATTTGCTTTTTCTTCTCATCACTAAGAACTTCATATGCTTCAGAAATTTCTTTAAATTTTTTTTCAGCCTCTTTATCTCCAGGATTTTTATCTGGGTGATATTTAATCGCACTCTTGCGATAGGCCTTTTTAATTTCTTCCTGCGTGGCGCTTTTAGTGACACCGAGAACGTTGTAATAATCAACCATCTGAAGGATTAATTTTTTATCTAGATTTTTTATATTTTAAAGCCGCTTTAGATTTTGCTCGGCTTTTTACAGAAGGTTTGTCATAAAACCGATGGGCTTTAGCTGCTTTCATGATCCCTTCTTTATCAACTTTTTTCTTGAGGGCTCTAAGAGCTTTATCGATTGACTCTCCTGTACGAACTTTTACACTTGGCATGAAATTCTCTTTTCTTTTCCTTTAACTAGTAGCTAGATTTTATGTTAAATTGAAAGATATTTTCAACAAAGTTATCTAAAATAGACTGGTTCAATCTCTGAAAAAGAGCGATTTAAAAATTTTTTATATACTAGTTTAGCTAAAAAGTGTGGATTGGGTCTAGGCTCTATGCAAGAGGGAAACTTTTCTTTAATGGAGGGGATATCTGTAATAATTTGATCTTCTTTTCTAATTACCTCCTCTAATTTTTTTCGATCGATGAGAAAACGGTCTATATGATCTATTTGATCGTGTGTACACTTTCCTTTAATGAGGTAATACTCACCCATTTTTGCATCCAAAATATAGGTAAAATTTCCTTCCAAATCGGGCAAAAATGCAAAGGGGGATAGAAATCCAATGGCAGGTATCTGCAGGCCAAAGGCAAAAGATTTAGCAGTAACGAGTGCAATACGAGTTCCCGTATAAGAACAACCAGGGCCAATTCCACATCCTATGAACTCGATCTTGCGAATATCTATCTGGTTTTTCTTTAAAAGATTTTCGATGAATAGATGGATATTTTTGGAAAGATTTTGATTTGCCTCAAAACTTTCAAAGGTTATAACCTTTTCCTTTTCACCAATCAACAAGAGCCCTAGTGATAGAGCGGTTTCAATTACTAAATAAGCCATATCGTGATATGATAGCATATGCTAACTTTCTCACGGAAAAGAACAATGAATGAAGAATTGCCTCCAGTAAAGCAGGGAAAAAAAGGAAAGCCAGCTAAAAGTGCAAAAATTCAAGAAATTCCTGACTTTCCAAATGAACTTTATCTGATTCCAATTACAAGACGTCCCTATTTTCCAGGGATGGCAGCACCGATTGTCATCGAGCAAGGCACTTATTATGAAGTGCTCAAAACAGTTGCTAGCTCGGAACATAAATGCATGGGACTTTTTCTTACCAAAAAAGAAGATGCAAATATCTATAAAATCACCACTGAAGATCTTTACAAAGTAGGTGTTTCCGCGCGCATCTTGCGCATCATCCCAATAGAACAAGGGGGCGGTGCTCAAGTGATTTTAAATATGGAAAGGCGAATCATTTTAAAAGAGCCGATAAAAGATCCAAAATATTTAAGAGCAAAAGTTTCCTACCATGAGGATGAACCCTCAAGAAAATTATCAAAAGAATTAAAGGCCTATTCGATCAGCATCATCACCACTATCAAGGAACTACTAAAACTCAATCCTCTCTTTAAAGAAGAATTGCAAATTTTTCTTGGCCATTCCGATTTTACAGAGCCGGGGAAATTAGCTGATTTTGCTGTTGCTCTTACCACTGCAAATAGAGAAGATCTACAGGGTGTTCTGGAAACTTTTGATTTGCAAGGAAGAATCGATAAAGCTCTTGTTCTTCTAAAAAAAGAGGTCGATTTAAGCAAATTGCAAAATAGTATCAATTTAAAAATTGAAGCTACCATTTCAAAAACGCAAAGAGAGTTTTTTCTCCGCGAACAGTTAAAGACGATTAAAAAAGAGCTGGGACTTGAAAAGGAGGATAAAACGGTTGATATAGAAAAATTTGATGTCAGATTAAAGAAGAGAACCGTTCCAGAAGATGTGATGACTGTCATCAAAGAAGAGCTAGAAAAACTCAATGTTCTCGACGTAAATTCTGCGGAGTATGCTGTCTGCAGAAATTATCTCGACTGGCTCACAATTGTTCCTTGGGGAATTTTCAGCGGCGAGACTGAAGAAGCTAAAGGTTCATTAAAATTTGCTGAAAAAATTCTCAAAGAAGACCACTATGGGCTGGAAGATATCAAAAGTCGAATTTTAGAATTTATCGCAGTTGGCCAATTGTCTGGTGGAATCAAGGGAAGCATCATTGGTCTCATTGGACCTCCTGGAGTGGGAAAGACAAGCATCGGAAGAAGCATTGCGAGAAGCTTAAAGAGAAAATTCTACCGATTTTCTGTTGGCGGAATGAGAGATGATGCAGAAATAAAAGGCCATCGAAGAACCTACATTGGTTCCATGCCAGGAAAAATCGTACAAGCTTTAAAATTTACCCAGGTGATGAACCCAGTAATTTTAATCGATGAGGTGGACAAAATTGGGATTGGCTATCATGGTGATCCAGCGTCAGCTCTTTTGGAAGTTCTGGACCCAGAACAAAATAAGGATTTCTTAGATCATTACCTCGATGTAAGATGTGATTTGTCCAATGTTCTCTTCATTTTGACTGCAAATGTTCTGGATACAATTCCTGAACCACTTAGAGATCGAATGGAAATTTTGCGCCTTTCTGGATATATTTTGGAAGAGAAGATACAAATTGCAAAAAAATATCTCATTCCTAAAAACCTCAAAAACATGGGTCTTAAACCAAATGAACTGGTCTTCACCCAAGGCGCTTTAATCCAAATCATCGATAAATACGCGCGCGAAGCTGGCGTGAGAAATCTAGAAAACTACATCAAAAAAATCTTAAGAAAAGTAGCGATGAAAGTCGTCAAAGGTAAAGAAAAAGGAAAAAAAGACGCTAAGAAACCAGAAACGCAATTTAAAATTACTGAATCTTCTCTCATCGAATACATAGGAAAACCCATCTATCCAACCGATCGATTCTATAAGCGCACGCCGGTCGGGGTATGCACTGGCCTTGCTTGGACAGCTCATGGAGGCGCCACTCTTTATGTGGAAGCAATATCCGTTTTAGGTGAAAAAAGTGAAATGAAATTGACAGGCCATGCAGGAGATGTGATGAAAGAATCCTCACAAATTGCCTGGAATTATGTCCATAGTAGCCTTAAACAATTTGAACCAGGAATGGCCTTTTTTGAAAAATCTCAGGTTCATCTTCACATTCCTGAAGGAGCTACACCTAAAGATGGCCCATCAGCAGGCATTACAATGGCTACAGCCATTTTTTCCCTCCTTAAAAATGACCCAGTTATCGAAGATCTCGGAATGACAGGGGAACTCACTTTGACAGGAAAGATTTTGCCCATTGGAGGAGTGAAAGAAAAAGTGATTGCAGCTCGCAGATCTAAATTAAAAACCTTAATCTTTCCTAAAGACAATCAGAGAGATTTTGACGAATTGCCAGCCTATATTAAAAAGGGAATTAAAGTACACTTTGTTGAAAATTATGAAGAGGTGTTCCATGTTGCATTCCCTTCAAAAAAATGACTCCTTTTCTGAATTTGTAACTCAACAAAAAATCATCCATCCCGATTTGATAGAAGAATCTTCTTTGAAATGGAAAAAAGAGGGAAAAACCATTGCTACATTAAATGGATCTTTTGATCTTCTCCATGCTGGCCATCTAGAAATCATCTATCAAGCTTCTCTGCAAGCAGATATTCTTTTGCTCGGATTGAATTCAGATTGCTCCATAAAAAAATATAAAAGTCCTAATCGCCCCATCATTCCCTTGCAATATCGCCTTTTGTTAATTGCTTCCCTATTCATGGTTGATTTTGTAACCTGGTTTTATGAGACAGATCCTAGAGAGTGGCTAAAAAAAGTAAAGCCAAATGTACATGTCAATGGAATAGAATATAAAGAAAACTGTATTGAAGAAGATGTGGTGAAAAAGTTTGGGGGTACTTTGCATTTTGTCGAAAAAATTCCAGGTTTATCCACCTCAGAAATGATAAGAAGAGTATGCGACTCATTGGGACTTTAGAAAATGAAAAACAGGCATTTCTCTTTTATTCGTTTCTTTTAAGAGAAGGGATAAAAAGTAGTTATGAAGCTGTTGTAAATAGTGAAACCAGAAAACGAGAAATGCGTATCTGGGTATTTGAAGAAGACGATGTCGATAAAGCGATTTCTTGGCTCGATCAGTACAAAAAAAATCCCAATGATCCTACTTTTACGGAAATTGAACCCACTTTTACTTCCCCTCCACCTATCCATGCTATTTCTTCACACCAAGAAGAAGCAAAGACCGTGCAAAAAAATAAATGGCAAGTAAAAATTTCTCTAAAACCAAAGTCGGGTTTTTCCTTTCCTCTCACCTATCTTATCATCATCGCGTGTGGATTCATTTTTCTTTGGAATGGAATGGAAAAACTGCAAATGGTCAAACAATTTGGACTGATCTCTTTAGAAATTGGTCTAACTCCGCTTCAACAAAAATTGATGTTTGACTATCCAAAATCAAGCCAAAAAATTGATCAGCTCATCAAAGAATATCCTCCTTTAAAATCCGTCGACGAGATAAAAAAACTTCCTGAAGAAGAAAGGAGACAATTTGAAGAGGCTCAATCAATACCAACCTGGAAGGGACTCATGAACTTCTTTTTTGGCAAAAATAAGAAAACTTTGGAAGAAGCCCCTCTTTTTGAAAAAATTCGAGAAGGAGAGTATTGGAGACTTTTTACTCCATGTCTACTCCATGCCGGTTTTTTACACATTTTATTCAACATGGCCTGGGTCTGGATTCTCTGTAAACAGTTGGAATCAAGATTAAAAAAATGGAAAATTCTTATTCTAATTATTGTGATTGGAGTTGTGTCCAATATTTCTCAATATCTGATGAGCGGCCCTTTTTTCTTAGGATTTTCCGGAGTGGTAGTGGGAATGGTCGGATTCATTTGGGTAAGACAAAAAACTGCACCTTGGGAAGGCTACTCCATTCAAAAAATTACTTTTGTCTTTATCCTTGTTTTTATCCTAGCGATGTTTGCTCTCGAAGTTTTTTCCTTGCTTCTCCAAATTTTCACCCTATCGGAAATTTCAGCAAATATTGCAAACACAGCTCATATCGTAGGCGGACTTGTAGGAATGGCCCTTGCAAAAATCCCCTTTTTTGCCAGAGAATAACAAGGGAAAGGCTAAAAGCTAAAATCTAAAGGCTAAATTAGAGGATTTGGTTTTTTCATTCTATTTCTCCCTTTTTTTCAGCTTTTAGCCTTTAGATTTTAGCCTTTAAAAAAATGAGTATTCGCGACCTTACTATACTTGGCTCATCTAGCCAACAACCTACCCGCAAACGCAACCATGGAGCCTATTTATTGAGATGGAATGAGGAGGGACTTTTATTCGACCCTGGAGAAGGAACACAACGCCAATTCATTTTTGCAAATATCGCTCCCACTTGCATCACACGGATTTTTGTCAGCCATTTTCACGGGGACCACTGTTTGGGGTTAGGATCCATTTTGATGAGACTCAATTTAGATAAAGTGACCCATCCAATTCACTGCTACTATCCCTCATCTGGAAAAAAATATTTTGACCGATTGCGATATGGGAGCATTTACCATGAAACCATCCAAGTCATTGAACATCCTGTTTCCAAAAATGGTGTTGTACATCAGGATGAAAAATTTCACATCGAAGCACGTTTTCTTTCCCATGGAGTAGATAATGTTGGCTGGCGCATCAAAGAGACAAACCGGAGAAAATTTGACAAAGAAAAACTCGATGCTCATGGAATAAAAGGCCCTATCGTTAAAGAATTAACAGAAAAAGGAGCTGTAAAAGTAGAGGAACGCACAATCAAATTAGATGAGGTGAGTTGGATAAGAGAGGGCGATGTCTTTGCCTTTGTCATGGACACCAGTTACTGCAAAGAAGCAGTTGACATTGCAAAAAAAGCTAACCTTTTCCTCTGCGAAAGCACCTATCTTGAAGAGCATCGAGATTTAGCGGAAAAACACCAACACCTTACGGCCAAACAAGCCGCTGAAGTTGCCAAGCAAGCTGGAGTCCGCGAGCTTATCCTAACCCATTTCTCTGCCAGATACTTAGACTTAAATCCTTTCATCGAAGAGGCAAAAAAAATCTTCCCTCATGTTTCCGTTGCAGAAGATCTAAAAGTTTTCCCCTTTCCCAGAAGCTAATTATTTTGTAAATTTGACATAAATATTATGTCTACTATTAGTAATACTTATTTAAATAATGAAAATTTAGATTACATTATAAGTAATCCTAAATCGGAAACACTCAAACAATATTGGACATTCGCCCTTGATAAAATAATGACTTATTCCATTGAACCTCACGTACGTAAAAAATTTCCAAATATTTCCATTGTACCAATAGAACAAATTTCCATTCCTAAAAAGAAGAATAAAAATTTTCGATTTGTGAAATGGGATGAAGGCATTATAGTACCTGCTAAAAATCATCCTAAGCCTTATTCTTTAGAATACTCCTGTTGTATAGCTATTCTCCTGCGAAGCTATTTATCTGAAGAAAATCAACCTTCCCAATTAGGGCTGGTTCATTTCATGCGTGAGTTTGATGTGAAAAACTTTTTACAAAAAGTTGAAAAAAAAACTCCTGAAGGTGAAATAGAAATTTTTATTGCAGGAGGAAAAAAAAATTACATTGGCATGTATACAACTGTAAAAGGACAAATCGATGCATTTTTAGAGGAAACACACTGCAAAGTCAAAATTATCGATGATAAATACTGCGTTGCAGATTTATATGATCTTTTCATTAAGACAACAAACCGATACTATACTATAAATAGCCAGCTTCGTTACGTAGGTTTCAGCCAAAATAATAATCCTTTAGCAATAATAAATCCTACTCTTCCGTCATTTTTACTCAATTCTAAAACAGAAAAAATTGAAGGATTAGAAACTTTTTAAAAAAAATCTTCCCTTGCTACAAAAGATCTCAGATTTTCTCCCCTACCTAGAAGCTAGCTATGTTTTCGTTGATTTTTAAATGAATTCTCTATTCTTTCCAATCGCATTTTCTGAATTTCATCATGGGTATTCTTCAATGCTAGTAATGAAATACTGCTCAAACCAGTACCAACGATTCCTCCTCGAATAGAGGGATTTTTTGTTAACATTCCTGCAACCAATGCTGTGAAAAAAGTCATTTCTCCAACTGTTTTGGCAGGAGTAATGAATCTCATATTTTTACCAAGCAGTCCAACTTCTCCTGCTTTGTTATAAGTATACGCGATCATGCCCACACTTACAGGCAATGCTAAAGTTTTGCATAAAGCAGCTGTCATAATTTTTCCCCTTGGTTAAAGGGCGTTTATTATAATAACTGGTTGATTTTTTCTTAAGAAAATTAGATTTAATTGTTCTTTTAAAAAATTAATATTAAAAAGAATTTCTTTCCTATTTTTCTTCTTCTTTTAGCCTTTAGCCTTCAGCATTTAGCCTTTCTCCACTGACGTGTAATTGGCAAATTGGGCGATTTCCTTTCTGAAAGTCAGATTTAAGTTTCCAATGCTTCCATGGCGATTTTTTGCAACGATCAGTTCGGCAAGACCAGGCTTATCGTATGGATCATAGTATTCCCGTCTCAGTAAAAACATGACAAGATCGCTGTCCTGTTCTAAGCTTCCGCTCTCTCGAAGATCGCTCATCATGGGTCTGTGGCCAGACCTTTCTTCCACTTTGCGGGAGAGTTGCGACAAACACAAAATGGGAACATCTAATTCTCGCGCTAGGGTCTTCATCATGCGAGAAATTTCTGAAATCTCATTCTGTCGATTTTCAATGCTGCGCACACTGCCGGACCCCGACAGCAGCTGCAAATAATCCACGATGATGAAGCCAATTCCATAGGCTTCCTTCATCCTTCTTGCTCTTGCACGCAAATCGGTGATTTTGAGTCCTGGCTGATCGTCAATGATCATCACATTTTTTTGCATGAGATTCACAGAGGAAACGATTCTCTGGTATTCGATTCCATTTAAAGATCCCATCTTGATTTTATCGGATTCCACTTCTGATTGAGAACAGATGATGCGATGGAGCAGCTGCTCTGCTGTCATTTCAAGGGAAAAAATGGCAACTGGAATGCCTTCTTTGAAACAGATATGTTCTGCAATGTTTAAAGCAAGCGCAGTTTTTCCCATGGCAGGGCGCGCAGCTAAAATCATCAGATTTGATGGGGAAAAGCCTCCAATCAATTTATCCAAATCGATAAAATGGGTACGAAGGCCCATCACATGCAGAGCATTGGGACCTTGTTTCAAAAAGAGTTCCTGCCTTTTTTGTAGCTCTTCTAAATAAGAGAGGTTATTTCTACTTTTCTCCCCAGATAAAAGCTGTTTGATCTGCACGCCTGGCGCGGTATTTACGGACTGGCTTACTTCAAAAAACTTTTGCTGTGTCTGGTCGAGAAGAGAATGGACATCTTGCGGCTCTTCTAAAGCACTTTTTTCCACTTCTTTTGCAATCGAGATCATTCGGCGCAAAATCGTTTTGCTCCGCAAAAGTTCTGTATATTCTTCAATGTAGACAGAGGTTCCCGCATATTGCACTAGAGAGGTGATGTAGCTAACACCTCCTACTGCACTCAATTGATCTTTTCTTTTCAATTCTTCGGCAATGAGGTGAACATCGGCCGGCTTATCTTGCAAATAGGCGGTTTTTAAAGCTTGAAAAATCAGTTTGTGTTCAGAGTAGTAAAAATCTGACTCTTCCAAAAGATCGGCAGCGAGATTTAGACTCGATTCACTAGTCAGCATCGAGCCGAGCACCATCATCTCAGATTCTTTGGAATTGGGAGTTATTTTTATCTTAGATGGTAGTTGCTCGCTCATGACTTATTTAACCTAAAGATTGTTAAAATTCGGAAAGAGTGGGATTTGAACCCACGGTACCCCTTAACGGGGTACGCGTCCTTAGCAGGGACGTGCCTTCGGCCACTCAGCCATCTTTCCAAAAGAGGTCTAAATATTAAAACGCTTTCTCTTTTGAAGCAATGACTACAGAGGGCTCACTCATAAAAGATCGACTTAGAAAACCGCTTTCCAGTCATTCCATTCCAATGTGAAGATTCAATAGATCCATCTGTCCTTTGTATCGAGATGCAATGAATAGGCAAATAGATTTCATGTCTTCTTCGAATAGCACAATTTTCTCCAAAAATTACCTTTATAATTCTCTCTATTTGAGAAGAGCTAAAACTTTTTGCAATTTGGTTTGTCACTTTCACCTGTGTTGTGACCATTCTCTGTTCCATTTTTGTCTCAGGAGTCGAAGCAAATCTCGGTGAATCGAGATGTAGGCGAAAACGGTCGTTGAACTCAACAACGATATTTTTTCTTTTGCAATCCCTAATCCAAGTTTCCAAAATGGGAACTGCTGTTTTTAATTCTTTCTGCAGCTTATCTTTGTCTAAACTCCCCCTTTGAAGGGATTTGATGACTTTCCATTCATTGCTATTAATATTTTCTTTAATGCAGTCGCCAAATCCATGGGTTTTCTTCCACGTCTTCACATCTAAAACCATTTCTCCATCGATTAAATCCCACAAAATGGCTCCCTCTTTCGTCTTGTTATTTTCAAGAGGATATTTTATTTCCAGGAGAAGATAAGGATAAAATTTTATTTTTGATTCTAAATACTTAGCCCCTCGATCAGATAAGAGCTCTCTTTTATTACTATCTACAATTTGCGCAGGACTAAACCTGGCCTCTAAGGTGGATAGCTGGTGCAATTCAATTCGCTCTAAAACTTGACTTACAAATTGGGGTTTCTCATTACCAAGCCACCAGAAAAGACCGTAGCCTCCACAAATTAAGCCAAACACCGTGAGGAGTATCCGCATTATTCACCTTTTCAAAACTGGCATTCCATTAATTTTTATTGTGAAGGGTTTTTGAAAATTCGGTCAATAGGCTTCTTTCGAAAAAGCTCTAGTAAACTAAGGTTTACGGCCTTATAATCTTTCTCAAAAAAGCTGAAATAGGTTAAAAACTGAAAAGAAATGGTTAAAAAATTTGCGATTTTTTTTTCTTTCCTTATTTCTCTATTCATCATTGCACTTTTCTACTGGAAATCTCTACCTTCTTTTCTCTCTTTAAAGAAAAGCCATATTCTCCATCTTTCTGATAATGGATTATACCCCGAATTTTGCAAAGCAGCAGTTGAAAATGAAAAAATATTTTCACATTTTAAAAGAGAGCCTGTCTATAATCTCATAGAAGAATATACGAGTCATGAAGAGGGAAAAAGCTACTTAGCTTTCATTCAAAAAGACGCTCCTGATTTCCTCAAATTTAAAAAACTCTCTCGAATTCAATCTAACGATCTTATTGGCAATCCAAAAACCCATCGATTTGAACCAATTGGGACCTTTTCTCCTTCTACCCTTCGCTATGTCAAAGTTGCAAGCGACTTGAGAAAATGCTTTGGAAGTCTTCACGATTTTCGCATCCTTGAAATCGGAGGCGGATATGGTGGTCAATGCAAAATTCTCTCTGATCTATTTCCTCTTGCCAGTTATACACTCGTCGACTTCAAAGAGCCTTTGGAACTTGCAAAAAAATATTTAAATAAAATGGGGGTAAAAAATGTCCATTTCTTAACCCCAAATGAGATTTCCGATCTTGAAAATTACGATCTTGTCATTAGCAATTATTCCTTCACAGAGTCTACTGCAAAACTGCAAAAACACTATCTCAATGGGATTTTTTCAAAAGCTAAAAGAGGATATTTAACCTGTAATTTTTTTCCAAAACATTACAAAATTAAAGCTCTGTCAAAAGAGAGGCTGCTTTCTCTTTTTAAAAAAATGGGAAAAGATATTGAAGAGCGGCAAGAAGAGCCTCAAACAGGAAAAGATAACTTTATTTTGGTATGGAAATGAGAAAAATCACTCTTGTGTTCTTTCTTTTCTTTTTCTTCAACAAAATTTTCAGCGAAGAAGTCTATGCTTTTCAAGGAAAGCATTTCATTGCAAGTTATTGCGGATGCAGTCCAGAAGCATTGCAAGATGTAAAACAATTAGAAAAAATGTTGCTTCATGCTGTATCTACTTGTGGTGCTACAATTTTAGGATCTAAATCGCATGTTTTTCCTCCAAATGGGCTTACTCTTGTCGTTCTTTTATCCGAAAGCCATGCAACTATTCACACTTATCCAGAGCATAACAGCTGTTTTGTAGATCTTTTTACCTGTGGAAATCGCTGCAGTAATGAAATTTTTGATACAATTATGCGAGATTATCTAAAGCCACAAATCGTTGATGCAAAGCTTTTCCTTAGACATGAAAAAATTGAGGAATAGATGCTCTTCCAGGATCGCTCGAGTGCAGGAATTAGTCTCTCTGCAAAATTGCAAAAATTCAAAGATCAAAAAGATGTTGCTGTATTTGGGCTCGCCAGAGGAGGTGTTGTCGTTGCTTATGAAATTGCAAAGGAGCTTCATATTCCTCTTGGCATCATCATCGTGCGAAAAGTGGGAGCCCCAGGAAATGAGGAATTAGCTTTAGGAGCTGTTACAGAAAAAGGAGAGGGAATCTTTAATTCTCATCTCATCAATTTATTGGGTGTTTCTCCCGATTACCTTAAAAAACAAATTGAAAAAGAAAAAGAGACTGCAAAAAGAAGAAGGCAGTTCTACTTTAAAAATCGTACTCCTATTGAAATGGCAGGCAAAAGGGTTATTTTAGTCGATGATGGAATCGCTACGGGTGCAAGCATGAGAGTTGCAATCAAAACAGCTCGAGCAGAAGGAGCAAAAAAAATCATTCTAGCAGTTCCTGTTGCTGCTCCCGATAGTTTAGATCTAATCAAAAAAGAAGTGGATGAGGCAATTTGCCTTTCCATTCCTTCTTATTTTGAAGCTGTTGGGGCCTTTTACAAAGAATTTGATCAGGTTAGCGATGATCAGATCATCCGCCTTTTGGAAAAGCTAAAGTCTGAAGGCTAAAGGCCAAATTAGGAAATTTGTTTTTCCTTCCTTTTTTAGCCTTTAGATTTTAGCTTTTAGCTTTTCTTAGGTCTATTTCTTTACAATTATTTCTAAAATTGCAAGTATTCGGTTTTATATTAGACTTTTTTCGAAATCTGCTTTACTCGAAAAAAAATAATGATTTTTCAGCAAATCTAAAATTAGCTTTTGAGCAGCAATGTGTAGAACACATGGGCGAAAAAGCTGATTTTAGAGATGCTAAAAAGCAAATTTTTAGCGAGGAAATGAGATTTCGAAAGAAGTCTATTGAGAAAAATAAATGGCAGAAAGACCTGTGGAATGCGGCAACTGCAAAAAACCGGCAAAAGTTTTTTACAAGGAAATGGTCAGCAATTCCATCGTATGTACAGAAATGTGCAATGATTGTCCTATTTTAGAACAAAAATTGCACGGTTCTCTTACGATAAATGGAGAAGATCAAAGCCAAATAGCCGCTGGACTGTATTGTGGTAGATGCCATACTGGATTAGATACAATAAAAATGGGAAATCCTGTTGGATGTAGTGAATGTTACAATGTCTTCGGCGATTTATTAGTTTCTGAATTAATCGAAGAAAATAAAGTTCCAACAAAGTTAAAAAAAGATCTTTCTATTCGAAAAAATCAACCAATTCATATAGGTAAATCGCCTGGCAAACAGATGGTTATTCCCTCTTCCAATCGTTTGACCTCGTTAAACGAAGCTCTAAATGAAGCTCTAAAAAAGGAAAACTATGAAGAAGCAGCCTGGATTCGCGATCAAATCAAAGAATTAATGGGAAAATCGAAAGGACCTTTTACGAATGAAGGAAAAAGCTAATTTCCCCTCTTCTTTTTTTGAAACAATTCCGTGGAATGGCGAAAATGTGATCTGGCCTTCCACTCTTTTTGTTTTGCGAAGAAATTTAAGCCAATATCTTTTTCCAAGTAAAATGGATCAAAATACAGGTGCACAACTCCTTTCACTTTTAAAAAATTCCCTCGCGCCAATTTCCGATATTAAAGAACCCTATTTTTTTTCTGACAGTGATCTAAGTCCAAGCGATAGAGAATTGATTTATGAACGATTTATCCTACCAAAGCCTTTTCAAGAGACCTCTAAAGGGATCGGTTTAATGGTTGATCAACTTCTTTCTATGATTGTTATTCTCAATAGAGAAAATCACGTAGAAATCTATTTGATTGATCCAAAAAATAATTTAGATACAAGTTGGGCGACCATCTCCAAAATAGATACAGCTCTAAATCAAACACTGAATTGGGCTTTCTCGTCGAGATTTGGATATCTTACCTCCAATCCTGCAGAATGTGGCACAGGTCTTACTGCGATTGCTCATCTCCATATCCCCGCCATTATTCATATGAATCAATTAACCGATCTCCTAGGAAAGCAAAATGAAGAGGAAATTTCCGCAAAAAGCTTGGTGGGCAATCTAGAAGAAATCATCGGGGATATTTTGACCATTCAAAATAATTACACCTTAGGTGTTACAGAAGAAAATATTTTGCGCTTAATACAAACGAGTGCAAATAAAATTGCCTCTTTAGAAAAAACCCTGCGCAGCCATTTGAAACAAGAGCTTCCTCCCGCAATAAAAGACCAGATCAGCAAGGCATTTGGAATCCTATTCCATTCCTATCAACTGGAGGCAAAAGAAGCATTGAACTTACTCAGTCTTCTTCTCTTAGGGTTAGATTTGGGACTCGTATCCGGAGTAAATGAAAGGAAGATGAACGAACTGATGTTTAAATGCAGAAGAGGTTATCTCTCTCATTTGCTTCCGCCTCCTACAGACCCAAAGGAAACCTCTCATCAACGAGCAGAATTTCTCCACCAGCAATTGAAAGAACTTTCTCTAAAAATATAGCATATTTATAATCAGCCACTTATAAATCTTGTTCTCAAGAAGTAAAAAATTTATTATTGGTCTATAAATTAATTTTATATTATAATTTGTTTTATAAAAAAAAAATTTTAAGAGAACATTATGAGTAATATAAAATTAGTCGATACTTTTGCAAAATTTAACCCCGATACCGACTTCATAAAATTTAAGAGTTCGAAATTAGATATCGAAAAGGGTGGATTTTTCGAAAAAATGATGATTCTATTCTTTAAAAAATTCTGTCCGAATCTTTATTCAAACTACCAAAAAACTCGGGTCATTACCCAACTAGCTGCTACTTTTTCAAAAGAAAAAGACCAGTTTTCTCAACTCAATGCTGATGGTTTAATTGCTCTACGAGGGAAATTGATCAAATTTCAAACCCGTTTACTAAAAAATGTAACAACAGATGAGCAGTTCAATATTTTAAAAGAATCTTTTGCGACAATTGTAAACTGTTTGACTACAAAAGAAGTTCTCCAGGAGAACGCAAAAAACCTTCCCGGTGTGTATAGTTACTTAGGAATGAATACATCATACGATGATCTTAAACCAGCTCCCCAGCAACCAGTAACATTTGATCCTTCAGTTTATGCTTATTACTTTTCTTTGACCAAATAAATTCTTTAGTGTTTTAGAGACTGTTAACGAATTAAGGCTTCGTCGCTTTTCGGGATTATTTTGGCCGATTTACGATTCAAATTGCAGGGGTCATATACGAAGTTGATATTACCCCTGCAATTTGAAGCTGAAAAGCGGCTCAAAAGAACCCAAAAATCGACAGAAGCTTAATT
>JAKEHU010000040.1 GCA_022614855.1 Chlamydiota bacterium
CATTGCTTGGCTTAACTTTTCAAGTATGTCCTACGCAATGATTTTAAAATCTGTGGAAAAATTTATCAAAAATCAAATTTTCTTAATTTCGGGATAGGTTCATGACTATGAAAATTTTCGCTAAAAGACTTTTCCCTTTTTTTCTATGTCTAATCCTATTTTTTGGATGTAGCAAACAAAAAAAATCTCATGACTTTCTCATTGGAATTGATCCCTATTGGTATCCCTTAGAAATCGCTGGAAGAGAAAAAAATATTTTAGCCTTTTCCAGTGAACTTTTATCTGAAATTGCGAAAAGTAAAAATATTAAAATTGCACTCATAACCATGAACTGGGACAACCTTTTATGGGGATTGAATCATGGAAAATATGAAGGAATTCTCTCTTCGATGCAGCCCTATCTTTTCTATGAAAAAAAATATCAATTTTCAGATTTGTATTTGCCTACAGGCCCCGTTCTCATTCTTCCTTACGATGCCAGAATAAGTTCTTTAGAAAAAATGAAGGGAAAAGAAGTTGGAGTCATTCGCGGATCGCCGGCTTCCCTCCTGCTTCAAACTTTTCCTGGAATTATTTTGAGATCTTACAATTCTATTCCTGAAACTTTTAATGACATTTTGATTCAAACGATCGATGGTGCAGTAATCGACTTATTGCCAGCACAAGCCTATGTAAGAGACCTTTACCATAACCAGCTAAAAATTGCATCCCCATCTCTCGATAATCAGGGTCTTCGCCTCATTACACTTCAATGCCAAACTGGTGCATTGATAAAAATCTTTAATGAAGGTCTCAAGGAACTTCGCAAGAGTGGAAAATATGAAAAAATGGTGAAAAAATGGGGGCTCACGGATGGCGACGATTTTAAGGTAGATGCAAGTGAAGTAGCTCCAAACCAGATCTCTTTGTAATTTTAAGTTTTCTAAAATTTCTAAAAGTAGAATTATTTCTTTGAACAAATCATCTATGAAAAAACATTTGCATTTCATTTGTTCATGAGCTACATTTCTGCGTTATTTTCTTAAGCGGAAAAATATGCGCATCTGCAAATCTATCATCAATTCTCTCCTGCTTTTTACCATTCCTTCTGCTCCACTTTATCCACAAACTGAAAATCCCCAAGTAGAAGAATCCCCCACAGAAAAATTTCCTTTTAGCGATCGATTGTTTTCTTATGATGATGTTTTAAAACTCTTGGATGAAATCGAATCTGGAGAAGCAGAAGAAAAATACACCCCTGAAGAATTAGAGAGAATCACCCAATTTATCGTCTTTTTGGCAAGAGAAGGGCTTTTACCTGGAGAGGATGCGCAAGAGCTCGAAAAAGACATTATGGATCTGCTTTATGGAGAAAATGATGAAGAGAATGAATTTTTCTATTCATTTAATTACAGATATGATCATGCCATTATACCAATCGTCTTTAAAGTTATCCCCTGCCGCGGATGGCTAAAAAAGAAATTGGATAAGGTCAAGAGATTTGTAAAAGAACATAAAAAAGCCATCATCATTGGAACTGCTATTGTAGTAGCAACTGCAGTTGTCATTGGTGTAGCTGTAGCTGCAACAGCTGGAGCAGCCGCAGTCGGTACCGCAGGTGCCGCTTCATCACCTGACCATGATAAAAAGGGAAAAACCAAGCCTGAAGAAAAAACCTCTGTTCCATTACCACTTGTAGCTACCAATAATATGCAAGAAGCACCCATGTTGAAATCCCTGTTGGATTATGAGACCTCTACCTTTAAAGAAAACCTAGTAAGTGAACAGTTTTTTCAACCAAATCAGTTATCTTTGCAAGAAAATGGAAGGGCCTTAGGATCTCTCTTTGCACATGATGCTTTCACAGACCTTAAAAACTACATCACTGAGTATCCACCACTTTCTCAAGAGATTCAAAATATCGGTTTGCAAAATCGTTACTCTATGCCCACAGGAAATGGACATCAAGAGATCGATCGAAAATTCTCCACAGATTATGCCCACCAATTTGATCCGAACAAAGAAACAAATTTCAATGCTCTTTCCTATCAGCTGAGAGGAGAAAAAGCCTTAGAGTTTGGGTATTTTAATCAGGCTGTCAATGACTTAGGAAAAGCCATTGAACTCAATCCTACTAATCCAATTTCCTATCTACAAAGAGGAGTTGCCAATTTTGGCTTAGGACAATACGATCAAGCCATAAAGGATTATCACAACTATATCTCTCAAATACCGCCTATAACATATTCCTTTAACACCTCAGAGTTTGTTATTGGAGTTATCAAAGGATTCCCCAATGCATGTGCAAAACATAGCAAAGGATTTCTCCTTTCTCTATCGGATTTAGTCACCCATCCTATCCACACAATAGAAAAAATATGCCAAGCTTTGACTATCCTTACCGAACTTGCTCTTACTGAACAATGGGGTGCTTTAGGAGAAGCTATATCTCCAGAAGTCCACCACCTCATCACCAAGTGGAATACTTTTCCCTCTTCTGAACGAGGAGATCTCGCTATAAATGCTTTTGTCAAACTTGGAATCGACATCTTTATCCCAGCGAAAATCCCTAAATTGCTCTCACAAGGGATAAAAGGAGCAAAAGAGTTAGCCACAGCCTATAAAACCCTACAAACGGCCGAACAGACGCTTCTCTTAGAAGCTGCTGCAGAACTGGGAAGTGGCGCGAAGGTTGCTGAGGTGATCCAAGCAAAGGCTATAACTCGTGCTGAAGAACTGGGGTTTAGTGCGAGTGAGATTGGTCAATTAAGAAAAATTGGAAAACTAGAAGAAATTACTGGATTGAGTATTCAAACTGGAGAAGTAGTTCAATTAGAAAAAAGAATTTCTGGTTGGCTAGGAGAAGGTACTAAGTTAATTCGTAATGAAGCTGGAGATCCTATTTTTATCTCTAAAGACGGATTGAAACGTATTAGGTTTGATTTTAATAACTCGCATGGAGACAAAGTACATTTGCATATTGAACAAAAGTTAAATGGAAGATGGCAAGATGCCTCTTCACAACACAGGATATATCCCACAGATGGATAGTAAAAG
>JAKEHU010000041.1 GCA_022614855.1 Chlamydiota bacterium
CCCTGACTAAGGATTAGAGTAGTTATTCAGTTACTTCTGTTTCTTGTTCTTGCGCAGTATCTTCTTGAGCTACTTCTTGAGTTGTTTGCTCACTTGAAACCTTTTCTTCTTCAGCAGGTACAACTGCAACTTTTGTATTTTTGTCTTTTCTTGGCTTTCCATCATTAAGAACTTCATCATTTGCAAAACCAGTCAAAGCTGAGCAGCAAGCAAGCGTTGCAAATGCCCAATTCAAATATTTTTTCATATAAATCCTCCTTTAAAAGACGAATTGAAAACATTAGTAAGTATAGATGTTTTCTTTAATTGTGTCAAATTCATCCATCAAAATTGAAAAATACTATTAATATAAAAATATTAATTAAAACATAAAAAGATAATTTAAATTTTAATAAATTAAAATAATTTATTAAAAGAATAAGAAGGCAATATAAAAACTATTTGAATATCATCTAAATCTTTAACCATAGATTCCGCTTCGAGATCATAGCTACACCCTCCCTCTTGCAAAGGGTTAATCTTCTTTACCCTAGCAACAGGAAGATCCGGAGGAAAAACACCATCAAGGCCAGTTGTAACGAGAAGATCTCCGACTTGAATCAAGGGCATAGGAGGCAGGGAAGAAGAGGGATCTAGAGGCTCTCCAGTTCGCAAAATTCGAGATGGACCCTCCTTATCCTCAAAATCATAGTTAAACCCCACTCCTTTCAAACTAAAGCCACTTTTTTTCCAAAGAGGATTTCCTGTTCCCATGACCTCCCCTTTAGCAAGATAATAACTCTTCCCTTGATTCCCAAAATCCTCTTTCAATTCTTTTAAGATTTGTAACCCTTTTTTTATGAGAGGATCTTTTTCTCCGATAAGACCGATTCTCTCTTCAAGTTGTTTCATCAGTTTATCGATTTCATCACATAGATGTTTATCAGAATCATCTCCTCTTACCGATCTGACAGAAGGAACAAGACCGGAGTCTGTAATCAACCGCACTTTCGCATGTTTTTCACCAACATATTCAACCATTCCAACTAAACAACCACTTGCTATTACTGGACTATTTACAGAAATAATTTTAGCATTTAACTCTCTATTATCTTTTTCCCCTACATTCACCCAAATAATGCTATTCCAGTAAGAAGGATCTCGAAAAATGATCTTTGCAGGGACAAACTTTAACCTCAATCCAATAAGTTGAGATAAATAGTTGGCACGTCTTTTGAGAAATTCTTTCCAAAATGGTTGTTCATTTTTAGGAGAAATTGCGCATAGTCGCTCCCATTGTTTTTCAATTTGTTTTTCCTCCAAAAGAATTTCTTTCAATTCTTTTATTTGATTTTTGAGAATTCTATTTTCCACATTTAATTGCTCTAATTCAAAAGTGGAATTAGAAATGGTTGAGGTGTGAGTCGAAAATAGAAAAGCAGTGAATTCTCGAATTTTAAGAGTCCATCTTTCAGGAAAATTTAAGAGAAAAAAGAAAAATCCTAAGAGCAAAATAAAAGGCCAATAAGACATTCTTCTATTCATAGAGACTCAGATCTGAAAAAGCGCGCAAAACATAGGAAAAATTTTTCTCATTTAAACCTGTAAGATTCATTCTTCCATCTTTGGTTAAATAGATTCCATACTCATCAACCAGCTTTTTTATCTGCTTTTCCTGCAAATTAAACAAAGAAAAAAGGCCTACTCCATTTTCTATAAAAGTAAAATCGATCTTGGGACAACAAATTTTCAAAGCTGCAGCCAAATTTGTGCGAAGGACAAACATTCGCTTTCTTATTTTTTCCAACTCTTCTCTCCACTCTTCCTTTAAATTTTTCGAACTCAAAACTTCAGAAACAATAAAAGAGCCATGTTTCGGAGGATTAGAATAGTTGGTGCGAATCAAAACCTTCATTTGACTTCTTATGTTTTCTATAAATTTTGCAGAAAAAGCTAAAACAAAAAGAGCTCCCACCCTTTCTCCATAGAGACCAAAATTTTTAGAACAAGAATAGGCAACCGCCATTTCATGTCCCTGTTCTGCAAAATAGCGCACTCCAAAGAGATCTTTGTCTAGATCTCTTCCAAATCCATGGTATGCCGCATCAAAAAAGGGAAATAGCTGCTTTTTCAAAAAAAGCTGGGAGAGAATCTTCCATTCAGACTCGTTTAAATCCATTCCAGTTGGATTATGAGAATTTGGTTGAAGAATCACCAAACTCTTTGGAGGAAGTTTTTTTAAATCTGCGACCAATCGATCAAAATCTAAAAATCCTTTTTCACAATAAAAATATTCTTCTACCTCATATCCAGAGCGGCGAAAAATGGCGATATGATTGAGCCAGGTAGGAGAAGAAACCCAAACCTTGTTTGGATTTTCCTGTTTAAAAAAATCAGCAAAGAGTCTCAGAGCTCCCGTTGCTCCCAATGTTTGCACTCCACACATCCGAAAATGTTCCTTTTCCCAAAACTCCTCTCCAAATACCAACTTTCCTATTTGCCAAACAAATTCTCTATTTCCATCAATCGGCAAATAGGTTTTGCTCTCCTCTTTTTGCAAAATCGCCTCTTCCGCTTTTCTCACAACTTGCATCACCGGAGTTTTACCCTCTTCATCGCGATAAACCCCAACTAAAAAATTCACTTTGTGAATCCGCGGATCTTTATTAAATGCAGCATCAAGTCCAAAAATCGGATCAGGCGGTGCTAAAGAAACAGAATCAAAAATACTCATATGAACCTAAATTCTGTATAATAGCTTAATCGTTATTTTCGGGGCGTTAGCTCAGCTGGTAGAGCGCAACAATGGCATTGTTGAGGTGAGCGGTTCGATCCCGCTACGCTCCATTTAAGAGATGATAATATGAAAAACAATAAATACATTGGCTCTAATTTCGATGATTTTCTCAAAGAAGAAGGCATGTTAGAAGAAATTGAGGAAATTGTTGCAAAAAGAATCTCTTTATTTCAATCTGCTATTTCCAATGAATCTTTGGAATCTAGCAAAAGTTGAGAGTGATCCATTTTCAATCTTTTTTTTACTTTATTTATAGGTTCAGCAGGTGGAATATTTTCTGGAAGCGTTCCTCCAATTTCTTGAATTGTTGACCGCACTTTTTTTCCTACCGTTTCATGAGTTTCTATAGCTTCTCTTTGATTTTTGATACGTTCATTTTTGAGTTTATCTTTTGTTTGTGTCATGCGGAACAAATTTGCAGCGAGTTCTGTTGTATCCATTCGATCCATCAGTTGTTCTTTTGGAGAAATTCCCTTGCGTACTTTGATTGCATCCACTCCCAAACCACCATAGAGTCCTTTGTATCCAGCATCATGAAAAATACCAAACATTTTATTCTGTACTCCTGCTTCTTTTGCAGCCCCAGATAAAGCTTTGAACTCTTCAGATATTTTTTGACGCGTTTCTAGACGTTCGAGATCAGTTGCCATTTGGTCTGAAATTTCTTGACGCCTTGTTTGAATTGCAAAATATTTTTGGGCCTGAGCAATTTCTGGCTTTCTTGGATCCCCATTTTGGGCGATAAGGTAACAAGCAAACCGAGAAAGATGCCAATCTTCGATTTCACGATCTGTTTCACTGCCAATACTGACCATTTTGCGCATGTACGCAAAATGGTTTTCAGGATCGTTTCCAGACTGCTTACATGATTCTATTGCTTTATTGATAGCTTTTGCGAAATAGCGCCATTGCGAATATCCTAAACAGGATTGGATTTCACGAGCACTCCAATATTCTATACCATGCTGATTGTGTTTTTTAAGAGATTCAAAAGAGAGGCTAGGAGATGGGACCAAAGAATTTTCAGAATCATCCATCTAGAACCTATTTTTTCAAAGAATCTAATCATTGATTAAATTTTTTGACAACTAAAAGTTTATAAAAAGTCTTTTAAATCTTTATTCCCCTTCGAGGAGATCGAGGAAGGCCTGAAGTTGTTTTGAGCGGATGGGGTGACGCATTTTGCGAAGGGCTTTTGCTTCGATTTGTCTGACCCGTTCTCTAGTCACTTTGAATCGAAGGCCAACTTCTTCTAAAGTTTTTGGTTTACCATCTAACAGGCCAAATCGTTCGATGAGAACAGTGCGCTCTCGATCGGTTAAGGTAGAGAGTACCTCATTCATCTTATCTTTCAGAATAGCATAGCCTGTTGCTTCTGCAGGAGATTCGATAGCTGTATCCTCTAAGAAATCGCCAAACTGACTCTCTCCGCCTTCTCCTACTTCTGCCTGTAGAGAAATTGGATGTTGTGCGATCTTATAAATTTCGCGCACTCTTTCAGGAGTTAGGCCAAGTTCATGGGCAAGCTCTTCAGGGGTTGGCTCTCTTCCTGTTTCCATCATCAGCTTTTTAGCACCGCGCAAAACTTTATTGATTGTTTCAATCATGTGAACAGGAATGCGGATTGTGCGCGCCTGGTCTGCAATGGCACGTGTTACTGCTTGGCGAATCCACCAAGTGGCGTAGGTAGAAAATTTATATCCCCTTCGATATTCAAACTTTTCTACTGCTTTCATGAGACCCATATTTCCTTCTTGGATGAGATCAAGAAAGGAAAGGCCCCGATTGGTATATTTTTTTGCAATGGAAATGACAAGCCGTAAATTTGATTCCACCATTTCTCTTTTGGCTTCTTGGCTTTTATCCATCCACCTTTGAAGCATGCGCACATCTTTTTTAAACTCGTCTAGGCTTCTTCCGGAAGCAAGTTCTCTTTTTGCCAATTTTCGCTTAACAGCAGCGAGTTTTGCTGCGACAAATTTATTTTTTTCTGCACGTGGAGAAAGTTCTTGCATCTCTTTTTCTAAACTGAGCAATCTCTCATACCCATTCATGATTACTTCGCCAAAATCTTCAATAATATTGTGGCGGAAGTGCATTCTGCGAAGATATGCTTGCATGCGGATGCGGCATTTTTCAATGTCTTCGGAAAACTTCAATTTATCTGCCTTCTTTAATTCAGAGTCTCGCATTTTCAAAAGAAGTTGTTCAAGAAGGTCATCCTCTTCTTTGAGAAGTTGCATTAATCTAGGTAAAAGTTGAATGAAGGCCTGTTTATCGACCACCTCTTTTTCTGCAATGCTCTTATCAAAACGCTCTTTTCCAGTGATGAGATAGTTTGCGATGGAAATGGCTTCTCTTGTCGAATAGCGAAATCGCATGATGATTTTTTCAACCTGGATTTGAGCCCGTTCAATTCTCTTGGAAATTTCCACCTCTTCTTCGCGGGTAAGAAGTGGAACCGATCCCATCTCCTTTAAATACATTCTCACAGGATCATCGGAGGTCCCTTCTGTCTTTCTAGAAATTCCTTCGAGTTCTTTGGCTTCTTTTTTGCGCTCTTTTTGCCTATCTACTTCAGATTGATTGAGGATTTGGATATCCATGCCACTCAAAAAGATGAGCACCTGATCGATCTGATCAGCAGAGTCAAAGCTCATGGGCAGGATTTCATTGATTTCTTCGTAGGTGATGTATCCCTGTTCTTTTGCTAGGGCAACTAACTCTTCAATTTTTTGTTGATGTTGCTCGTTGAATACAGGGGTGGGGATAGGGGTTTTGGCCATAAGATCTTAAAGTTACTCTATATTAATGAAAGAGAAAATAAAAAATTTGGGACTTTTAAGGAATTTATTATACCATGTTCTACTTATTTTAGCGCGAACTTGGTTTTTTAAGCGACTGAGATTCAAAGAAATTTTGAGAAAAATTTGCATCGGCCGAGCAAAGCAATAGCGGAACGCCCCTATGGCGAGCGAGGCTTTTTGCGTGAGGCGCCGAGGCAAATATCTCTCAAAAGAATTTGAAGATCAGTCGCTTAAAAAACCAAGTTCGCGCTACTTTACACCCAGCTTATAAAAATGCAACTCTATGCGCTAGATGGGGATAGATCTGTCTTTGCATCAGATGCAGAAAAAAGGGTAAATTACCTCTGCCAGGAATGTTTTGAGCCTTTGAGGGTCAAAAAGGGCCATTTTCGCCATCCTCATTTTTTCCATTTGCACAACCACTTAAACAAGTGCAGTTTAAGAAAAAAGAGTCTAATCCACATCCAGACCCAGCTTCAGATCCTTTCTCTTTTTCCCCAAAATACGATCCTTTTGGAAAAAAAATTCTTTAAAATCGGACGCATTGCGGATGCGGTGATGGAAAAGGAGAAAAGAGTATTTGAAATCCAGTGTTCCCCCATTTCCACTAACGAAGTGCAAAACCGAATTCAAGATTATGAGAGTTTGGGCTACGAAATTTTTTGGATTCTGCACGATCGAACATTCAATCGAAAAAATTTATCCCCAGCCGAACTCTTCTTAAGGGAAAGAGGCTGCTACTTTACCAATATCAATGAAAAAGGCGAAGGGATCATCTATGACCAAATGGAAAGAATCCATTTTTGGAAAAGATCCTATACAAGTTTTCCATACAAGGTAAATTTAAGGGTAAATCATCCCATTTTTCCAATAAAAGACACGTCTTCTTGGATAGAAAAACGGCTCAAACTAAATAAAAGCTATCATGAGGGAGATCTCGTTGACCGTTTTCAAAAGGGATATCTTCAAGAAAAAGAACAAAAGGAAAAAAAGAAATTCTCTCTAAAAGAATTTTATCGCAATTTACTTCTTTTCATTATTAGGAAATAATTTTTTTATAATTTCCATCATTTCGGCTGATATTGAGATTAGAGTATCCCGACTCATTATTGATTTTGCAAATTTTTTGATCTTCTCAATGGATTTCTCAATTTCACCAAACTTTTGATTCATTTGATTAGCAACATTAGCGGAAAAGCTGCAAAGAGAATATCCCGTTACCATTCTTTCAAAAAGCGAAACCGATAAGATTAAGAGGAAATTTAAAGCCACAAGATTAATGAATTCCATCTTTTGACTACTTCCCATATTCATAACCATGACTCCAAATAGAAAAGCGCATAAATTGGGAGTAAGATTTTCTTCAAAAAATGCATAACCCTTCTGATAAATAGCAGTTGTCGTTAAATAGTCAATCGTACGCTCTGTTATGGAATAAACTCCTGCACACATCGCACTATATCGCGAAGGAATTCTAAAGAAAATGGAAAATGCAACTCCTAGCACAAGATCATTCATAACGCTGTTGACTATTATAAAAAATTGCCCTCTTTGTCTATTGATAAATTCAATTTTACAAAAAAATCTTGCACATGAAAAATAACCTGTTGGAAAAGCTTCCATATTTACAAATTTTGAAATGATAATTTTCTTCGAAAAATCAGTATAATACTTGGCAAAAATGAGACTGCATCCTTGCCGAAAAAGAGCATAAGGACTCTTCTCTAGGCTTATACAAAAATTTCTGAATTGCAAAGTAATTACACCATAAACAGCAGCCTGGTCGATGGGAACTCTTGTAACTTTTCCTAACATTCCTCCAACAATTCCAGGTATGATCAGGTTATCAATAACAAAAACAGCAGAGATATTCATTAGACCTCGTAAGATGAGAAATTATATTCAATTAAAGCAGATGCACTTTCTTTAAAATGGTTGTCAAATGTCCATTAGATATAATCGATTTTGAAAAATATGGATAAGAGATTATGTGGAGCACAAGAGATAAAATAAAAGTCTTTTGCAAACTGATGGGTTTTTTAAGAAGAAGAGCTGTTCCCCATGTCAAAGAGGAGCTACATAGCGAAGGGGTAAGAATTTTATGAAATAGATTAAACACATGATTGCGAATTCGCTCTGTGTGCTTATAATCGATCGCTAGTTCATAGCAAACACCAAAAAGAGAAAGACAAAGTGTAAAGTTAGTAGAAACTTTCGGACTAGAAAAATTTGGAACATATTTAGGAATGTGTTTAGGACAATATTTAGTAACTAAATATGCAGTTATTGGTACTAATCCAAATAAAGAGATGAAAGCAACACCAACATCATTATCTGATATCGCTCGCACGATCGAATGAATAACAATTGAGCAGGTTATTAAAAAAAGAGAAGCTTTCAGATCCATTTTCTCAATGAGCTCAAAGTGTTCTACCCCCTTAAATATCCCTATTGAAGTTATTCCAGCTACAACAGACGCATCAATCATGTCGGAAAAACTTCTTATTATTTTCGAATAAATTCTACTGATCTTTTCTAGATCAAACAAAACTGTATGTACGACACTTTGCGCGCCATATGCGCCCAAGGTAATTACAGCTGCTCTAGAAATGAGCTTCCAATTACCTTGTTTATACCATACAGCACCGAACCCTGCTCCAAGGGCTGTAACAAGTGCTGTATCTAATGCCATATCTTTGGCAATAGGCATCATTGTGAAGCTATTTTTTGTATAACTTCTAGAAGAGGCTCGTTGGGTTTTAGTGGTGATTTTACTAGCGTCATAAGAAGAGATGCCCCAAAAATAGCTCCGTCGCGAATAGGAGGATTATAAAATCTTTTTAAGATTAGAGTCGAAATAGCGGCTGGAACAATGGAATTTGCTATAAAGTTCTTAAATTTTCCATACTTATCCGCCTTATAGTCCTCTACATAAGTTTCGATGGTATCTTGTGCTGTAACGAAAAATAAGTGATAAACAAATACACCAATGGATAAAGCAAGAGCAAGAGCAGCACCATCTGTCATCCCTCCAGAAACTGGTCTCCAAGGATTCGCAAGAAGTAGGGGATAAACAATATGAGCCATGCCGAAAGCATAAAGCCAATTGTTATCGTGGAGATAGTTTTTCGCTAAGAAATAAATTCCTGCACTAATTGCAAATAAATTTAGAGGAGGGCAAGAAGTCCTCCCAAAATAAGTAGAAATTTTAGAGAGGGCTGCATAGGCAACCAAATAACCAGGTCCAACTTCTATAGCAAAAGAAATAGCCTTTTTATAAATTGAGCGAATGAGAGAAGCAATGTTACTAGATCTTCCTTCCACTTTATTTTGGCTTCCCAAGCAAACTTCTACAGATTTTGCAATCATGTAAGTAGCGATTCCAACAATAGCTAGCTCTTTAGGTCCTGGTAATTTATTTGGAAAGATCTTCCCTGCTGCAAACCCTATTGTAGCTGCACTACCAGCAACAATGGCAAGATGTCCACCAAGATGAACTAAAGGATCTTTTTTCAAATTTTCTATCATGCCGTCAAACATAAAAATGCTCCCTTTTTTTAACGTGAGTTCGATTTAAAATCTTCTATGAGAAAGGCCAAATTTTCGAAGATTTTTTCATGCAAAAGCACAGAAAATAGTCGGAGGACGCCTATTTTCTGTGCTTTTGCGTGAAAAAAGACCGGAAAAGTGGATTTTCTCATAGAAGATTTTAAATCGAACTCACGTTTTTTAAGTAAAAAAGTGTAGTAAAATAGTTTATTAAATTAAACTAGTAAAAATTATTTTAATGGAAAAATTTGACATTTTAGGGACACTTTCGCTATGCTCTACCTTTATTATTTTCTAGTTTTATGGCAGAAGAAAAGAAAGAAAAACAAGAAAAGGTCCCTACTGCAAGAAAACGGGATTTGCAAAGCAAAAAAAGACGACTTAACAACCGAGCTTTTAAATCTCGAATAAAGGGTGCTGTCCATTCGTATGAGCGGCACATTTTAGATAAGGATATGGAAGGGGCAAAAAATCGATTAAGTGAGGTATTTAGCCTTTTGGATAAAGGGGTAAAGACTCATGTCTTCAAATTAAACAAAGCTTCTCGCTACAAAGCAAAATTGATGAAGCTCCTTCCCAAATAAAAGGCTAAAGTATAAAAGCTAAAGGCTAAAAAGGAGAAGAGAGTATCAAATTCTCTAATTTAGATTTTAGACTTTAATCTCTGGAGAGGTTGGCTAAAAAGGTGCAAATGCGATCTTCAATCTGATTTTTATAATGGTTAGCAGGTCCAGTAAAGCCATTGATAAAAATGGAAAACGCTAGTTTTTCTCCATCTTGTGTTGTCGCATAGCCGCTTATAGAAGAAATTCCTGTCATTGTGCCACATTTTGCTCTTACTTTTCCTTTTACTTCTGGATCCTCATTCATTCGCTGTTTCAATGATCCATCCACTGCTGCAACTGGAAGAGCAGAGATGAATTCAGGAGCGATTTCTTCTGATTTATAGACCCATTTCAAGAGTTCAATTGTCTGATGTGGAGAGACAAGGTTATAACGAGACAAGCCGCATCCATCTAAAACCACGCTATCAATTACATCGAGTTCAGCTTTTTTTTCTAAAAAATCTCGAACTGCTTTTGCCCCCATTTGCCACGAGCCCTGTTGAAAAGAAGTTTGTCCCATCTTTTTAAAAAAGGCATCTGCATAGAGATTATCCGATTCTTTCAACATTTTTCTGATGAGCAAACTCAAGGGAGCAGAATGGTGAGAAAGGAGTTTATTTGCCTGAAGTGGAAGAGGATTTACTTTTAAAGCTCCTTTAAGTTCAATTCCATTTTTTTGAAAAAGTGCTTTAAAAAGATTGCCTGCATAAAGATGAGGTTCTTCAAGAGGAAATGCATATTTTTGTATGGGATTGTTTAGGCCGATTTCTCCTTTGATTTGAATTTCATTTTGCCTTCTTTCTATTGTGAGATTTGAGCTGGGATTTTCTTCTGTAGAAGCGAGATTCAATACTTTGATCTCCTCTGTCTTTGGAAAAATAAAAATTTTTGGATTAGATGCAATTTTTTTAGAGGGTTTAATCCAAATATTGACACAACTATGATTCACCACAAGACCGCTAACAGGAGAATTCCAATAAGCTGGCTCCTCATCCCACATCCAACCAGGCCCTAAACAAAATTGATCAAAATCAAAATGGTCAATGACAAGATCGCCTTGAATCTCCTTAATTTGCATCAACCTTAAGCCAAGAATCATCTCCTCTAAATCGCTCGTCGAAAGAGATGGATCTCCACCCCCTTTCAAATACAAATTTCCTTTAATTCTTTCATTTTCCATTTCTCCATCGTAAAAAAGGCTGGTCTCAAAAGTAAAATCTGACCCAAGAAGAGAAAGAGCTGCAGCGGCTGTAAATAATTTCAAATTGCTGGCAGGAACAAAAAGATGGTGCCCATTTTTTTCATACAGAAGTTCTCCATCCTTTAATGAAATGATCTCAATTCCAATGTGTGTTTTCGGGTCCACTGACTGAATGATCTTTTCAATTCCTCTTTGAACTGTATGTTGAAACCCTTCAACTTTATTCTTTGCCTCTATGCTGCAAACAAAAATCATGAAAGCAAAAAGATATCCAATTTTTTTCATTTTACTTCCTCCAAAAGGCGATCCTGAATTCCTGAGATTTTATAAGAATCTTTTTCGATTAAATCATGAATGACTTTTTCACTTCCATGAATTTCAATTTCTTTTTTTGCTCTTGTTACAGCCGTAAAAAATAACTCCTTTCCAAATATCTCTGAACCATCAGGTAGAAGAATTAATACTTTTTCATATTCACTGCCCTGACACTTATGAATTGATAAACAATAGGCATATTCAAAAGAAGGAAGTTGCCAAGGAGAAAAAATTCGGTTTTCAAATAGAGCGTATTCTTCTTCCTTTCTGCTACTTTTAATGAGCCATCCCACATCTCCATTGCACAAACCTAAGGTTAAATCATTTCGTGTAATGATGATCGGCATTGGCAAAAAGTAGTCTTCACCCCTGCATAAATCGATAAATTGAGTAGCTAACCATTCATTGATTTTATCTGCTCCAAAAGGACCTTTTTTTAATGCATTGATAATCCGAAAATGGTCGACCTGTCTTTTCAACTTCTCAAGATCTGGTTTTTCTTTTCCAGGATGGGGAAATTTCTCTTTTACCCGCTGCCATAGCATTTGATAAAAGGTGATCGGATCTTGTTTGCTGAAATCCATATTTTTCCAGAGGATGGAATCCTGTTTTAATTGATGAAATAGCTTCTTTTGATCTTTTTTAAGAATTGCATTTGAAAGTGATAGAAATTCTTTTTTCTCAGATCGAAAACTGCGATTTAAATATGTAGTTGGAATGGAAAACTTTGCATTGACAAGATCAGCAAAAATACTCCCTCCTTCAATTGAAGGAAGTTGATTGGAGTCTCCCATCAAAATCAACCTTGCGCCCCTTTTGATTCTCGATAAAAGTTTTGCAAAAAGATGAATATCAATCATCGAACACTCATCTACAATCACTAGATCTGCAAAATAAAGTAAAGAATTTTCCTCCATTCGATAGACATCCAAAATTGTATGCAGTGTTCCAGAAACGATTCTTCGATTCTCTTCTACCTTTGCTCTCAAGTGAGCCGCTGCTTTACCAGTTGGCGCTGCTAGTGCAATAGAAAAATCAGAATGGTGAAGAAAATGAGATACTAGATGGGAAGCCGTAAAAGTTTTTCCAGATCCTGGTCCTCCAGTGATGAGTGACAAGCCATACTTGCAGCCATTTACCAGCGCCATTTTTTGTTCTTCCGATAACCGGTCATTTGCCAAATGTTTAGATTTTACCTCTTTTGGCGCTGTTGATAACAATCGCTTTACATGAAAAGCAATTTGCGCTTCTGCACCCTCATTTTTCTCCAAATAAAAGCCATTTCCATATCGAACTAGACCTTCTGCAGAAAAATTCCTTGCCCCCTCTTTAACTAGTTTTTTTAAAATATTTCTTTGTTGCACATCAGATACAAGTAGCTCCAAAGAAGGAGAGATCTCTTCTCCTTCTATTTTGACGCAAATATGCCCTAGTCTAGAAAAGGCAAAGATCACAGCTGCAAGAGCAGCCCCTTCTTCTCCTTCATTTGAAGCCATTTTTTCTGCGAAAAGATAATCAATGGTTAAAAGCTCTTTTCTTTGGACTAAATCCCACAAAAAGAGCCACTTAGGTTGTGAAATACCTTTTATATTTAAAAAAATTTTTACTACTTTTCCGAGCATAAATTCACATTGGATAAAACAAAAGACTACTATATAATTGTTTTATTAATTTTTAGGTTAAATAATGAGTCATAATTATCTTTTAATATCATGCTGTCCTATTTTTGGCACAATACAAGAAGGATGGCTTCTTTACGAGATTCTAAAGGAGATGAAGACGAATCCTATTGACATCATACAAAAGCAGAATAAGATGTTCCATCTTCAACACGCTTATCAGAAGTTGGGTAGTTCTGTTGGAATTTGCGTTCAAGCTACTGCAGCAATTACTTTACTCTATTTTGCATCTCTACCATTTTCTGAAACCACTGAGGAAAAAGAGGTAAGAATAACTAACCCCAACAGATATTATTATGCAAGATTGACAGGAATGATCTTCGGATTCAGCTGTATGATATCTTCTCTATTTCATCAATTAATAAGAATCAAATTAACTTATAATGTGTATTTCTAATATTTTTTATTATTCAACTCCTATTGTCAGCTTTTTGAAAGTATTTTCTGATTATCGAGAAATAACTGGAAAAATTCGAGAAATTCAACTCTTAAAAGACTCAGGAATGTTAGATCCATCTCATTTGAATTCCTTGGGAAAAGAAGCAGTAAAAAAAATGGATAATCTTGTTTTTTCTTTGCCCATAGGAGTTCTTGCGCAAATGGGTTTATCGACGCTTTTTGCAGGAAGTGAAAAAAAAGACGAAAACTCAAAAGATCGCAAAATTACATTTATGGGAAAAGTAGGTTGCCTTGTTTTCACTAGTGGTTTCATTACTCTATTGTTTGGCATCACAATATATTTCGCCTCTTCTGAGAAACTCTGGGAAGCAGCTGGGATAGATTATATTAGGGAATAATAATGAACATTTATCAATCTTTTATAGGGGCTCATCTACCTTTTGTAAGTATTAGCCATCAAATCCAAATATATTTATATCTTTCAGAAGTAATCAAAGATCATAAAATAAATAATCAAAACTATTTTGTAATGAAGGATGGCTCAGAATGCAACAAAATGGATATGATTGATAAAGTATATCAGAAAAGAGGCTCTCTTCATGGAATTTTGTTCCAAACGATAATTTCTTCCTATGCACTCTCAATTGCCTTTCTTAAACCCACTTCCCCTTATGCAACTCGAGTAGGAATCCTGTTTGGAATCAGTAGCTTAGCGACTTGCCTATTTCATCTAATCGCAAAAATTACTCTATATCGGACCTGATAATCAAGTTGGAGAAATAATAATGAACATTAATCTTGGTTTTGTACCTATTTTAAGCATTTGGAGTGAATACAATCTTTCACGCAAAGTTGTAACTCAACTTTTTCAACTTTCCCAGATCTACTCACCTCAAGAAAAAATGAGATCTTATCTACAATTGCAACATGATTATCTAAACACGAGTTCTATTAATGGAATTTACTTCCAATTCATTGTAACACTTCTCGCATTTACGTTTGTTATTGCGCCATTTTCTGCAAGAACTGAAGAGCAAGAAATAACAGTACAGAATCCAAATAGATATTATTATGCAGCAGCTGTAGGTGCAATTGTAGGGCTTAGCTGCTTATTCACCCTTCTGTTTCACCGCATTGCATTAACCAGTTTAGTCGATTATAGCTCTAATTTATTGCTTCAAATAGAGGTAAAATGAAAATTTATCCTACTTTAATATCATGCATACCTGGTTTAAGTGTAGTTCAAGAATTGAACACTCTTCGCCAAATTCTACACAACATCTCAAATTTTTCTCCTCTCAATTCACCAGAGATGAAACAACTATTCTATATACATATGCAACGCGGCTATCAGAGCATGGGTTCTTCTCTTGGAATTTGGTTTCAAGCTACCATTGCATATGCCTCGCTTGTTTATGCTTCTTCTCCTTTTTTCGACAGCACTGATGAAAACGTGGAAAAAGTAGACGATCCCCAAAAGTACCATTATGCAGCATGGATAGGAGGTATCGTAGCAATCAGCTGCTTAGTTACTTTTGCACTCCATCAAATCATTGAGGATACCTTAATGCAAATAGAGGTAAAATGAAAATTAATTCTCTCGCACTATCATGCATACCTATTTATAGCGCATGGCGCGAATGGAAGCTTTGGAATCAACTCATTGAAGTTACTCAAAATTTTTCTCCTATGAATCCAATTGAATTGTCAAAAATGCGATTTCTTCAAATCAAATATCGAGATATGGATTCTTCTGTTGGTATTGCTATCCAAGCGACTACAGCATTTGCTTTATTTTTCATCTCTTTTCGGCCATTCAAAGAAAAAAACGAAGAGAAAGAGGAAAAAGTTGCCATTTCTAATCCATACAATTACGTGCGACTCATGGGAATTATCCTTGGACTCAGTTGTTTGACAACTGCAATATTCCATCAATGGATAAGAATCAAATTAAATCATTACTCACAATGGAGATAACAATGAACATACCTAATATTCTTTTATATTCAACTCCCCCTATCAGCTTGTACAAATTATTTATGGATTCTCGAGAAATCCTCGGGAAAATTCGAGAAATTCAACTCTTAAACAATTCATCCACGTTAGACCCATCTAAAGTAGAGGCTTTAAGGGAAACATTTGATAAATTTCATTTGAACACCAGCTTAGCAGTATTCGTTCAATTTGCAGCGACATTATGGCTTTTGAGAAATACCCCAAAAAATGAAGAACGGGAATATACCTTCATGGAAAATGTAGGTCTTTTTTTTGCTTCTAGTATGATTGCTACTTCAATTTTATATTTAACAATGTATGGCATCACTGTGAACAAACTTGATAACTTAAATATCCGAGGTATATGGCCATTGATATGATTGATACCATTTAGGAAAAATAATGAAGATCAATATAGATTTTTTAGCATCGTGTACGCCTTATATTTCCATGGCTCATGAAATAGATATTTTTTCTAAAATTTCCAAAACAATTCAAGAATATCAATCTCACACCAAATTTTTTAAAGAAGGCATCATAGATTCAAACTATAATAAATGTGGTTCACTTCATGGAATTTTTTTTCAGGCTGCGATTTCAATCAGTGCATTTGCCCTTGCTTCTTTTATCAAACCTGACATTTTAGAAAATCTTTCAGGTAATCGAATAGAAGAAAGGCTACATATATGCTCAGGACTAACGTGGATAGGAAATACTTTCGGGATTAGCTGCTTTGCGACCTTTCTAATACATCTAATTGCAAGAGGTAAATTATATAAACTATGAAAATATTTGATTTTATTCGATCTTCTACTCCTGGCATCAGTATTGTTGATGCTTGTTATAAATATTGGATAATTAATGGGAAAATTCGAGAAATTCAACTCTTAAAAAATTCTGAGATGTTAGATTCAGCTCTTTTGACCTCCTTAGGAAATAAGCTAGGCGCAACTTTGATGCATTTTACTTATATTATCAACTGTGGAGCTACTATCCAATTATTTCTATCAGGGATTTTTTTAGCTTTGGATCGGGAGAAAAAAGACGAAACCCAAAAGGATCGCAAATTTACATTGATGGAAAAAACTGCGTTGTTCACATTTATTAGCGCTATGATTACCGGATTAATTAGTATAGCAACCTTTTCTATTTGCGATTACAAACTCAACAAGCTCTGGCATGAAGTTGGCGTACATTAAAAGATAGCTTTAGATTTATGAATAAAATTGATTTTTTACTATGTGCTGCTCGATCTTCTATTCCTTTTGTCAGCATTTATCAAGAACTTATAAATTATCGAATACTCGCTAAGAAAGTCCAAGAAATTTATACCTTGAAAAATGCTGGGAAATTAGATCTACCTTATGTGCGCGCATTTCTAGAAAAGGTAGTAGTTCCCATAGACGCGTGTTTCTTTTTAGGTTGGTTGGTCCAAATGGGCATTTGGTACAGTTTGACGACATCGATTGAAGAGAGACACAGCAAAAAATATAAAAAGTATGAAATACCACGAATGATAGCATTCTTTGCCACTCTTGCTAGTATAGGTATTACCCTACATATTCATGGTAAAGTTTCACGAAGCACCTATGAGAATCAATCTTTCTTAGACCTTGTCAAAGAGATTCGCAAAAATAGTGTACATTAAAATTGGGGTAAAATTATGAAAATATCAGATTCTATTCAACCTATAGGCTTTGCTCTTGCACCCTTCGCTCCCATTATCAGTATTGCCAATGTTTTTTTTGGTAGCTTAGAAATTAATAAAAAAATTAAAAACATCCAAATGTTAAATTCAAACATGGTAGACCCTTCTAATTTATTGAAATTGGAAAAAACACTGGGAAGCTTTCGTGCTACAATTTTATTAGGAGCACTTTTTCAAATGAGCCTAGCATATTTTCTTACACCCGCGAAGAATGATGATATAGATGAAGAAGGGGATAGTAGCATATTAGCAACTATTTGTGCTGCTAGCTCCATCATTACTCTGTTTTTTTTCTATATAATTGATCCACGTCGAACAGCAGTTGCTGCTGGGTTTGATGTATAAAAGGAGGTAAAATTTATGAAAATAACTGATTTCGTTTTATCCGCTACTCCTATTGTTAGCATTGCCAATGTTATCTATAATGGTTTGAAAATCAATCAGACCATTTTAAATTCAAAGATGTTGGATCCTTCTCATTTGTTGGAATTGAAAAATACATTAGATAATTATCATGCGACGGTTTTATCAGGAGCAATTGCTCAAATGGGATTTGCGCTTGTTTTTATGGCTGCTGCTGATAAAGACGAGAATGTGGAAAAAAAGGACCAGCGTCAATTCTTATCACTCATTTACGCTTGCAGTGGTGTTATTACTCTGTTTTTTCACTATATAATTGATCCAGATCGAACAGCCTTTAAAGCGGGCTTAACTGTATAAAACTGGAGAAAAATTATGAAAATATCTGATTTCGTTTTATCCGCTACTCCTATTATTAGCATTGGCTACGTTATCATTAATGGTTTGAAAATCAATCGGACCATTTTAAATTCAAAGATGTTGGATCCTTCTCATTTGTTGAAATTGGAAAACATATTAGATAATTATCATGCGACGGTTTTATCAGGAACAATTGCTCAAATGTGCTTTGCATTTGTTCTTATGGCTCCGGGTGATATAGAAGAGAGCTGGGAAAAAAAGGAACAGCGCAAAATCTTATCGGCCATTTGCGTTCTTAGTGCTACCATTACTATGTTTTTTTACTATATAATTGATCCAGATCGAGCAGCTTTCAAGTCGGCTTGGCTGTATAAAACTGGAGTAAAATTATGAAAATGCCTGATCTCATTCTAGCTGCAATTCCCTCTTTCGTTTTATCTGCCATTCCCGGCGTCAGCATTGTTAATGTTATCTATGGCGGTTGGAAAATCAATGGGAAAATTCGAGAAATTCAAGTTCTAAAAAATTCAAATATGTTTGAAAAATTAGGCGATGCAGTAGATATTTTTCATTGTAGTACATTGATTGGAACAGCTTTTCAAATGGGCCTGGCATGCTCACTTTTGATTTTTGCTGCGAAAATGAGTCTGGCAGATGATTTGATTATTTCCACTGATGCAGATGAAATAGAAAAAGATCTTATAAAAAAGCATGATCATATACTCTCATTCCATAAAAAAATAATTTTTTGTCTTTCCAGTGTTATCATTACTTTGATTTTTTACCAAATATCATTAATGATTATAGTGCCTTCTAAAATAACGTTTACCGTTGATTGAAGATGCGACGAATTTTTCTTGCATTTGCTTTACTTGCCTTTTCTTGGCTCTATTCTGATGCGCCTATCTATTCCACGGATTTGATGGAAACCTATGTTCCGTCGCAATTCCTTTACCATCCCAATTTGAAAGTCAGACATAGAGAGAAAAAAAATATTACAGATTGGAATAGCTCTGAAATTCGGGAATCTTTTGCCCATTTAAAAAAGGTAATTTTTTATTTTAAGGAACATGGAAGCAAAGACTATATGATTTTTGCAAGCTCCGATGAATCTGCATGGGAAATTCTTCCCTATTTTCCCAACGATTGGTCCACTTTCAAACAGCTTTTGATCTTTCACAATGTGCTATCGGGACCTAAAACACGGCCTGGGTCTTTGGAGCAAGAGGAAAATCTTGCCCAAGGGTATCGAGCAGAATGGCCACAAATGGTAGTTGATGGAGATACACTCACTTCAATTGATTCAAAAGAAGATGATCCCTTTTGCGATCCAGCTGCTTTATCTAAGCAAAGAGTTTTTGAAGGAGAACAGGTGGATATCCTTTACAACTATGCTCCGCTTCCTATTAAACCAAAGGAGCTGGATTTTCTGATCATTCCCAAGAAACACCGCTTACATTTTACCGACCTAGCTGAAGAGGAATACGTGGAAGCCATGGTTCTTGCTC
Organism: Chlamydiota bacterium; assembly: GCA_022614855.1. Taxonomy (GTDB): domain Bacteria; phylum Chlamydiota; class Chlamydiia; order Chlamydiales; family Rhabdochlamydiaceae; genus JAKEHU01. The sequence continues at coordinate 19,263 of JAKEHU010000041.1, forward strand.
AAGAATTGTGCAATTTTTATCGAGAGAAGGATGGGATTTCTAATATGGTATTTTATCATAAAACTGGGGTGCGAGCCGGACAGACAGTTCCTCACTGGCATTTGCATGTGACCATGGGATCTGAAAAACCACAAAAGCTTTTGCAAAAAATCGATTTAATTTTAAGGAGTTTCTACCTTCGAAAAGTTTTGAGTGAGGAAGAGCTAAAGAGCCGAGTTGATCAGTTTCGGGAAGAATTGAAGTGGTAAAAAGCCTTACCTCTTAAGAAAACATAGTAAGCTCCTCCAAAGAACTCTTCAACCTTTCTATCATCAAAGAGTTTGACATAGCGCACGAGAGCTTCTGTATATAACTTTGCCTGAAGAAAATAATCATGTCTTTTCATCTCCTCTTCGATCTTTTCCATTTTGTAACTATTGAGATCAGGACCAAGATAGTTGCTCTTCCAATCTAGAAGGAAATATTTTCCACCTTTGCAAAAGACTAAATCGGCAAATCCATAGATCATGTTATTTGCTTCTGGGTAGAGAAATTCCATTTCAGGAAGATATTCTTCCTTTTTAAGATCGCTGAGGCAAAAGGGATAGGGGGAAAGTGGAAGATCTAAAATATCTGAAATGAGGTTTACAATTTCTTCTTTCCAATCTTTTAATTCTGTTTCTTGTAATTCTTGTTCAATGAATTTTTTTCTTTGAACCCTTCCCTCTTTCATGTGAAGTTCTTGCAGAAAAATCTCTTCTAATAGCTGGTGCAAGATGAGTCCGGTTTCAGCACCAAGAGGGAGAAGTTGTGGATCTTTTTCTACTTCTTTATGGACGATTTTTTCCTCATTCTTTTTTGCAAGTGAGGAAAAAGATGTAAGGAATCTCGGTTGGATTTGTAAAGTGACTGCGGTGGGTACCAATAGCTCAGGCAAAGACTTCTGCGTCTCTAAAGAAAAGGAAATGTCATTTTTTTCTCTTATCCATTCATATGTGAAATTTCCTTGGGTCTTTAGTTTTTCTAAAAAAGGAGATAGCACGGAAAAGTCATGGGGCAATTTTTTGTAAAGATCAGCTTCTTTTAATTCTGGATAGATCCATCTGCTTGCAAAAAGCTCTATGGGCGAAGCGCTACCCTCTTCTACCTCTTTTTGATTTTCATCAAAAACAAGGGGGATGTAGAGTTTTTCTTTTGCTCGTGTCAAAGCAACATAGAGCTGGCGCAACTTCTCACTATCCTTTTCTTGCCAGATCTCCTCTTCTTCTCGATTCATATGACGCGAAGCGAGGGATAGGGCAAAAACAATCGAAAACTCCAACCCTTTACTCTTATGAATGGTGAGAATGGATACTCCACTGGGCTGTTCATTTAGAATCGTTCGATGATTTTTTTCTTCTAGAATTTTTAAAAG
>JAKEHU010000042.1 GCA_022614855.1 Chlamydiota bacterium
GATGTTTGATGGATCTAACAAGAGAAGTCCCGCTTTTCCTTTGGGTGCTGTGCGATCTGTTAAGCCTCTGAAATCATAGGTTCCGCGGCTAGAGATCTCTATAAAGCCTCCATCGCCATGCTCGCTACCTCCTCTTGCAAAAACTCTTCCATAAAAGCCAATTGCTCGATCAGCCCATACTAAAACATTTCCGCCATTTCCATTTTTTAAACCATCGACATAAATAGCGCTGCCATTGTCTACAACTGTCAGTTCTGTTTGAAAGGTGGAAAAAAAAGAACTTTTCCCGACATGAACCTGACCACCTCCCATTTCGCCTGATGCATCGATGAGCGAGGTTGGAGCAAGATGGATGGATCTACCCAAAATATCTACATTTCCGCCGACACCCTCGCTATTTTTTGCTAAAAGTGAGCCACTATTTTCAACAGCTCCATCTTCAGAGATCAAAAGAATACGGCCACCCTGTTCAACGATATTTGTTGCTTCGATGCACCCCTTATTTTGAACTGCATAAGCATAGGGGTTTCCACTTGCACGTATTTCTGTGTGGAGCGCTTCAATTTTCCCTAACTGAAGAATACGAGTTTCCGTTAGAGTTTCGGGGGTTTCTTCGCCACTAATGATGATTCCAATCTTCGCATTTTCTTTGGGGTAGTAGACGATTTTATCAGCTGCTCCTAAGACAACAGTTCCTCGAGAAGCTTTTAAAAGGCCTCTATTTTCAATTTTTGAAGAGAGAAGCACAATATCTCCGTCTCGTGCTTCCAATTTTCCTTCAATCTGGATTGGTCTTTCTGATGCTTTTTCAAATTTGAGAGAGTCGCCTTTTAAAAAATCTTCATCTTGAAGAGCTAGAGTCGATGCGACAAATCCAGCAACAGAAACAACTGCTTGAGATCCAATAAAAATGCCATTCGAGTTAACTAGATAAAGATGGCCATTGGAAGTAAGGCTGCCCATAATTTTACTTGGGTGCGATCCTGTAACGCGGTTGAGCACAGCTGATTTGGAATTAGGAAGTGCAAAATGGGTTTTCTCATGGTTGAGTATAGAAAATTCATCCCAGTTGAGAATCGCCTTATTACTTGCTTCGACGATGAGTTCATTTGCTTGAGAATGCACAAGAGCGCTACCAGATGCAATTTTAAGGCCCGTTGGTTGTGAGGTTAGAGGAGAAAGAAATAGGAAAAGGGCTATCTGGAGTATGGACAAAGCATTTTTTTTCATTACTTTGTCCTATATCAGAAAAAACCATTAATAACCTGAGTTTTGGGTTTCTTTCCTCAGAATCTACAGAGATTTCCGATGGGATTACCGATTTTTGTTCGAAGGGAATAGCCGAAGGTGCTATTTCAGAGAACAAAAATCGGCAAGATCTTAGGAAAGATCGTTGATTCTGAGCGAATTAAACCCAAAACTCAGGTTAATAAGTAAGGAGCAGTCCAAAATGGAGTCTTCTTCTAAAGGCTGCATCTTCTACCTTTAAAATAGGAAAACCCCAGTCGAGCCTTGCTGAAAAATTAGATGCAATTGCAAAGCGAACACCTGGACCCACTCCAAGTAATTGAAAATGGTTTGGTTGCCCTACCTCTCGTTTGTGATTCCACCCATATCCCCAGTCGATGAATCCGTAGAATTGAATCCCATTATCAGGCTTTTTTAATATACGCACCATGGGAGTTCTAAATTCATAGTTGAAGCAAAAAGCATTATCCGTATTGACAGCCCTTTCTGCATATCCACGTACTGTATCATATCCTCCTAAACTAAATTGTTCTGAAGGGAGAAGATTCTCATTTGACATCTCTCCACGAGCTTGAAAAAACATGCTCCATGAAAAAATGGTCAAGATATCTTCTAACCGGATGCGACCATAGATATAAATGGGCTTTGCACCTGTTCTAAGTGCATTGAAATCATTTTTGGATTGATTGTCGAGAAATGTAAAAGGAGAATAATAGGCTTCTAGGTCTAAGAACAATTGATTGAATGAGGAGCTCCATACAAAGTAATATCCAAATACAAATTGCGTTAGATTGACTGTTTGTGTTTGGCGTATTTCTGAAAATTCATCCACAAAAAGAATGTTATTATTCGTTGATTTGTAGTCGAATCCTACATCCAAAGACTGAGTAATCGGTGTGAAAATTTTACCCAATGGAATTTCATAGCGCAAACTAGCTTGATAGGCTTTGCCCTTACTACTAAAACCTGTAATATCGGGATGAACACGCGCATAACCAGCAAAAAGTGTTATTGCATTTCTCCATGGAAGGAAGATCGTATAATTGAAGGTATGAGCCTGAAATTTGCGAAAATCTCCGGATGTTGTGTACTGATATGAAGCGATATGACCAATATTGAAAGCATTTCCCCAGTTGATACCGGTATACCAGCGATTATTGCCGGTGAAGTTATTTCCAGTATTTTCTCCTCCTGCATAAAATCGAAACTGGCGCCGATCTTGTACGTCAAGAATCATCTCGACCTCGCCGGCTTTTCTTCCAGGTTGAAAGAGGGCAGTTCCTTGCCGAAAAGGGTTGCGATTGAGCCAGGCTATATTTGTTAATATTTCATCGATATCGATATAGCTTCCTGGACGAAGTCTAATAGATTTTAAGATATCTTCAGAATCAAAATGTTGATTCCCCGAGACACAAATGCGATCAATTCTGCCAAGAAGAACGATGAGCTGCAGCGCTCCGTCTGTGATATCTTGCGCAGGTGTGATCACCCTTACAAATGGCATACGATGGTCGTGGTAATAGCTGACGATTGTGCGCTTGATCTCCTTAATTTGCTTATGAGTTAGAGGTTGATGGAGAAAAAGCGGTAGAAGGCACCTCTCTAAATCCCGAATATCTCCAGGGACATAGAGGTTTTTGATCTTAAGGCCGGCCACTTCTTCTGAGATATCAGAACTTACATCGTCAGAAGAGCCTAATAGAATCAGCGCTCGAGTATCGAGAATCACTAAACGATCTATCGTTTTTTCGGGAGGAGGTATGGGAAAAATAGGTTGTTCGGGTGGAGACTGATCTCTGGGAACCTCTTTAGGAGCATACCGCTCGAGGTCATCACCATAGAGCACGGATATAAATAAAATTGTGAGGATAGCTTTTTTCCAGTGTCTAGACAACCTGCTCATCTATTTTATCCTGAGGTCCGAATTTAATGATGTTTTTGATGCTTCTTGTCTTTTAATTCAATTCTTAAAAAAGCCATGTAAGAAATAGGGGTTCCCCCATATGCTGACCGAATTGAGCTTGGAGGGAATGAAGTGCTTCCTACTACTCCGATTCCCCAAAGTGTATAAGGAATGAAGGGGAATTCAAAAATGTATCCAAGATCTAATTTGCCAACATGAAAAACTTTATCAGCTTTTGGATTAGGAGGAATGAACAGTTCATCTTTGGCAACATGTTCAACTCTGCCGAATAAAACATGTGTGTGTTGGATCTCAATCGCTGATTCCACGAGATACCCATTTAAAGTGTGGCCAGGTTGATCGCGATTTCTTCCCCAAGCAGCCGTAATTTGCCAGTTGTTATCTTCCCAAGCTTTGTTATAACTAAGAGATGCTGTCGTGCGATAGGTATTTACGTTTGCTTCTAAAACTTCAGGACTTTTTAGGAATCCATAACTGATTTGTGCTGCAATATTTTCAGTTGGATTTACTGAGATCCGCGCAGAGTATGAATCGAATCGAGGTCTGTCAAAATTCCAGCGATGTTGATCGGGCTCTCTTCCAGTAAAAATCGAAGCATCAATTTTTAGCCAGTTATGTACATACCCAAGTGTAGCAACTCCAAAAGTGATATGTGTTGAATCAAGCCAATGGTGCGTAATAGGAGCTTCTGGATTGAAAAATGCCGAAAAGCGATGAATATAAGCAGGGGGTCCGAGTGCAGGTTCTCCAGGATACCCGAAATAAGCAAAGATGGAATTTTCTTTTGAAAATCGAATTGTATAAAGCGCTGCGAGTTCCATAATAAAATCATGGGGATGTTGACGATCAATTAAAGAAGTAATTCCATTACAAGTTTCGCCTGTTTGCAAAAGCAGCGGATAGCCATTGCATCCAATGGTAGCTGGCTCAAAACAAATCATGTTGCGCAAGGCAAAAGTAGACCATCCGAAATCTTTTTGCGCAGTAACCATGAACATATTTTCACTAAAAAACTTTCGGTCTCCTCGATGTCCGCGCTGATCGTCATAAATCGCCATGAGATATCCATGGATCATAAAGATCCAATCATGATAGGTGCGATGGATAGAAGGCATTTGTGTGGAACTTGGCATCCAACTAGTCCCTGTAGCATCACGTCCCATGGGATAAGTTCCATACATCCCATGCATTATCATCTCTTGATGCTCTTCAAAGGGCATAGCAATGCATGAAGAAGTAATCAATAAGAGAATAAAAATTTTCATTTGTGAAAAAAAATCAGTGAATTCCGATCAGTTCCATTTCAAATATAAGCGTCATATTGGGTTGGATTGGACCATAACCAGCTTCACCGTAAGCGAGGTAGGGAGGAATGAAAAGTTGCCACCTATCTCCTACTTTCATCATCTTCAATGCTTCTGACCATCCAGGGATCACTTGAGCGAGCTGAAAAGATTGTGGTTTTCCCTTTTCATAAGAGCTGTCAAAAATTTCGCCATTCAAAAAATTTCCGCGATAATGACAGGCAACTGCATCGAGCATCGTGGGTCGAGGGCCATCTCCTTCGTGCAGAACTTTGTACTGAAGTCCACTGGGCAAAACGCGAATCCCTTCCTTTGCCTTATTTTCTTCTAAAAATTGCTCTCCGCTTTTTCGATTTTCTTCCGCGAGTTGAGTGATGTAACTCCTTTGCTGCATTTCAATTTGTTTTTTTAAATTTTGCAATATCTGATCAATTTCTTCTTGACCCAGTCGGGGAATCTTTCCTTGCAACCCATCGTTTAGTCCTTGCATGAGAAGGGATTGATCAACGTCTTTAAATTGATTTTTTAAATTTGTAGCTGTCTCAAAACCAATGCAATAGCTTACTTTTTCCCGATTTGTTTTCATGCTATTCTCCTCTTGAGATTAATACTCAAGCAAATTGAAAAATCAGCAAAAGGCCAAAATTGGCGCTTCAATTTTTTAATTGTCGAAGCAGATCATATGCGTAGCTGCATATGATCTATGCTGACAACTAAAAAAGTGAAGATGCTAATGAAGGGATTTTGCTGATTTTTCAATTTGCTTGAGTATGTCTTTTTTCTCAGTTATAATTGATTCCCTATGATCCGTTATAAAGCCCTTAAAAAGCAATCGATCATTGAGGTCATTGCATTTTTGTTCCCTGATTGTTCGAAAAATACCCTCCGCTCATTTTTTGATTCTGGGCGAGTTCATATCAATGGGAAAAAAGTAAGCAAGTTGGATACCCCTTTAGAAAAAGGGGAGGTAGTAACCGTAGAAAACCGGCAAAAATTTTTTGAAGAAAATGTGCGCGTTCTCTATGAAGATCAACATCTCATTGCAATAGAAAAACCCGAAGGACTCTTAAGCGTAGCAACCCTTTATGATAAAAATAAAACTGCCCATCGCATCATAAAAAATGCATTGAAAAAGCATGTTTATCCAGTCCATCGACTTGACCGCGAAACCTCTGGCGTCATGGTTTTTGCTCTAAATGAAAAGGCAAAAGAAGAATTAAAAAACCAGTTCGAAAAGCATGCAATCACAAGAAAATATATTGCAGTTGCCCACAACCAAATCCTTCAAGATGAAGGAACCTTTCAAAGTTTTTTACAAGAAAACAAAAATTACTATGTGAAATCAGGAAAAAGGGGAAAAGTTGCCATTACCCATTACAAAGTTTTGAAAAAAAATCAAGAGTGCACTCTTGTTGCCATCCAGTTAGAAACCGGGAGAAAAAATCAGATTCGCGTCCATTTTGCAGAAAATGGCTTTCCCATTTTGGGAGATGAAAAGTATGGGTTTCAGAACGACGGCGCAAACAGACTTTTTTTGCATGCCCATAAACTTGGATTTGCCCATCCTATTTCAAAAAAACCGATGCAATTCATTTCTCCAGTTCCAGAAATTTTTTACAAGGAGGCTAAATCGTGCCTGGAATAATCATTAATGATATAGATTCTAGTTTCGAAATAAAGCCAAATCTATTTACAGATAAAATTTACGATAACATTTCTATAAAAAATGCTTTAGAAAAAGCCTTAACCGAACTTTCAACAGCTCAAGAAAATGTTGTTCTTTCGCTCTTAGAACTGTCGATGAAGAAAATTTTACCCTCCTCTTTTTATAATACAAAGCAAGAAAAACTGAAGGCCATCGAGAAGTATAAAAATGAGCTTGTAGATTTAGCTTGGAAAACTATCAATGGAGATAAAGAATTTGCTCTTCAAGTGCAAAAAGATCTTTCTCCTTCTTCACCATTTATCCAACAGCTGTTTTCTGAATTCTATGAGAAAGGGATAGTAACTGCCCTTGATTGGTATGATTATTTTCATTCATATAGCTTTGAGGCTGCTTTTTCAGGACAATTGCAAAAATTCTTAGATTCATGGAAGAAGAAAATTTTATCTGATTTTGAAAAAGGAGACCTTGTTTCATTTCCGATGGTAGTAAATATGATTGAAAATAGAAAGATTTGTGGGTACTCCTTGGTTGAAATTCCCCCATTTAATGATATGAAAGAGTGTCTTCGCATTTTACAAGAATTTGCTAAAATCGGTGTTAAGGTGGCTCAAGATGTGCTCTGTTGGCATGCATATTTGTGGGGAACACTTGGTGCTGATGGCGAAAAGATAAATGTAGATTTAACCGTGCAAGATAGAATTCAGGGTTTATGGGAGCTTGCAGAGAAAGGATTTTTTCCTGCGCAAGAACAATTAGCAGCGGCTTATTATCACAATTCAATAGGAAAGTCTGAATGTGGTTTTTCAGAAAAAGAAGCCAAAGATAGTCTTGAGAGACTAAAAACTATGGAAAAAGGAAAATATAATTTTTACATTACTTGCCTGATTTGGGAAAATGGGTTTAATGGCGGTAAGCGCTATTCTTGGGGCTTAACGAAAGAAGAGAGAATTGCACAACTGAAAGAGCGAGCAAAAAAAGGAGATGAAAGTGCTCTTAGGTGTTTATGGGAAATGTATGAAGAGAATACTTTGGGTGATACAAATTATTATCCTGATTATGCTATTCCCCTCAACTTAACCCAAGAAGAGCGTGTAAAAAAAATTGAGGAGTTAAGAAAAATAGACGATAAATATATTGATCAATGTTACGCAGGTTGCATTGTGAAAAATCTTTTTGGAGATATTCCTCTTAATTTAACAGTAGAACAGCGCTTTCAATGGCTAGAAGATCAAGCTTTTAATTTGGGCAATGAAAGCGCACAGCGTCATTTATTGAATATTTACAAAGACAATCACATGAAATTTGATGAACCATTAGAGCAACCATTTAATGAGCGTTTTGAAAAAATCTGTGAACTGGCTCTACTTGGAAATAAAGATGCTTGCTGGACAATAGCTAAATTTTGTTTGGATAATATTTCCAGCGAAATCAAGGGCAGTGAAGGAAACCAGATGAGTCAAGAAGAAAAAATGCAAATTTTAATTCGGGTAATCTTAGAAGGAGGACATTGGGATGCTGAAAGAGAAAAATTAATTTATTCTTTTAATGAACCATGGAAGACTTCCTTTAAGTTGATTTTTTCTCTTTTAAAAACATTAGACATAAGCAAGTGAGCCACATTATTTCAAAAAAACCAATGCAATTCATATCAACTGTTTCGAAAATCCTTTTTGAGGAAGTTAAGTCATGTCAGGAGTAACAGGAGCTAATTTGATTTGTTACCTCGTGTGTAAAAATGACGGAAATATTGATGCGACCCTTAAATCACTTAACTTAGCAAATCATGCTTCTCCCGATGTTGTCAAACCGTTCGAAAATTTTTATATTCCTGATCTCACATTACACATAAAAGAAATTGGAGAAAAATATCAGAGCAAGCCCATTGTGAATCCTGCATTTCATAAATTTAAAGAACCATTGAGCTTAGGAAAGAATTCTACTTTTGTTGAAGGACAGAACTTTAAGCCAGTTTTAGAAACTGCACAGGAGGTTTTTGAAAGAGTATTGATGGGTTTAATAGAAATCTCTCTGAATAAGAAAGTTCATATTGTTGTCATCACATATCACAAGGTCATTGAATCAGTTATCGCAACATTACTTTATCGAGATAAAAATGGGATAAAGATAAAAGATAGTGGCATCGCCATCCTTCGATTGAAGGATTCTAAAATAGAACTAATTGGCTGCATTGGATTGGAAATTATCCAAAATGGATGGGATGAAAACCAAGAATTTTTTGATTATTCTCTTCTTCCTGAAATAAAACGACTTTCAATCGATAACAACCTTGCTTTAGAAAATAGTTTATCAAATGGTTTACAGAAGCGTTTAAAAGCAGAAGATTCTGTTTCTACACTCTTAGAATTAGCAATAAAGGCAAATTTGCCATCTTTAAAAAAGGAAGAAAAATTTAAACTTATCGAAGAATACAAGAGGTTTTTTATTGATTTGATCCGCAATGTTCTTGCAGGTAGTAAAGATTTTGCTCTCTTGGTCCAAAAGATGCTTTCTCCTTGTTCTCTTGAAATTCGGACATTGTTTTTGAAGTTTTATGAAAAGGGAGGAATACTCATATTCTCTTCAAGTTACCATGAATATTGCCGATTGCATTATCCACAAGAATGGAAAAGATTCGTATGTTTTTGGAGTAAAAAAATTGCATCTGATTATAAAAGAGGATTTTTTCCTTCATTTCCTGCGATAGCACGATTGATAGAACATCCAATTGTTGGCGGTCTCCCTATTAAAGACATTTTCCCATTTGGTGATAAGGAGCAATGTTTCTCGATTTTAAAAGAGCTTGCTAAATTTGGCATCGTAGAAGCTGGACATTGCCTTACCCAAGTATATTTATACGGCACCATACTTAATTCAGAAAAATTGACATTAAGCGTAGAGGAGAGGATTCAAGGGTTGATCGAGCTTGCAGAACAAGGATTTTTTTCAGCTCAAAAAACCTTGGGAAAGATTTATTATACTAATAGGTTAGGAAAAAACGAGGAATGTGATTTCTTTGAAGAAGAAAGAAAAAATGGCCTAAATAGGCTAAGAGAGTTAGAAAAAGGACAATTTAATGAATTTGTTACCAAAGCTATTTGGGAAAATGGCTTTGGTACTCCTACTGAAAATTATCCTTATAACTTAACGAAGGATGAACGAATTGCATTTCTTGAAAAGAGAGCTAAAAAAGGAGATGAAATGGCCCTTGAGTACTTATGGGAAATGGTTAAAACAAATACTTTAGGTAATAAGAATTTTTCTCTAAGTCATGCTATTTCACTCGGTTTGACCAATGAGCAGCGCCTTGCAAAGATCCAAGAGATAAGAAAAATAAATTCTAAAAAGATCGATGCGCTTTTTACAGATTGCGTATGGAAGAATTGTTTTGGGGAGATCTCTCTTGGTATGACTGACGAGCAATGTCTTAAATTGTTAGAAGACCAAGCTTTTCAGCAGAACAATGAAGTAGCTCAAGAGTGTTTGATACCCATATATCAATATGACACGTTTAAAGGTCAAAAATTGGGAATGTCTTTTGATATCCGTTTTAAAAAAATCAAAAAGCTAGCTGAAATGGGAAATGAAAATGGTTGTAGTGCTATGGGTTCTCTAAACTCAATAGTAGGTATTGAAAATAAGAAAATGGTTACTCTAGAAAGAATGGCTATTTTAATTGAGACATTAATCCAAGGAAATCATTGGAAAATAGGAAGAACTACGTTAGTCCGCGAGTATGGAGAACCATGGAAAACTCCTATTGAAGTGATTTTTCTACTTTTAGAGATGTTAAAAACGCAAAAATTCTAGTTATAAAGATAAGCGCGAACATCTATTGATCAGCAAGGCATCTGCAAGGACAAGGGCTGTCATGGCTTCGACAACGGGAACGGCGCGGATTGCAACACAGGGATCATGTCTTGATTCTTGAGAAAATTCCAGTGTAGCTTCTTCTTTTTTTATACTTACAGTCTTTTGTGGCTTTTTGATGGAAGAGGGAGGTTTAAAGGAGACTTTTAAATGAAGAGGTGCTCCATTTGAGATCCCTCCCAAAATTCCTCCGGCATGGTTTGTCTTTGTTTTAATCTGATTTTTTTCATCTAAGATGAAAAGGTCGTTATGATCAGAGCCCTTCATTTTTGCTGAAGAAGAGCCAATTTCAATTCCCTTTGCAGCTGGGATACTGAGAAGTGCTTTGGCTAGGTTTGCTTCTAGTTTTTCAAAGATTGGGTCTCCAAGGCCCAAAGGTAGGGGAGAGGTGATGAGTTCTATGACTCCTCCGAGAGAATCCTTTTCTTCTTGGATTTTTTTTAGTTTGGCTACAATGGCTTTTTCTGTAGCTGTATCGGGACAAAAAATAGAACTTTTATTTCTTTTTTTCTCGATTTCTTCCAGATTTTTTAGATTCATTTGTTTGCAAGAGATTTTGCCAATCTCCTTGATGAATGCAAGGAGTTGAATATGAAAATGAGCAAGCAGTTGTTTTGCCACAGCACCAGCTGCAACTCGGCAGGCTGTTTCCCTTCCTGAGGCCCTTCCACCCCCGCGATAATCAAAAATGCCATATTTTTCTAAATAGGAATAGTTGGCGTGGCCGGGTCTTAAAAGATCTTTGTGCTTTTCATAGTCGCTAGATCGGCCATCTTGATTTTGAATGATGATAGAGATGGGCATTCCTGTCGTTTTACCCTCGAAAACGCCAGAGAGGATTTCAGCGCGATCAGCTTCTTTACGAGGGGAGGTAAAGGGGCTGTTTCCAGGAGCTCTCATTGCAAGTTCTTTTTGAATATCCTCTTCGGAAAGAGAAAGTCCTGCGGGACATCCGTCAATGACAACGCCAATTGCTTTTCCATGGGATTCTCCCCAGCTAGTAATGCGAAAAATTCTGCCAAATGAATTGTGTCCCATGGAACCTATCCCTTAATTAAGCTTTTAAAGCTTTTCCAATTCTTCTAAGATTTCACTTTCACTTTTTGCATGAAGATCTATCCTTTTTGCCTGGATCATTTCATAAATTTTTTTTCTTTCATAATAGAGATTTTCAAAAGATTCTTCTGGATCATCGGGATCGAGGTAAGCGGGGAGCTGTCCGCCTAAGATCCTTTTTTTGATTACCTCTTTATTCGCATTCAAATAGATGAGTTTGCCAAATCCAAGAATAAATCGGAGATTTTCCTCATCTAAAACTGTTCCACCTCCTAAGGAGATGACAGAGTTTCTCACCTTTTTTAGACTAAAAAGTGTCTCCTTTTCAAGTTTTCGAAAGAATACTCCTCCTTTTTCAAGAGCGATCTGTCTACAAGAGAGGGCAAGAGAAAATTGCTTCTGGTAGTTCTCTTCAATTTTTTGGTCTAGGTCAATGAAGGGGAGATGCAGTCTTTGAGAAAGTAGTCTGCCGAAATGGGTTTTTCCTGAATATTGAAAGCCAAACAAAATGATATTCATGATATTTCTATGATTTGCGCTCCAATTGTTTGAAAATCTCTCATGAAATTGGGATAGCTCTTTTGAATAAATTCAATATTGGAAATAGTAGATGGTCCTTTAGCAGCTAAAGCTGCGATGGAAAGAGCTAGAGCAATTCGATGATCTTGATGGGAATCTACATTGGCTCCGCAAAGATCCGATTGTTCTACGATTAATCCATCTTCTTTTTCTCGTATCTTTGCTCCCATTTTTGCAAGTTCCTGGCAAATAGCAGCAATGCGGTCGCTTTCCTTTTTTCTTGCGATCTTTCCATTGAATATTTCTGTCTTTCCCTTAGCAAAACAGCCCAAGACTGCAAGAATGGGGAGTGCGTCGATAAATGGGTTAATATCGATTTTTTTTCCTTTTAGATCACAATTGGGTTTAATCATAATTTTTTTTTCGATCTGATCAATGGTTATCTCTGCTCCCATTTCTTGAAGGAGGAAAATCAATTGTTTGTCCCCTTGGATATCGCTCATGTCTAGATTTGTCAAGGTTAGAGCGGAATGAGTGACAATGGCTGCAGCAATGGAAAATGCAGCCGTGCTGAAATCTCCAGGGACGGAATAGGAAAAACCAGGATAGCGGCCATTTCCCAAATTGCGATAAAAACTGTGATTTTTTCTCGTAAAGACAATTCCTAGTTTTTGAAGCCAATGCAAGGTGAGATCAACCCAAGGAGTTTCTCCAGGATTTATTACATTAATTTCAGTAGGAAGTGGGAGGAAGGAAGTGGCGATCAAAAGCGAGGAGACAATCTGTGAATCTTCTCCCGATACGGTTATTTTTCCAGGGTTTATAGGTCCCTGTATTTGAATAATACCATCTTTTTTTTCTGTTTTCCCTCCAAGTTGTTGAATAGCGGTAAGAAGAGGTTGTATGGGTCGCAGGTTACAGATCGATGCGTCTCCAGTAATTTTTATTGTATGCGGAAACAGTGCACTTAATGCTGTCATAAATCGAAAGAGGATGCCGGAGTTTCCCGCGTCGATGATTTTTGGGAAAACAGGGGGACGACCATTCACCCCCTCGATTTCAAGAGAGTTCTTTTTCATGACTTTTGCGCCAAAGGAGCAGATGGCATCGACCATTTTTTCTGCATCAGGAGAAATGAGGGGATTTTCAATAATCGATTTTCCAGAGGCCATCATAGCAAATAAGATAGCTCTTATCGTATGCGATTTAGAAGGTGGAATGGCAATTTCCCCAGAGAGATGACTAGGTCTGATGTGAAAATGCATATTCATTAGACCTCTTGCGTAACTAAACAGAATGGAGAAAATGAGGAATTTTTATTCAATTTTTAAAATTTAATTTTTTGACATACTCGAAGGAGAGTAGGCAAAAAAATAGATTTTAAAAAGTGGATAAAAAGAACCAGTTTATTCATTTTGTTTAGTTACGCAAGAGGTCTATTCATAAAATCAATGGCTTTCATCACTAATTCGCGAGGAAAGAAATCACAACAGTGGAAAGAGCCAATTTTTTCTAAAATAACAAATCGAGGAAGGCCATTTTTCGCTTTTTTATCCTGGATCATCACATTGAACATCTCTTCATGAGTATATTTCCTCGGCAGACTTAAATCAAATTCATAACGATCCAGAATATCTATGACTTTTTTAAAGTCACTTAAAGGGAGATAGCCTGCTTCATGACTTAAGAAGCTTTCTACCGCCATGCCAATTGCTACTGCTTTTCCATGATCGATTTGAAACTTTTCCAATACTTCTAAGGCATGTCCAATTGTGTGGCCAAAATTTAAACTCTCTCTAACTCCCTTTGTTTCATTGAAATCGATTTCTGTGATCTCTTTTTTGATGAAAAGACTTTGTTCAATGAGGTCGAGGAAATCATTACAAAAAGAAAAAATTGTATTAGACTTCTTTCGAAACCCCATTTCCTTGCTAAAAATTTGCTTTTTAGCATCTCTAAAATCAGCTTTTTCGCCCATGTGCTCTACACATTGTTGCTCAAAAGCCGCTTTTAGATTTGCTGAAAAATCATTA